>JASFWK010000063.1:0-10908 GCA_050049355.1 Anaerolineae bacterium | reverse complement strand
CCGTTGTCGGCCGCGTAGACAGGATCGCCCGTGCCCAGACCAATGTCTATCCCGGCGTGCGGTGGGTTGCGAGGATCGCGGAAGGTCCATCCAGAGATACGGCGCGCAGCGGTAGGCCAGACGAACCAGCCGTTGCCCCGCAGACCCACGGAGGGCAGTGCGCACACGCCTGACCCCACCGCCGCCGATCCGCGCAGATCACTGTAGCGCGGCAGCTGCCAGACCAGGAATTCCCTCGTTCCACCGGGGATAACCAGATTCATTCCCGCTTGCAGCGGCTGCTCTTCCGTCAGGTTATTCCACTCGTTATAGAGCACCTCAGGGGCGACGTTGTGATCTTCCGCAATAGAAGCCACCGTCTCCCCCTCAGCCACCGGGTGATAGACTCCGTCGACCGGTAGGATGTTGAGCACCATATCCGGCCAGAGCATATGCGGATTGTCGTGGAGGACCTCGGAGTTGGCCCAATAGATGGTGTGAGGGGTAAGGCCGAAGTGCTGGGCGATGCCAAAGACCGTGTCGCCTGGTAGAACGGTGTAAGTGATGACCGAGGTGCGAGGGCGCTCCGGGATGGTAGTATGAGGCAAAGCTTGGCGACTCAGGACGGGCACAGGCGTAGGCCGCCAGCCGCCTTGCCGTCGGGGCGGAGGTGTCTGCTCCTGGCTCGAGTAGATCGACTGCGGCCCTGCCGCTCCGAAAACCCGTCCCGCCGGCTCGATCCCCCCGAGCAGGAGCGCCACCAACGCCACCACGATGATGCTGAGGTGAGCAGTGACGCGAATGAGCATGGGGCGACGACTGCGCCAGTCGGTGCACGCACGCCAAACCATGAGGGTGATCCACGTGAGAGGGCGCAGGAGACCACGGGATGGCTCTTTCTCTCCCCTTGGTGCAGTTTCGGGATTGGTCATTCTCCAAGAGTCCAGCGCGCACGAGGACGTGCGGGCAGGGGCAGCATGCTCCTGCCAGACGCTGGCCCTCGAAGATTATACCATCATCGGAGTGTAACGCAATCACGAGGCCGTGTATGGATTTGGTGCGTGATGTTGTTCTTGAGCAAGATTCAGGGCACCAGCCCGGTCAAGTGCTTCACGAACACGACGTGTCAGCGCAGCAAAGGCGGGGTCGCCCAGGAGAGCCGACGTTCGCGGCCGAGGCCGGTTCACTTCCACCTCCGCCACGATGGACGCAGGGCGCGGCCCAAGCACAAGCACCCGGTCGGCCAGGAAGACCGCTTCGGGCACGGAGTGAGTGACCATCACCGCCGTCTTGCGGCGCGCTCGCCAGATGCGAAGCAGTTCCCGCCCCATCCGCTCCCGCGTCAGCGCGTCCAGCGCGCCGAAGGGTTCGTCCAATAACAGAAGTCGAGGATCGTGGATCAAAGCCCGAGCCAGGGCAACCCGCTGGGCCATCCCTCCAGAGAGCTGCGCCGGATACGCGTCCTCAAACCCGGCAAGCCCCACCAGATCAAGCAACGCCCTCGTCTTGCGGCGGATATCCGTCGCCGGCACCCTCGCTACCTCCAACGGCAGTGCCACATTCGCCTCCACCGTCCGCCACGCCATCAGTGTGGGCTCCTGGAAGACAACCCCCGTGTCTCGGCGGGGCCGGTCCACCACTTCTCCTTCAAGGCAGATCCGCCCTGCTGTCGGCTGCTCCAACCCCATCACCAGCCGCAGCAGCGTCGTCTTGCCGCAGCCGGAGGGACCTACCAAGCAAACGAACTCCGCCTCGGTCACCTGAAACGAGATTCCATCTAGCACGGGCAGCCACCCGGCGGGCCCACGGTGACCGGCCGCCAGCTCCTCAACCACCAGAAGCGGTGTCCCTCCCACGCGTTCCATCACGGCAGGAACTCGTTGGTGAAGGCCTGCTCCGCGGCCACCGGCTCGGCCAACAGTCCCGCCTCCAGCATGACCTGCGCCGTCTCCTCCCAGGCAGCGGGATCGGACCACCCCAGGGAGTCCCCCTGCCAGTAGGTGAGGGTAGTCTCCAGAACTGCTCGTTGTACATCCTCGTTCTCATCCAGGCCCTCCACGTACTTGCGGCAGATCTCGAACGCGGCTTCAGGGTCCTCCAGGGTGTCGGCGAGCCCTCGGAGAAACGCGCGGCTGAAGCCCCGGACCAACTCCGGCTTCTCTTCCAGCGTCTCCTCGTTGGTGATTAGCCCATTGGAGACCACGGTGGCGTAGTCGGCCACGGACATTAGATGGAAACCGTAGCCAGCTTGGTCTAGCTGAACCGGCTCGTTGTTGGCATAGACGACCGCCGCATCCACCTCTCCCTCGGTGAGGTTGGCCAATTGGGTGTAGCCAATGACCTCCAGTTCCACCGCGTCCTCCTCCAACCCGGTCGCCTGCGTCAGTGCTCGCCAGCCGATGTAGCTGGCCCCGAAGGTCTCTGGGATGCCCACTTGCTGACCCGCCAGATCAGCCGGTTCGCGTATGCCGCTTTCCTCCAGCGCCACGACTGCTACAGGGAAGCGCTGAAACCAGCCCACGAAGGCGACGACGGGCAGCCCCTGCGCACGCGCCAATAGGACCTGATCGCCACTGGCGACAGCAAAGGGAAGCTCCCCAGCTCCAACCAGACGAACACCGTCCGTCTCCCAGCTGTAGTCGAACTCCACCTCGATCCCTTCAGCGGCAAAGTACCCTCGCTCTACCGCCACATACCAGGGAGCGAACTGCACGTTGGCGACGTATCCCATCGGCACCCGGATGTGGGTTGGCTCTGAAGAGGGACTGGATGGAGAGCACCCCATCAGCCCGACCAGTAGAAGCACGGCGAACAGAGCGTAATCTCTTCTCATTTGGCTATCTCCCATAGATGGTTACTTAACGCTTTGCGAAATGCACCCTCACACTCCATCCTTGTGCCAGCGGAGCAGCCATCGCTCTGCCAGGGTCACAGCCCCGTAGAGCACTTGGGCCAGCACCACCAGTGCGGCGATGCCCACAAAGATCAGAGGAGTGTCGTATAGTTGCTGCCCCTGTTTGATCAGGTACCCCAGTCCCCGATTGGAGGCGACGAACTCCCCTACCACCGCCCCGATGACTGCCAGCGTAGCCCCCACTTTGAGACCTCCCAGCAACACCGGCAGCGCTGCCGGCACCTCCAGAAGCCAGATCACCTGCCAGCGACCAGCCTCCAGGGTCCGCATGAGGTCTCGCAGATCCTCTTCCACGGAGCGCACCCCGACGATGGTGTTGACCATGATTGGAAAGAAGACAACAAGAGCACAGACCAACACCTTAGAGAGAAGCCCGGCGCCGAACCAAATCACCAAGAGAGGAGCCACGGCGACAACAGGGACCGATTGAGAGGCGACGATGTAGGGAGCCAGCAGTCGCTCCGCCACGGGGGAGTGGGCGAGTCCGTAACCCATGAAGGTGGCCACCAGGGCCCCCAGCCCCAGTCCCGCCAACACCTCCTGCAGCGTCACCCAGGTGTGGAACCGTAGAGAACCGTCGGCAAGGAGGTCGCCTAACCGGTCCACTACTGCTCGGGGCGGCGGGAGGATGAAGAGGGGATACTCACCCAGCCAGACAACTCCCTGCCAGAGCACCACAAAGAGCGTGAAACTCAGCAGGATCAGTCCGATCCGCGTTGCATATCCTCTTCCCTTGTCCATCGTGTCTACTCCACAATCCATAAGAAATGCCCCGGGGCCGGATGTCCACCCACGGGGCAGGGAGGGGCAGCGCAAGACGAGAGCCTCGAAGACCATGTGGCCTTCGAGGCTCAGAGATCGCACAGACCGCAAGATACGGCGCCCGTGCTCACCTTCTCCCCTCCGGACTTTCACCGTCGGCTTCGGATTAGGCGGCGATTCTGCCGCCTCTACCGGATCGGCCGCTTGCGCGGTTCGCGGGCTCGGCAGACACAAAGCCTGCCTCACCGCCGGTCGGGAATTCCACCCTGCCCCGAAGGTGATGACGCTCGACTGTCGGTACGGAATTATACTCGCTCCAGGCGAGCTGTCAAGCGCTAGATCAACCCGACTTTCTGCCCCCCTTTCTTGAACGCCTCAATGGCCCGGTCCAGGTGGTCTTTGGTGTGCTCGGTACAGAGCTGGACCCTGATCCTGGCCTTGCCGCGAGCCACCATCGGGTAGACGATGGCCAGCACATAGATACCCTCGCTCCATACGAAGTCAGCCAGCGCCTTTGCAGTCTTGCTCTCACCGCACATTATCGGCACGATAGGTGTCTCGCTGTGCCCTGTGTCGAACCCGAGCTCCTTCATCTTATCGATGAAGTAATCACGGTTCTCCCACACCTTTTCTACCCGCTCCGGATTGGACTCCATGACATCAATAGCCGCAATGGTCGCCGCGGCCACCCCAGGCGGGAGCGCTCCGCTGAGCAGCCAGGTTCTGCACTTGTTCATAGCGAACTTCGTCAGCTCCTCGCTGCCGCTGACGTGCCCCCCCACAATCCCGAAGGCCTTGGAGAACGTCCCCATCTCAGCATGCACCTGATCGCGGGTCAGGCCGAAGTGGTTAACGATTCCCCGTCCTCCCTCCCCGAGGACGCCTTCGCCATGTGCATCGTCCACGTACACACCGGCACCGTGCTCTGCGGCGATCTCCGCGATCGCAGGCAGCGGAGCCAAGTCGCCGTCCATGCTGAAGACACCATCGGTGACGATCCAGATTTGCTTGTACGGAGGTTGATGGGTCTCCGCTTCGTCCATGATGCGGGCCAGGTCGTCAACATCCTTATGTTTGTAGATAGCACGATCCGCACGAGTCAACCGCACCCCATCTATGATCGAGCCGTGGTTCAGCTCATCGGAGACGTAGAGGTCTCCCTCTCCGGCAAGCTGGGCGACAAGGCCCTGGTTCGTCATGAAGCCCGTTTGAAAGGTCAAGGAAGCTGGCGCATCCTTGAACTCCGCCAGGCGGCGGTCCAACTCCCTGTGGAGCGACATATCGCCAGCGATCGAGCGATCACTTCCGGCCCCCGCGCCGTACTTCTTGGTGGCCTCAACCATAGCGTTGACCACCTTGGGATGGGTAGACAGATTGAGGTAATTGTTGGCACAGAGCACGATGACTTCCCTGCCGTCCACGGTGGAGACGGGGCCACTGGCGCTCTGAAGCTCGCGGGGCTCCCAGGTCAGGCCCTCATCGGCCAGACGCTCATACTCCTCACCCATATAACTTGTCGGATCCCTCTTGACCTGCATTTTGGATGACCTCCTGATCGTCTAGTGTATCTCCTCACCCCACGGCCCTTGCCTCGCACTCTCCGCGCGAGCGGCAAGCGGCCCGGGGGAGTCAATCGAATAACTTTGCCGAGACTACCTACAGTCTTCCCTCTGCATGCCGCTTGCCCAGCTTCTCCAGCATATCTTCGACCATTGCTGCCAAATCGTACTCTGGCTTCCAATCCCACTCCTCCCGGGCGGCGCTATCGTCTATGGAACGAGGCCACGAATCCGCGATCTCCTGCCGGAAGTCGGGTTCATACGCGCAGACGAACTCTGGCATGTGCTTCTTGATCTCCGCCACCAACTCCTTGGGAGAGAAGCTCAAGCCTGCCAGATTGAAATCCGCGTGGTGCTCCAGTCGAGAGAGATCGGCCTCCATGAGCACGATGGTAGCCCGGACACAGTCGGGCATGTACATCATCGGCAGGACCGTATCCTCCCGCAGGAAGCAAGTGTATCGTTTGTGCTTAATCGCCTCGTAGAAGATCTCCACCGCGTAGTCGGTGGTGCCGCCGCCAGGCAGGGTCTCGCTGCTGATGATTCCCGGATACCTGACCCCCCGCACATCCACGCCAAAGCGCTTGAAGTAGTAGTTGCAGAGCAACTCCCCTGCAACCTTTGTGAGACCGTACATCGTCGTCGGCCTCAGAATCGTCTCCTGAGGCGTATTGTCCTTCGGCGTATCCGGCCCAAAGGCGGCAATCGAACTCGGGCAGAAGACCCGCGCCATCTCGCGCTCCCGGGCTATTTCTAAGATATGGTATAGGCCGTTGATGTTCACGTCCCAGGCCAGCTGCGGGTTCTGCTCACCTGCCGCGGAGAGGATGGCGGCCATGTGGTAGATGGTATCAATATCATACTCATCCACCACTGCCTCCACCGTCTCCCGTTGGGTCACGTCGATGAAATAGAATGGACCCGAGTCGCGCAGCTCCGGGTTGGGCTCTGTCTTATGTCCTGTGGCAACGACGTTCTCGTCGCCATACCGCTCACGCAGCGCCATGGTCAACTCGGAACCGATTTGACCGACTGCACCTGTGACTAGGATGTGCTTCATCTCGCTTGCAGGCATATATGTCACCTCGTCATACTGTGGATGAATGGTTAGACGGTCAGTTACCTGGCTGGTTAGCTGAAGGGCTCACGGTCCCATGTGCAGGTCTTCCGGTCCAAGCACGTTGTCATCTTCCCGGTCCTCCGCCACCACCCCTTCCGATCCCCACCAGCTGTCTACCACGGCATAAAGCTGGTGTGGATCTGGAGTGCCGGGAAGAGAGCCATCCCAATGGGTATAGTCGGGAGCGCCCTGGTCAGACCGGAGCGTCAGTGACTGGCCGCCCGCCAGGCCGCCCACCTGCCACGCCGCTCCTTGCGCGCAGATCTCATCCCACCGCGTACCCGGTGCGGGCGTGGCACTGGGATCCAGGTAAAGATCGACCCAGAAGGACGACTCGATGGCCCTCGGCCCAGCGTTGCGGATGGTCACGCTGACCACCACCGTGTCCGCAGTGGTGGGATTTTGCGGAGTCCAGGCGATGTCATCCACCACCAGGTTAACCCCCCGATAGTCCCTCAACACGAGCGGCAGGTACACCTGTTGCTCGGGCGGCTGCACGGTCACCGTTACCAGCCCAGAGGCGAGTCGCGACGTGGCGGTGATGACAGCCTGACCCGATTGAGTCGAGCTGAATGTGGTAGTAGCCTCCCCACTCCCGTCGGTGACGCCTGAGAGCGGGCTCAGTGTGCCGAAACTGGCCGCGAAATCGACTGTCTCCCCGGAGAGCCGATTGGGAATCGCGGCACAGTCGTAGACGGTGGCCGTGATGGAGGCAGTGTCGGATAGAGCTTGGATGGCAGTTGGATCGGCGATGACGTCGATGGTGTAGGGCACGCCGGGCGTGGTCACGTTGACCTGTTGCCAGCCCGAAGTGGCAGCATCGGCGTCGGCTTTGGTGGAGGCCATGCCAGAGCTATCACCTGCCACAAGGGTAGCCGTAGCCACCCCGTTGACCGTGGTGGCGGAGTGGTTGGCATCCCCGCTTTCGGCAAACCAGAGACCGATGGTGGCACTCATCGTGACCACCGTGCCATCTGGTACCGAATTCCCCCACTGGTCAGCGACGGTGGCGGTGACCGGCGCTCTCCCGCACAGCCGCAGGGTGGTTGGAGTGGTGTAGACGACCGTGGCAGCCTCACCCCCTACGACATCGAAGGAGTTGCTGGCCACTTCAATCGTCGGCGTGGCGGTAAGTCCGGCGGTGATGACATCATCGCTCGCGGCGAGCGTGATGGTCACCACAGGGTTGGCGACCCCGCTCGACCACGTGCTCCAGGTCGTCGGCACCAGCGTGCCGGTTCCATCAGTCAGGTTCAGCGCGCCTGAAAAGTCCGTGACGACGTTATCGAAGCTGTCACGAGCGGTGATGACGAGCCCGAAGCCGACACCTGCCGTCTGCGGGTCGGCCACTGGCCCCATCCCCAACGTCTCCACCGATCCAGGGTCGATAGTGATGACCGCGCTGGCTGAGACATCGGGCAGTGTACCGGTAACAGACCAGGTGCCAGCGACGGTGGCTGAGAGCACATTGTCAAAGAAGACATTCCCTCCGCCAGCAGCCCAGACTGCATCGAGTGTGGCATCCCAGACGTTCCCAAACGCGTCAGTGGCCACAGCGGTGTAGGTTACCGGCTCTCCGGCAGTGACGGCGGCGGCGGGCGGGGAGATCGCTAGGTTAACCGCATCGCCGTGAGTGACGGTGACCCGGGTGGTGGCGGTCACAGGGCCACCAGCCCCGGCGATGGTTCCGGTCACGGGGAAATCGACTCCCGCCGTCGTGGCTGAGAAGATGTTGTTGCCGGGTGGCATGCCCAGAAAGGCATTGCCACCGGAGGTCGCAAAAGTAACCTCCTCAGTGGCGTTCCAGCTGTTGCCATAGGCGTCGGTGCCGCTGGCCGTATAGGTCAATGTGTCACCAGCAGCCAAGATCCCAGCCTGGGGTGCGAGCGTCAGCGTGACGGCGAGGTTGTGACCGACGGTGAAGGGATTGCTGCTCCCGACCACGTTCCATGGATCGCCGCAGGCGGTAGTCCCGCTGGCGCTGGCATCAATGACATCGCCAATCCAGGCGCGGGTGATGGTCACGCTCTGGGTCAGCACGCCGCCAACGGCGGGATTGGTGACAGCCGGCGAAAGCGTCCCCGTGTCATCAGCGAGGTCAGCCGAGTCTGCAAAGCTCGTAGCGACGTTGGCGTACTGATCGGTGGCGGTGATGATAATGGTGAAGGGGACACCAGCTGTCTGCAAATCGGCGACGGCGCCGACAGCAAAAGCAGCTGGTGCTCCAGCGTCGAAGTCGACGCTGGTCGTTCCAGAGACGAGGGCGGGACCGGTGCCGGTGATGATGACGGAGCCAGGGAGGGTCGATGTAACCACGGCGGTGACGTAGCCAAGGCTGGTGGAGCCGGTCGCGGGAGAGGCACCACTGGTGGCGGTGCTCGTGCTGAAGGTGATCGGCGTGCCGTCGCTCACGGCGTTCCCCCAAGCGTCACGCACCTGGGCGGTGACCACGCTGGTGCAGTCCACCGTGGTCGCAGAAGGATCCGCAGTGAGGTCGACATCCGCCGCCGGACCCGGAACGACGATGACCAGCGCCGCGTCACGGTTACCGTCAACGTCGGAGTCGGCAAGAGTGGTGATGCCAGCCGTATTGGTAATCAGAGTGGACTGACCCCACGTCGTGGTCGTGATCACCCGTCCGGTGATGGTGATTGCACCCTGCTCACCCGGCGCCAGTGTGCCCACGGTCCAGGTGTAGACGGGTGGTGCGCTCCCAGCAAATGCCACGTTGACCGTCGTGGTGGAGACGACCTGGGTCAAGCTGACCGGGAGGGCATCGGTGATGGTGGCCGATGAGGTGGCGGTGCCAACGTTGCTGAAGACCAACGTGTAAGTGATCAGATCATCAGGGGAGACTGTTGCCGGTGGGGATGGGCTCGCCGCCTTGGTCAACACCAAGTCGGGGCTGCTCTCGACGGTGGTAGTCACCGGACCGCTGGTGGCGCGGTCTCCTTCGTCGCAGGCGATGTTGGCCACATTCGTCAACACCGTACCATCGGCGATTGGCAAGGTCAGGGTCATCACCAAGGTGATGTCCTCGCCGCTGCTGTTCCCATCCAACTGTCCAATGGTCCAAGTGATCAATCCACCAGCGGTGATGGTCCCCTCATAGGACCCGCTCGCGTAGCCACCCGCAATGAAATCGGGGAGAGCATCAGTGATGACGACACCAGTGGCCGGAACGGCGCTGGCGTTGGAGTAAACGATGGTGTAGGTCAGCAGCTGACCCGGTTGAATCGGGTCATCGGACTCACTCTTCTGGATCCGCAGGTCGGGCGTGCTCACAAGAACAGGCGCAGTGGGACCAGTGGCCGCGCTCATGGCCTCGCGGGTGACGGTGACGGCATTAGAGTAGGTGCCGCTGCCGCCCGCCGTGGCGGTGAAGATCAACGTCAGCGGACCTGGCGGGCTGACCCAATCGGATGGCCAGATGGCGTCGGCGGTGGGGGTGATCGTCTGATCGCTCCATGTCAGCTCATTCCCTGCGACAGCGGGAGCATCCCCCTCAACCATCCCACCGAACGAGAAAGGGGCAGGCAGTGTATCGGTTATGAGCGCGCCGGAGGCGAGCTCGTTGCCCGTATTGGTGACGACGACGGTGTACGTGACAGGGCCGCCGGCCGTCACTGCGGCCGGGGTGACACTCTTAATGACGGTGAGTTCGGGAGCGGAGCGGACCGCTGTCCCGATCGACGTGCCAACGCCCGAGAGGGCATTCTCGGCGGTAACAGCGGCTTGGTTGGTCAGCAGAGTTCCGGAGACCAAGGGGCTGTGCGTTCGCACAGTGAAGGAGTAAGTAGCTGACTCGCCCGGCCAGACGAACGACGACAGGCTCCAGGTGATGACACTCCCCGGATCGGTTCCGCTCCAGGAGGCTCCTGGCGCGCTTATCAGGGTAGTGCTCAGCGGCACCCGGTCGGAGACCACGAGGGCCTGCGCCGGGCCATTAGCAGCGGCATCGTTAGTCACCGTCAGCGTGTAGGTCAGGTAGTTGCCGGCCTCTACCGGATCTGGGTCGGCAATCTTGGAGATAGAGAGTGTAGGCCAGCTCCAGACCGTAGTGGTGACTGGAGATCCTTGGGCGGTGAGTACAACCTCGTCCGAGAACGCCCGATAGTCCCCATTGATCAGGGCCAGGTTGTCTGTGAGAGGCTCCGTCACGGTGACAGCGAAAGTAACCGAGACAGCCTGGGCGATCCCAAGGGGCGAACTCAGCGTCCAGGTCAGCGTACGGCCTGAGGCGGAGACCTGCGCGGGCGGACTCGAATCGGCATAGGTGGTATGCAGCGGCAGGGTCTCGACGATAGTATAGGGCAGCGAGGTAGTAAGGTGACCGGTGTTGGTCAGGCGAATCGTGTAGGTCAGTCGCTCGCCAGCTGTCACGGGATCGTCGGAGGCGCCCTTGCCTAATGCGAAGACTGGAGCATTCACAGTGGTCGCCACGTCCGCTCCGCACGCCCTCTCGGCGTTGTCCGCGTCAGCACAGTACTGGGTGTTGTGGATCAGCGCTTGATCCGGAAACGGCCCCGTCGCCTGGAACGTGAACTTGAGAGTGGCCGTGGCGCTGCCGGGCA
>JASFWK010000164.1:0-4085 GCA_050049355.1 Anaerolineae bacterium | reverse complement strand
TTGTCAATCCCCTTCTACCCCACTAGTCGCGCTGCGACCTTCCGCGGCGGCGAAGCCCAGCGCGATAGGAAGGAGCGAGGATGGCAAAGAGAGTGCACAGACTCACATCCAGCATACGCGTCGCCAGTCGAGGGTCCAACTCCTCGATCGGGGTGGCGGTAGTGATGATCGTGGGCAGGCGGGCATTGTAGCGGTAGTCGAAGACCTGATGTAGTTTTTCCCGCGCCCAGGGAGTGGCGGACTCGGTCCCCAGGTCGTCGAGCACCAGGAAAGGGGCACGCCGCACCTCCTCAAAACGCTTGTCGAAAGAGACCGTGCTCTGAGGATTGAAAGTGGCGCGAAGGTGATCCAGAAGATCGGGAACCACCACGAAGAGAGCCGGATGTCCCTGTCGGACGCGCTCGTTGGCAATGGCGGCGGCCAAGTGGGTCTTGCCGCAGCCGTAGGTGCCAGTGAAGGCTACCCACCCTTCCGGACTCTGAGCGAAGCCCTGAGCGATCTCCAAAGCGCGCTGGAGGTTCTCCCTCTCTTCACGCGGCAGCTCTCCCTCCCGGAGATCGAACGTATCAAAGGTCTGAGCAGAGTGCAGGCTGAGACTGCTCAAGTCGGACTGATCGTGGGACACGCCTGCAAGTCGGTAGTCAGGAGCCAGAATGGTGCAGATACGGCTGAGGTCGGGGTCCACCAACCGGGAGCGGAGCCGCATCGGGATCTCCTCCAGTTCGTGATTGGTGGTCACGACAGTCGGTAGGTGAGCGTTGTAGCGGTGGTTGAATATCTGGAACAGCTTTTCCTGCGCCCAGGAGGTCGGTGCCTCGGTGCCCAGGTCGTCGAGGATGAGCAGGGGCACGGTACGAATCTCCTCAAACCGCTCGTCGTAGCCGGTGGGACTCTCCGGACCGAAGGTTGCGCGCAGATGATCCAGCAGGTCAGGGACAGTGATAAACAACACAGGCTGCCCCTGCTCGACACGGCGGTTGGCGATGGCAGCAGCCAGGTGAGTCTTGCCGCATCCATACCCCCCCTTGAGGATCAGCCATCCGGAAGGATCCCTGGCGTACTCACGCGCTGCTTCAAAGGTGCGACGAAGGTTTTCCCGCTTCTGACGTGGAAGGCCGTGCCCCTCCGGGACGAACGTCTCGAAGGTCATGTGAGAGAGCTTGTCCATGTTGCTCACCGCCCGCAGACGGGCGATGCGGCGTTGGGCCCTCTCAGTCAAACGGCAGACACAAGGAAGAAGCTTGCCAAAATCAGGGTGATCCACCGGCACGTCGGCCCGGACATACCCCAGTCCGCTGCAGTGGGGGCAGGCCTCGCCGTCATTCGATTGGTCGTCAGCGCTCGATATACTCTCCGTATTCTCCTTCGACATAGCGGCGACGGTCTCCTTCGCGCTCTCGCCGAGATGCTTCATCCTTCCTCCCTTCGCTCCGCCATCTCTCCAGGATAGCGCGGATGTACTTCCAGCTGCGTTTGTTGAGCGCCACGGCCTCGCGGAAAGCCTCTTCGATCCAGTCGGCGGGGTAGATCCCCTCCGCCTCCTTCAGTTCCTCAGCGATGAGAGGAGTCAGCGCGCCAATGTTCTCTTCATACAGCACGAAGACATTGGAGCGAGGAGCCGAGCTTGCCTCTGCCAGCGGCTCTCCACGGCGGACAGCCGCCAGCGCGGCCCGCCCCCGCGGCGTATTGGCGAGGTAAACCGCCTCCACCCGATCCTCCACTTCCGCCTCGGTCCGCAGCAGCGTCCCGCGCTCCACTGCCCGATCCAGGGCCGCCTCCAGCGCCGCCCCCGATTCCTCGCTCAACCCGCTCATCAGGAGCCGATCGGACAGGAGGTCGCGGTGGCGCAGATACCGAACCTGCCCTCGCTGCCGACTCAGCCTGTAGAGGGCGTGTAGGGTGACCTTGAGCTCATCCAAGTCGTCAATGAGGGGGATGAGTTCAGTGAAGACAGGCTTGGGGACACGGACACTGCGAACTTTTCCCGCCGAGAAGCCGCTGAACGTCTTCATAATTGCTTCCCAATGATCAGTCCCTCATCTAGCTCCGCCGCTGGAGGCCTCTGCCCCTCCCGAAGCTGAGAGGATGGAGGGAGAAGGAAGTTGTACCTTCCGGGACAGCCGTCCCACAACAAGCTATGACAGCTCCACCGGCTGCACTCGCGTCTCGGCATCCAGGAATTGGGCCAGCTGCTGTTTGAAGAATAACTGCACCACACCGGTGGGACCATTGCGGTGCTTGGAGATCAGGATGTCGGCGATATGCTGCCTCTCAGTCTCCGGCTCGTACATCTCCTCGCGGTAGATGAACATCACCACGTCCGCATCCTGCTCCAGGGACCCCGACTCGCGGAGATCCGAAAGCACTGGCCGCTTGTCAGAGCGCTGTTCGACCGCGCGGGAAAGCTGAGAGGCAGCCACCAACGGTACCTCGAGCTCCCGCGCCAGCCCCTTGAGCATGCGTGAGATATAGGAGACCTCCTGCACTCGGTTCTCCACGCGCGTGTCGCCGGTCATCAGCTGCAAGTAGTCCACGATGATCAGATCAAGGTCGTGCTCGGCATGGATGCGGCGGGCTTTGGTCCGCAGCTGCAGCGCGGAGATAGAGGGAGTATCGTCGATGAAGATCGGCACCTCGGAAAGGACCCCCGTGGCCTGGACAAAGAGAGGCCATTCATCTTCCTCTAGATGGCCCAGCCGAAGCCGCTGGGCATCTATGCCGGTCTCTGCGGCGACCAACCGCTGCACTATCTGCTCAGCGGCCATCTCCAAACTGAACACGGCGACGTGCTTGCCCATCTGAGCAGCGTTGCGAGCAAAGGAGAGACACAGGGAGGTCTTGCCCATCGCCGGTCGGGCAGCAACGATGACCAAATCTGACTTCTGCAGCCCTCCCAGAAGCCGGTCCAGGTCCACGAAGCCAGTAGGCACTCCAAGCGGCTCACCCCGATGCTCGAAGAGGTACTCAATGCGGTCGTAATAGCGGCGGATGACCTCCTGTATGGGAGCCATCTCGCGGGAAAGGCGGCGCTGCGAGATGCTGAACAGCGTCTGCTCCGCGCGGTCCACCACCTGATCGACCTCCTGCTCCTCGCGGTAGGCCAGTTGGGCGATATCCCCGGCGGCACCGATGAGCCTGCGGCGAACCGCGGTCTGCTCGACCAGGTGACCATAGGCCTCGACGTGGATAGCCGATGGAACAGCGTTGATCAGCTGCGTGATATAGGCTGCACCGCCAGCTTCCTCCAGTTGGCCCCGCGCCTCCAGTTCAGTGCGCAGCGTCACGAAGTCTATCGGCTCCCGACGCTCGTGGAGGGTCAGAATGGCCTCGTAGATCCAGCCATTCTTGCGGATGTAGAAGTCGTCTGGCTGCAGAAACGGGGCAACGCGAAAGAGGGCCTCCGGGTCAATCAGGAGCGAACCCAGGACCGCTTCCTCCGCCTCGACGTTATGAGGTACAGTCTTCTCAGGAGAAACCATGTTACTCAGTGAATGGGTAGATCATCGACATCCAGGCCGCTGAGGAACTCATCGAAGGCCGAGGATTCTCCCCCTTCACCGCCCTCCGAGAGATCTCGCTCCGGTACGATCCCCGCTTCCGCCATCACCTCTTCGACCACGTAGATGGGCGCACGGACGCGAACCGCCAGGGCCATCGCGTCGGAGGGGCGGGAATCAATCTCTAGCTCTTGTCCACCCACGTCCAACACGATTCGAGCATAGAAGGTATCATCGCGCAGGTCTGACACAACTACCCGTTCCACCGCCCCACCCAACACCTCGATGACGTTGCTGAGCAGGTCGTGGGTTAGCGGACGGGCTACCTCGACACTCTGAAGTTCAATGTTTATTGCCTCAGCCTCGCAGGGACCAATCCAAATGGGGAGATAGCGGTCTGCCTCCCTCTCCTTCAACAGCACGACCCGGTGTTGGGACATCAGGCTGATCTGTATACCAGCTATCTTCACCCTAATCATGACACACCTCCTGACGTTCCTCCAACGTCGATTCTAGTCACCATTATACCACAACTCCGAAGCGCCAAATAGTCAGCGGTCAACGACCGTCAGGCTGGTCGGTAGGAGG
>JASFWK010000163.1:0-4092 GCA_050049355.1 Anaerolineae bacterium | reverse complement strand
CCGCCCTGGTCTGCGGCTGGTGGTTTGTGCGCAATCTGCTGCTCTACGGCGAATTGATGGGGGTCCAGGCCTGGCTGAGCCACACCGAGACCGTTCGGCCGGAGCCTCTCGGCTTTCTTGAGGTCATCCCCCAATTGCAGGGGTTGGAGATGTCCTACTGGGCGATCTTCGGCTGGTTCAACGTGGCCGTCTCCCCGTGGTTGTATCGCGCCTGGTGGGTGTTGGTGCGCTTGGCGGTCGTGGGGCTGCTGGTCCTCCTGGCCGAGCAGTGGACCCAGCGGCGACTCCCGCCGCGGGTTCGAGCGGGGCTGGCGATCGTGGCCCTATCCTTCCTCCTCGTCTTCGGTTCTGTGTGGCGCTTCATTATGATCGTGCTGGGCGCACAGGGACGTTACCTCTTCCCGGCCGTGGCTGGTGCTTCGACTCTGTTGACGCTAGGGCTGGCACGACTGGTGGGCCAGCGGGGAGAGGGAGCACTGGCCGGGCTGCTGGCGGTGACCCATCTGGGAGCGACGCTGGGGGTGCTGCTCATATTCATCCTCCCAGCCTATGCGCAACCCCGGTCAGTGATGGAGGAGGACCTGCCGGAGAGGATGACCCGCTTCGAGGTCACCGCGGCGGGCACCCCGATCCGACTCATCGGTGGCCTGATCGAAGTAGAAGAGGTCCGTCCAGGGAGGAAGGTGCCGGCGACTCTCTACTGGGAGGCCAGAACCACCCCCGAGGTGGACTACGTGGTTCACGTGCGGCTCCTGGGGCGCGACGGGGAGCCGATAGGCGGAACGGATGGGTATCCCGGCGGCGGCACCTTCCCGCCTACGCTGTGGGAACCAGGGGTCATCTACCGAGATCGGTACCTGATCCCAGTGGACGAAGGGGCGGCAGCGCCAGCGCTGGTGGGATTGGAGGCGGGGGTACGGTTGCGAGGCGGAGCCCCCATCACACCAACCCTCCCCAGCGGAGAACCCTTGCCCGGGATGCCCCTGCTGGACACTGTACCGCTGCGAGCACTCAAACCGCCTCCCACCCGCGTCGCCTATCCGGTCGGAGCCAGGCTAGGAGAGACGTTCACCTTGATCGGCGCCGATCTTTCCACAGATCACATCACCGCCGGAGATACGCTGACTGTCACTCTGGTGTGGCGCGCAGAGCTGCCGCCCTCGTCCGATTACACCGTCTTCGTTCACCTGCTGAATGAGGAAGGAGAGTTGATCGCCCAGTCGGATGCCCCACCCCTGGACGGTTCTTATCCAACCTCTTGGTGGGCGTCAGGGGAGACAGTGCGCGACCCTCACATACTCTCCCTCCCCCACGACCTTCCGCCCGCTCGTTATCCCCTTCAGGTGGGGCTCTATGACCTGGTGTCCGGAGCACGGTTAATGGCGATCGACGCCGCAGGGAATCAGTTTGCCCAGAACGCCATTCCCGTGACGACGCTGGAGGGGCGATGACCCCAAGACGTCTGCTAGCCCTCCTCCTGGCCGCTTATGCTGCCTTGGGAATCATCTACAGCCTGGCGACCCCGCCGCTGGAGGCATCTGACGAGTTCAAGCATTACCCCTATGTCCAGTACGTTCAGACCCACCGCGATCTACCCATTCTCGATCCAGAGACGTGCCTGCAATCGCCGGGAGAATGTCCCTGGCTGCAGGATGGTGGTCAGCCCCCCGCATACCACACCCTGATGGCGGCGCTCACCTCCTGGATAGATACGTCTGACCTCCCCCAGGTGCGCTGGATGAATTGGCACGCCTTCATCGGCAATCCCACCCAGCTGTGTAACAAGAACCTGGTGATCCACCTGCCGGAGCGAGAGCGCTTTCCCTGGCAGGGTTCCGTCTTGGCTATCCATCTAATCCGGCTTCTGACCGTGGGAATAGGAGCAGGCACGGTAACTCTCACCTATCTCCTGGCCCGTGAGCTGTTCCCCGACCAGTCCAGCCTGGCGCTGGGCGCAGCGGCTATGACCGCGTTTAATCCCATGTTTCTCTTCGTCAACGCAGCCGTCAACAACGATGCGCTGGCAGCCCTTCTCGGCTGTCTCAATCTGCTGCTCTTCGTCCGATTGGCCCGCGACGGCCTCCAGGGAGCACTGCCGATCTGGCGTTACGCCCTGGCAGGCCTGACCGTAGGCCTCTTCGTCTTGACCAAGCTGAGCGGCCTGGGAGCACTAGCCCTTCTGGCCTGCCTTCTGGCCTGGCTCAGCTACCGCCGCCGAACCCTGCGTCCACTGCTGGTGGGCCTACCCCTAGCCGTGGGCATCGCTGCGCTGATCTCGGGTTGGTGGTTCCTCCGCAACTGGCGAATCTACGGCGACCCGACCGCCCTGAACGTCTTCGTCGCCATACAGGGACGACGGGCGGGTGTTCCCTCTCTCCACGATTGGCTGAGCGAATTCGGCACTTTCCGGTGGACCTATTGGGGCCTCTTCGGGGCGGTGGACGTGATGGCTCCCCGCTGGGTCTACACCTTCTTTGACCTTTTGTCGCTGGTCGGCTTGTCTGGCCTCGCGATTTGGATCGTGCGTCGCAGGGGCCGGACGGGCAACTTGCAGTCGGCAATTCGCAGCCCCGACCGCCTGTGGTGGATCCCAGCACTTTGGGCCGGAATCCTCTTCATCTCCGTCCTGCGCTGGACTTGGATCTACTTCTCGTTCCAAGGGCGACTGATCTTCCCCGATATCGGCGGTATCAGCACGCTGCTGATGGTAGGGCTTCGCCAGTGGTCACCCCGTCGCTACCGCCGTGGGCTGACGGTGGGGATCTCGGTACTGCTCCTGGTCATCGCGGGGGCGATGCCCTTCGTCTCCATCATCCCCGCCTACACGCCACCTGAGCCACTCTCCCCAGCCGATGTTCCCGTTGAAGCCCGCATCAACCCCGTGGAGATGGGCAGCGTGGCCCGGCTCGTGGGATGGGAACTGGAGCGGGATCCCGAGTCCGCTCAGGGTCCGCAGACGGTGCGAGCAGGCGAGAGCGTCGAAGTTGTGGTATACTGGCGGTCTGTGGCGCCCGATGACAGGGACTACCTCAGCTTCGTCCGCCTCCTGGGACGCGGCCGCGAACTGGTGGGGCAGGTCAATCGCTACCCCGCCTGTGGGATGGTGCCCACCAGCCTGTGGCGCCTCGGCCAGGTTTGGCGCGATCCCTACCGGGTCCCAGTCGCGAGGGACGCGCAGACCCCCACGCGGCTGCTGGTGGAGGTGGGGTTGTACGATCCCGAGGAAGGGCGGACGTTGGGCACAGCTCAAGTAGGAGAGCTCAAGCTGGCCCCTCCTGAGCCTGCACCCCAACCACCCGATCCCCTGGCAGTGGACCTGGCGGATGGAATCTCGCTGAGGGGGTACGACCTGCAGCCGGAATCGGTGCAGGCGGGAGAGACGGTGACGCTGACTCTCTATTGGGAAGCCGCGGGAGAGCCCTCGCGAGATTACACTATCTTCATCCATGTGCTCGACCCCGCAGGGGAACCGGTCCTCTTCGGCGATGCACCGCCCCTGGAGGGGGATTACCCCACGGCGATGTGGGTCACCGGGGAAGCGATAACCGACCCCCACCGGCTGGCGCTGCCAACTGGCATTCACCCCGGTCAGTACCGGCTGGTGATAGGCATGTATGACCTGGAGACAATGACGCGCCTGGAGCGTCTGGATGGGGCCGGGGATACCATCGAAATCCCCAGCGCGCTGGTGATCCGCTAGTCGGACAAGGCTTCGACCCTATGACGAACGACTGGTTATCTCGCATATTCGCCTCCCGTCGCCGCTGGCTAGCTGCCTTGGCAGCGCTAGCGCTGACGCTTGCATTGGCGGTCGCAGGGGGATACCTATTAGCAGAGGTGGGACCGCTTCTGACGGCAGTCAGCGTGGCGGCGCTTGCATTGGCCCTTTGGATGCTGCGCGAGATCGAGGTCGCCTACTGGACAGTCATCGGCGTCGTCTGCCTTCTTCCGTTCGCTTCCTTTCCCTTTCAGCTGGGCTTCACCCCCACTCTCCTGGATGCAGCGCTGGTCGGGCTGTTCGTCGTCTGGCTCCTCCAGTTGATGACGGACACCGAGCACCGGTTGGTCACGACCAGTCTTGGCGGACCCGTG
>JASFWK010000062.1:0-10934 GCA_050049355.1 Anaerolineae bacterium | reverse complement strand
TACCACTTCTTCCTACAGCGTTACGCCAGGTACATTGAACCCGTTGCCTTCACCTACGCTTGCTGGGTGATGCAGAACCATTTCCACTTCCTGGTACGAACCAAGACAGCCGAGGAACAAGAGGGGACTGCGGAAGAGACCCTAAAGGTCTCCGAGACCTTTAGGGTCTTAGAACCCAGCCAGCAGTTCAGCAACCTCTTCAATTCCTATGCCCAGGCGTTCAACAAGACCAACGACCGGACTGGAAGTCTGTTTGAGCATCCCTTCCACCGCATTGAAGTTGCGACAGATGCGTACTTCGTGCACCTGATCACCTGTATTCACCAGAACCTGCAATTCCACGGCTTCGTGGACGATTTCCGTGGCTGGCCTTTCTCCTCCTACCAGGCGATTCTGTCAAGGCAGGCGACTCGCTTGCGGCGGAATGAGACTCTCGATTGGTTCGGCGGCCGAGAGGGGTTTCCGGATTGTCATGGCGCAGGGGTTGAATTGCAGCCTGTTGCCTCCCTTGTCCTGGAGGAAGACCATAGGGCCTCTCGGCGGCACTCGCGAGCCGCTTCGCATTGGCGACGAGGATCTGGATCGGAGAGATCGGTATGAGCTACTGCGTCTACATCCTATCTTGCTCGGATGACTCTTACTACACCGGCATGACCTGCGACCTGGAGCGCCGGCTGTCTGAGCACGAGGAGGGGAGAGGGGCTCGGTGGACCAGCAGGCGTCTCCCCGTGGAGTTGGTCTTCTCGCTGGGCGACCTCAGCTACCAAGCAGCCCGCGAGTTGGAGCAGTACATCAAGACCTGGCCCCACGCCAGGAAGGAGGCCCTGATAGAGGGCGACCCGAGGACCTTGTCTCTCGTCCGCGAAAGGATTGACTAGTACTGCAGGCAGGAGGTGACAACTAGCCACCGGACGGTTCGTCAACCTCCCGCGGTTTGCCGTAGAATCTGGCTGAAAGTAGCCTCAGAAGTGGCTGCCTGCACCTGTTTATGGTATTATTCCCTAACCTGCGGGAGATTCGGGCTCAAGACTGTCCGCTGGCTAGGAGTGACGAAAGGAGATGGGGCAGCGTGATGGAAACGGTCATCGAAGTACAGAATCTTGTGAAGCGATACGGCGACCTGGTGGCGGTGGATCAGCTCTCCTTCGAGGTGGGCCAGGGCGAGCTCTTTGGGCTCCTCGGGCCCAATGGCGCCGGAAAGACTACCGCGATCCGCGTCATCATGGACATCCTCCAGCCCGATGAGGGGAGCGCACAGGTGCTGGGCCACCCCCCAGGGCGGGCGAAGGATCGAGTGGGGTACCTGCCCGAAGAGCGCGGCCTCTACCGCAACCTCAAGGTGCTCGATACGCTGGTCTACTTGGCCGAATTGAAGGGGATGTCTCGGGCCGACGCCCGAGAGCGGGCGATGGGCCTGCTCGGGCGCATCAGGCTGGAGGACTGGGCCGATCGCAAGGTGCGCGACCTCAGCCGGGGTATGCAGCAGCGGCTCCAGTTCATTGCCAGTCTGGTCCACGATCCAGAGGTGCTCTTCCTGGATGAACCTTTTCAAGGATTGGATCCGGTCAGTGTAGAGCGAATAGAGCGGTTCATCGCTGATCTGCACCGCCAGGGCAAGACGATCGTCCTCAGCACCCATCAGATGAACCAGGTGGAGGCATTGTGCGATCGAATTCTCCTCATCAATGAGGGGCGGGCGGTGCTCTACGGCTCTCTGAGGGAGATCAAGCAGAGCTACGCTCCCAACTCCGTCCGAATTCGCGCCTCCGAAGTCCCCCCCGATCTGCCCGGCGTGGTGGAGGTGGAACCGGACGATGGCGCGTTCAACCTGACTCTGGATGAGGGGGCAGGCCCTGAGGAGGTGCTGCGCGTCCTTCTGGAGCGCGGTGTGCAGATCCGCGCCTTCGAGGTGGCGCCGGTGCCGCTGGAGGAGATATTCATAGCCGTGGTAAGCGGTAGGGAGGAGTGAGAGGGTGAACTGGCGTAAGATCTGGGTCGTCGCCCGTCACGAGTACTCGACCAATGTGCGGCGGACGGGCTTCATTATCATGACCGCGCTTGTGCCCTTGCTCGGCGTCGTGGGGCTGCTGCTGGGCACCCTTTTCGTGGGACAGGCCCGACAGATCGCCGAGTTCCTTGAGAGGCAGTTTGAGGTTGGGGCCCAACCGATTGGGGTGGTCGATGGGTCGGGGCTCTTCTCTCCGATCCAGCCGGCGTATCGGGACGATTTCGTCCTCTACGAAAGTGAGACCGAGGCAGAGGCAGCCCTGACGGCGGAGGAGATCTCGAAAGCGCTGCTGATCGGCGAGGATTACCTGGAGAGTGGCCGCGTGGTCGTGATGAGCGTGGGCAGCGGGTTCGGCGCAGCGACGGTCAGCGATTCCTCCAGAGTGCGGGCCTTCTTCGTCGATCACCTGCTGGCCGACCACGTGGATGCGACGCTCCGACAGCGTACTGTCCATCCGCTCGTTACGGAGTCCCGCGTCATCTCGAGCGGCGGCCAGGAGCGAGGAGGGGGGTCCCTGGGGTTTCTCTTCACCTTCGTCGTTCCCTACATCCTGTCGCTCTTCCTGATGATGACCATATTCTTCTCGTCGGGCTACCTGCTGCAGAGCGTGGCTGAGGAGAAGGAGAGCCGAGTGGTCGAGATCATCGTCTCCTCGCTCCAGCCGATGGAGTTGATGGCGGGGAAGGTGGCGGGGTTGGGTGCCCTGGGGTTGACCCAGGTTCTGATCTGGGTGCTGAGCGCGGTGGGCTTCAGCGGTGGGGCGGCGGCTCTGCTGGCCGTCGTTGGTGCGGTCCTTATCCCCACGCGCCTACTGATCTTGGGGACGGTCTACTATCTGCTGGGATTCACCGTGTATGCCGTCCTGATGGCAGGCGTGGGGGCGCTGGGCACGACCATGCGGGAGAGTCAGCAGTTGGCGGGTATCTTCTCGGCCTTCGCTGCCGTACCGCTCATGATCGGCAGTTTCCTCTTCACTGCCCCTAACGCGCTCCTGGCCCGTGTGTTGAGTTTCTTCCCCCTCACCGCGCCGACGATGATGATCCTGCGGCTGTCGCTGGCAGAGGTGCCTTGGGTGGATCTAGTGGGCAGCATCGTGGTTCTGCTGCTTTCTATCCCAGCGGCGCTCTGGATCGGGACAAAGTTATTTCGTGTGGGGCTGCTCATCTACGGTAAGCGTCCCACCTTGCGGGAGATCTGGGGCATACTGCGCGGCGGGGGATAGTTGAACCGGGCCGGCGTTCGATGGGGTTCTCGCAATCCTCTCTGGCCCGCTTCGAACTCACGGAAGCCTGTCCAGAAAAGCGCTCACCGCCTCCAAGAACGGCTCGGCACATTCCTCGTGGGGTAGGTGGCCGCAGTTCGGGATGACCACGAGCTCGGCGTTGGGCAGCTCGTCGGCCAGACGGATGCTCTGCTCCGGAGGCACGATGCGGTCGTCATCGCCGGTGATCACCAGGACTGGCATCGTGATTTCGTCCAGTCGATTGGACAGGTTCGACGAGCGACTGGCGATGGTGAGCTCCCAGAGCGCCCGGTCCCAATTCTCTGCCTGCAGGGGCTTCGTGTAGCCGGCCCAAACCTCGGGCGTGATTCTGGAGGGGTCGTGCCAGGCAGAGGCGGCGAAGTCCTCGCCCCACCTGCGGATGGAGCGCACGATCAGCGACCCCAGATGGCGCATCTGCGGCGTGCGAAGCAGGGGGAGGATCCAGGTCGGAGAGCCGCCGCCTGAGTAGATGGCCGGATCGACCAGCACCAGCGCCGACACCTGCTGCGGATAGCTGAGGGCTGTAAGAACAGCCAGGGTGCCGCCGGCGGAGTTCCCCACCAGGACCGCTTCTTCTGCCCCCAAAGCCTCCATCATCCCTACCGTGAGCCTGGCCTGGAATTCTGGGCTGTAGGGATTTTCGCCCGTCCACTCGCCGGGTAAGGGACGCTCGGTGAGACCGAAGGCCGGGCGGTCGAAGGCGGCGATGGTGCCCATCTCGGCCAGCGGCTCCATCACCTCGCGCCAGGAGAAGAGACTGGCGCCGAAGCCGTGCAGCAGGACTAACGTCGGTTCCCCTTCGCCAGCGGTCTTGTAGTGGATCCTCAACCCCTCGATGGTGGCGAATTGGCTATCTGGATCTGCCAGCTGCTCCGGCGGGACCGTGTCTTCCAGGGGAGGGACAGGGATCAGAAAGGGGCCGATGAGAAGAGCGATCAGCAGAAGTCCCACCGCCGCCAGCGTGAGCCGCAGGGATTTCCTCATTGACCGTTGTCTCCCACGTACGCCGCAGGTTAGAATCGGTTCTCTAGAGGACGAGGATGACGCCGAAGACGACCTCAAACACCACGCTGATGATGTTGGATGACTCGATTGATCCATCAATGAGCATCGATACGATCCGCACGGCCGCCACGACGAGGTAGGCGATACCAAGTGTCTGGTACGCAGCGGATACGTTCAGGATCAGCGTTGCGGCTCCCAGCCCGATGAAGAAGCCACCCAGTACGGCCCTGATCTCGGTGATGCCGCGCGGTCCGTCAGGGTTCAAGCCGGTGAACCCCCTTACCGACCTGGGCCGGATCAGAGAGATCGCTCCCGTCGCGATCGTGCCTATCGCCGCAGCTATCTTAAGGATATTCAAGATCATCTGGAACTCCTCCCTTCCTCCCGAACGGGTCTTCGGCTGTGAAGGCCGCTCAGGCGTACCCTAGAGCTCTATCCAACCCTGCTGAATGCCGTAGACTACCGCTTCGGTGCGTGAGCTGACCCCTAGCTTGTTGTAGATGTGGGTCAGGTGCGCCTCTACAGTGCGTACGCTGATGTAGAGTTGCTGGGCGATGTCGTAGTTGGTGATTCCTTGAGCTGCCAATCGAAGCACCTCGAGTTCGCGGTCCGTCAGGGGCTGCCGCGCCTCTTCGAGCTGCTCGTTCCCCGCCATATGGCGCACTACCACGCTGGCGATCGACGGCGGGAGGACCGCCTTGCCTTCCACGGCGGTGCGAATGGCGTCCAGCATCTCATCCAGTCCCACCGTCTTGGGAAGATACCCCACTGCGCCTGCCTCCAGCAGTTGAACGATGTGTTGCTTCTCCTCGTGGGCTGTGAGCACCAGCACGCGACATCCGGGGCACTTCGCGACGATCTGGCGTGTAGCCTCCAGCCCGTTGAGTCGGGGCATCGCGATGTCCATCACCACGATGTCCGGCTGAAGTGCGCGGGCCAGCGCCACCGCCTCCTCGCCGGTCCCCGCCTGACCTACCACGGACATATCGGGTTGGTGGTCCACCACCTCGGCCGTTGCTTCTCGCACTACCGCGTGATCATCCGCCAGCAGGACCGTGATGACGTCCATTGCTCGTCACGTCCTCCAACCGAACCGCTGCTCCATCGTCTCCAGAACCTCCGAGGCGGATTCCTCGATGTAGGGATAAGCCAGCCAGACTGTTGCCAGGCCGAACAGGGCTCCCGTAACCACCCGCCGCAGGGGGGTGCTCTCCAGCGGCTGGATCGAGGCCGAGGGAAACAGGAGAGGGAGGGCGTACGAAAGGACCTGGATGCCTCCATCCAGCCCTATGGGGGCGACGCCTAGCAGGAGATAGGCCCAGAGGGGTAGGGGACGCAGTTTCCGACGGATCAGCGCGTCGACCAACCCGGCAAGGAAGATGGTCCCATAGATGGCGGTATCTCGCTGACAGAGGGCCACTTTGAAGCCCAGGGTCGCGTCCCCGATGTAGCCGTGGGCGACCAGAGCTTCCGGGCCCACCAACCGGCTTAGCTCCTCCTGCGTGTAGGTCAACTGGGAACCGAAGAGGTACCAGGACCGGAAGGGATACTGATGGCAGAGAGGGCGATACATGGCGTGGATGATCCGTGCTGGCCCCTCAATGTCCAGGTGCGTCAGGAGCGGCGCCAGGAACGGCAGTCCCACGTAGAGGAAGGCCAGCAGGTTGAATATGGCCAGCCAGTGCTTTGCGAACCAGAAGATGAGATGGCTGGTCCCCGCGACTAGATGACGTTCCGCTGGAGATACCTGGGCGGCTTTCTCACTTTGCGCTGCCTGAGAAGATTGCCTGGCTGCTCGACGTCGTTCCGCCTCTGCCAAGATCTCCTCCACGGTAGGTTCAGAACTTACTTCGCAGTCGTTGTTCTCTCTCTTCATAGCCTGTTGATGTCAAGTGCTCCGCGTCCCGCTGATGGTCAGTGTGACCAGGCGGGATCCTGGATGTCAAGAGGACTAACGGCACTGGCAGTGTGGCTCTGCTTGTGGATCATTGGAGATAGACCAGTGGATCCAGCGGTCCTCCCTCGTGGCGCAGTTCGAAGTGGAGGTGCGGGCCGCTGGAGTAGCCGGTGCTTCCGGCTGCGCCGATGATCTCTCCCTGCTCCACCTCCTGCCCCACTGCCACAGAGATCCGAGAGAGGTGGGCATACCAGGATTGCCAGCCGTCGGCGTGGTCTATGATTACCAGATTCCCATAGCCTCTCGAGGAATCGGCAAAAGAGACACTGCCGTCGGCCGTTGAGAAGAGGGGATCGTACAGATCGGCGGCGATGTCCAGCCCGGCGTGGGTGGGGTTCTCCGGATCGTGGAAGTACCAGCCGGAGATGGCCCTCTGTGGGCTGGGCCAGATGAAGCCCCAACTATCTCCCAGCCCGCCCTCGCCGCCTACCGGCGGGCTGCCGGAGAGGTGAGTGCCGGTATAGACCTCAGGCCGGGTCAGCAGCCGCTCGTCGGAGAGGGTGATTAGGAGAGTATACCGCCCTGGATGGCCAGAGCGAGCCGTCAGCCGTAGAAGGTACGAGCCGGTCTGGGGCAGTTCCTGCTCCACCAGATAGGGCGGCAGAGTGACGGTGCCCCCCTCCTGGGAGAGTGTCACCCCGTCGGGACCGATCAACGTCGCTTCCACTTCTGCCTCCGGCCCTGAGGCGGTGGCAGGGCGAAACCAAATCTCGGCCGTCGCCAGTTTGCCTCCTGCCGTGGCGAAGACCCAGCGGTCGGTCATTCCCTCCCCCAATTCACCCTCCACCGGTTCCCCCGGCAGCAGGAGTTCCTGGGAAGGTGGCGTGGCTTCCGAGGGCGGGCGCATATCTCCGGCCGCGCGGGGGTCCTCCCTTCCTGCGGAACTGCAGGCGGTCAGGAGGATCAAGACCGCTGCCAGGAGAGTCACCCGGCCCCTGGTCACAGGGCGGAAGAGCCAGCGCATCGGCTCATTCCTCCTCTTCGGTATTCCTCTTCCACAGGTTGAAGACCCTCACCTCTGGGTCGGCGCGGATGGCCTCCATGAGCACATTGCGCTGCACTCCCTCCACCCGCAGGGTGAGGTTCAGTGATCCGGCTTGTTCAGGGCGGTGGGAGATCACTGAACAGATGTTGCCACTTACCTCGGCGATTCGCTGGGCGAGTTTCGCCAGCTCCCCTGGCAGATCTGGCACCTGGACGGTGACTCGTATTGAGTAGGTTCCGGCTCCCAGCGCCTCGGCGAACTGGGCGAAGATATCGGAGCGGGTGATAATGCCCACTGTTCGCCTCCTATCGTCCACCACCGGGAGTCCACCGACGTCGTACCTGATCATCAGGCGGGCGGCCTCCTCCAGCGGGCACTCGGGCGGCACAGTGATCACCGGGGAGTGCATAATCTGGCGCACTCGATGCTGACGCTTCATCACGCCGGGCGACGGCGCGGTGGAGAGGAAGAGGCGCAGATCGTGTTCGGTGACGATCCCCAGCAGCCGTCCATCCTCATCCACGACCGGCAGTCTACCGAACTCTCCGCTCTTGCAGAGCGCCAACGCTGCAAGAGGGTCACTGTCTGGTCGGACGGTGATGGGATCGCGGGTCATGACGTTTCTCACTAGCATTGTAGTCCTCCGTTCCCCGATTATACCCCCGGCGGTGGGGAGTGCAAGAGAAGTGTTTCTGATGATCGGGCTTATCTCACCGCCGAGACGTGGAGAGCCCAGACGATCGAGCACTGACCAGAACATGGGCGGTCATCCTGGGTGTGATACTAGCGTACATCCACTGATATGGTATAATCTGGATTCGTCATTCCTTTGGCTCACAAGAGGTCGAGATTGAAGAGAAAGAGAGTCGCTAACACAATCTGGGCCGCTCTGTTGGTGTTTCTGAGTGGCTGCGGGGGTGTCATCACACCAGAGACGGGGACGCAGACGGCATCGCCCTCGTCGGCCGCCAGCCCGACTGCAGCTTCGCAGCCGATGGCCACCGCACCCTTCCAACCCACTCCCGCCACTCCTGCCCCTACCATTACGCCTACGCCTATCATCCACGTCATCCAAGAGCAGGAGACCCTGGGAGCCATCGCCGCTGCCTACGGCGTGAGCGTCGAGGCGCTGCGGGCTGCAAACGGGATCGAGAATCCTCTTCTCCTCCAGGTCGGGCAGGAGCTTGTCATCCCCACCGGCGAGGAGGAGATGGAGGATCAGCCTGACTTACTCCTTCCAACGCCTACCCCGCTGCCTATTGGTCATCAAGGGGTTGGCTTCTACCAGACCCCCGTGGGTAGTCTGTGGTGCCTGGGGGAGGTGGTCAACACCACTCCCTACACCTTGACCAATGTGCAGGTCCAGGTGACTCTGTTCAACCGCCAAGGGGAAGCTCTGATTCAGGGGAACGCCTTCGCTGCCTCCGATATCCTCCTTCCCTCTGGTACGGCCCCCTTCGACCGGGCTCCCTTTGGCATCCTTTTTCTCTCCCCGCCGCCGGATTTTGCCAGCCACCAGGTGGAGATTCTGCGGGGAGAGTACGCCGCCGCCCTGACGGAAGGGTACATCCCCATCATTGTGGAGGAGGAAGCTGGTGCCTCGTCTGGACCGCAGTTCGAGGTCTCCGGATCGGTGCGCAATGGGGATCCGTCACGAACGGCAGCGGACGTCGTAGTTGCCGTGACCACCTATGCTGATGACGGACGCGTGACCGGCGTTCGCCAGCAGACGCTGGACGTGGGGGAGGGACTGGCTCCTGGTGCGTCGGCTTCTTTCCGCTTGCGTATCACTGCCCATGGCGACCCGCCCGCCGACTTCGCCGTCACCGCTATTGGACGTGCTCCAACATCTGAGGAAGAAGAGGAACAGCCAGGAGGATGATATGCAGGGGGTCTTGAAGGCCATTGTGAGGGTTCTGACGCCACTTCTGATGCGAGTGGAAGTGGTAGGTCGGGAGAACTTCCCCGATCAGGGGCCGTACATCGCCGTAACCAACCACCTTTCCGTCTTCGATACAGCGGTCCTGTTGATCGTCAGCCCGCACAAGGTCCGAGCGCTGGGCGCTGCCAAGCACAAGTACAACCCCATCTATGGCCCGATCTTGGCAATGGCGGAGGTCATCTGGGTACAGCGGGGGGAGGTGGACCGCCAGGCGCTGCGGCAGGCGCTGAGAGTGCTGCAGCAAGGAGGGGTCCTTGGCTTGGCCCCGGAGGGGACGCGGGCCCGGGGGGATTACTGCCTCCAGCGAGCAAAGACTGGAGTCGCCTACCTGGCGACCCGGGCTGACGTGCCGATCCTTCCGGTGGGACTTAGCGGGACAGAGAAGGTCAAGTACAACCTCACTAGGCTGCGGCGCACCGACGTGCGAGTCGCGATCGGAGAGCCGTTCCGGCTGCCGGAGAGCGGCCGGGTGCGCGGTCGCCAACTGCGCGAATACACGGACATGGCTATGTACCGCATCGCCGCTCTGCTGCCTGAGGAATACCGGGGCGTGTATGCTGAGTAGGGGCGCAAGCGGCGCCCGCGCCCCTACCGTGCCCGCATCAGTCCGCCAATCCCTCGCTGATCTCTAGCTCCGCTTCCGATCCGAAGTCGGCCGGAGTCTTGTGAATCTCGGGCGGTCGGATGAAACTCGCGACCATCCCAGTTGTGCTCTCTACCCCAAGCTCCTCGAAGAGGAAACCGAATTGCTTCTCCAGAGCTTTGCCCGTCTCGCCTCGAACCTCCTCTGGCAGCTCCCACAGCTCCCGCTTGAACGGTCCCAGGCCTCTCTTGCGGTTCTTGTAGAGGAACTGCTCCTCGGTCTGTCCTTCCTTCCACTTGTCAGCATGGGCCTCCTTGATGTGAGCGTAGATCTCCTCCCGCAGCTCGCCAGGGAAGAGCGCATGATCCAGGATGATGTTCTGGAATCCGGTCGCCAGGTGAACCTCGCAGGCGCCAGCTTCGGCAAACTTGTGGAAGGCCTCCGACGGGAGCGTGGAGGCGCCATGCTGGACCGCGCCAGCCATTCCGTACTCCTGCCGGGCAACCCGGCTCAAGCGCTCCAGGGTGTCGAAATCGATCTTGACCTGCGCCAGACTTCCGTCAGGCAGGACCACCCCGCCGTGGACGGTGCCGGTCTGTATGCTTAACTTGCTCAGGCTCGCCATCTCCCCAGGGAGCACCTCGGCGAAGCCATCCATGAAGGTCCGCAGCTCCTCTTCTGTGGAATTCTTGCCGCCCACCTCGCCGATCTCGCCGCCAATGGAGATGGTCACCCGCTCCGGCTCAAGCTCCCGGATGAGGCGGGCGAAACCAGCACACACCTCGAAATTGGTCCGCTGCTGCTCCTCCACTGTCGGCTGGCTCAGGTCCACCAAGGTAGAGGTGTCTATGTCGATGTTGAAGAACCCGCCCGCGATGGCCTCTCGGATCAGGTCCTCTATTGCCTCCAACTCCCGTTTGGGGTCGGTGGCGTACTTCTTGGCGCTTACCTGGAAGTGATCCCCCTGGAGGAAGAGAGGTCCTCGATATCCCTCACGGATCGCTGCTCCGATGACGGCGGCGGTGTACGCCGCCGGGCGCTGATCGGTGTATCCGATCTCAGAACGAGCGATCTCGAAGATCATCGCGCCCACGTCGCGGGCCAGGGCGGCGCGGAAGACGGCTCGTGCCATGTCATAGGTTAGGGTGCGCAGGTTCATTGCCGGGACGGTCCATCCCTCTTCTGTCTCC
>JASFWK010000162.1:0-4101 GCA_050049355.1 Anaerolineae bacterium | reverse complement strand
ACCCCGACGCCGTCTGAGGCCTGACAGACGATGACCGAGGGGGAGTAGCCGAAGCGGCTCTGGTAGGCTTGCTTCATCTGCCTGGCCAGTTCGTCAGTGGCATCCTCAGCTGCTAGCGCTACCACACATCCCCCGAAGCCCGCCCCCGTGAGCCGCGCCCCATAGCACCCCGGCACCTTCTGGGCGGCCTTCGTGAGCAGGTCCAACTCGGGTGAACTCACCTCGTAGTCATCACGCAAGCTCCGGTGGCAGCGGCACATCGCGTCTCCAAAGCTCTTCAGATCGCCCTCTCGCAGTGCCTCCACTGCCGAAAGGACGCGCGCGTTGGCCATCACCACGTGGCGGGCACGCTTTCGCAGGGGCTGCGGGAGGTGGTGGTCCAGGCGCGCAAGGTCCGCAGCTGAGATGTCGCGTAGCGCACGGATGCGGGGCAAGTGGTTGGAGAGGATATGCACCGCTTCCTCGCATTCCTGGCGACGGCGGTTGTACTCCGACGACGCCAGCTCCCGGCGCACGCGCGTATCCGCCACCACGATGACGGTTCCCGCCGGGAGCGGCACCGCCTCGACCTCCAGGGTGCGGCAGTCGAGCAGAAGTGCGTGCCTTGTCTTTCCCCAGAGTGCTGCCATCTGGTCCATGATTCCACAGCGAACGCCCACGTATTCATTCTCCGCCCGCTGACAGGCGAGCGCAAGCTCTGTCCGCCCCAGGTCGAGGTCTGAGAGCGCCCGCCATGCCCAGGCTAGGGCCACCTCTACGGCGGCTGAGGATGAAAGCCCTGCCCCTACTGGTACGTCTGAGGTCAGCGCTGCTTCCATGCCCGTAAGGTGCAGGCCGCGCTGCTCCAACGCCCAGGCTACCCCTCTTGGGTAGTCGGCCCAATTTCCTTCCCGAGGGGGGACAGGGGTGAGTGGGAAGACCGCCTCCTCTCCCAGATCCAGCGCGACTATATGGACCTTCGGCTCTTTGCGGGGGGCCGCTGCCACCCAGGCTGCCCGATCGATCGCCGCCGGCAACACGAATCCCTCGTTGTAGTCGGTGTGACCTCCCAACAGGTTCACCCGCCCCGGCGCCCGCACGATCACGGCTGGCTCCCTTCCGAAGCGAGCCCTGAATCCTCTCAGCACTATATCTCGCATTCTTCCCCCAGCCCAAGCACATCCGGCAGCAGCCCCTCCTCGACCAGCGCCCGCGCCAGTCGGGGCCAATCGGCGGGGGCGATCAGCGCTGCCTTCGGCCCTATTACCTCGGCGACAAATCGCCGGGTGGCCGGCGATTTGGTCAGGCGTCGCAGGAGTCTCTCGTCCCGCACGCGCAGCAGCACCCCTCGCTCCAGCTGGATCTCCGCTCCTCGCTCCTCCCAGCGGGTCAGTGCTCGCCGGAGTGAGCCGGGGAGCTGCTCTTGCGACTCGCTTTCCAGGAAGTCCCAAACCCGCTGTGTCGAGATGCTCTGTCGGCGTGCCCGAGTCAGTGAGGCGGGAGTCAGCCTGTAGACGTAGGGGTCGCCGGTGTGGACCCAGTCGGCCACTCGGCTCAACTGGAATCGCTCGTACCGCCTGGCAGGGGGAATCAGGATCGTCAGGTCCGATCGGACGGTCAACGGGGATGACTCTGCCACTGGTTGGGGCTCCATCAGCTCCAGAAAGGTCGCTCCGGCGTTGGAAAGGCGAAAGGTCACAACCGGACCCGTCTCGCGCTCCGCGCCCAGATCCATCAGCCCCAGCCAGGCCATCGGCCGGGTGATCAGGTAGCGGATGAGTGCTCCCTCCACCGCCTCCCAACTGTCAAAGCCGCTCAGGTACTCACCGGTGAAGGCATCTCGGATGTACCAGCTGTCGTAGTCTCCATCCGGCCGTTGGAAGTCGGGGTCGCACTCCTTGACGGCGGCGGCGAAGTCATCAAGGGAGTACCAACTTCCAACCTGGCAGGCGGTCAAGTGATGCAGGATCGCCCGGCGGGCGCGCAGGGGGTCGTTGTACCAGGAGCCAGTGTCGTCGGCGCGCAGGCTGGGAACGCGCCAGAGGTCGTTCCAGGTGGGATCATCTCGCCAGGCAGCGGCGAGAGCCTGTCGCTGTTCCTGAGCGGGGGCCTGGAGCCAATGGGTGGCCGACTCGGGCTCCGGGCGCAGGTGACCGCTGGAGACGGTGTAGAGCCAACCCAACCGCCTTGCCAGGTGACGCAGTAGGGCCAATCGGCACTGGGCGGGATCTCTCAAACGACGGAGCAGTGCTGCCTCATGTTGCGCTGGCCATTTCCTCTCCGTATCGGGCTTCACCTGGTGGTTCTGGAGGTAGGCCAGCAGCGTGCACCCATCGTCCAGCAGTGCATCGCTGGCCGGGTACGGGTAGCGAGGAGCGGGCGCAGCGGACGGACGCAGGGCAGGAGATGGAGGAGAGGGTAGAGCCCGGCGCAGCTCATTGGGCACCACGGCAACTTCCCGCAGGCCATCGCGATCTTCTTCGAGGTCACGGAAGAACATCCCTCGATACCACAGCGCTTCGGCGGACGAGACCGGCTGCTCCCAGGGCCGCTCCCGGTCCAGGCGTGCGGGTCCCATCGTCCGGACCTCTCCCCAGCGTCGGGTGAAAGTTCGCCAGGGCATGCGCCCACCGGATGAGAGGAGATCTGCTAAAGCTCGCTGCTCCATCTTCGGCAGTGTCTCCCACACAGCGGTGACCTCGTCCGGGTCGGCCATCCACCCCGCAAGGGCGGATGCTACCTCACGGCGTCGACCCCGGGGTAGTTCCATTCCCCACAGCCTGGCGATAGCCTCCAAACGTGGGGCACTGCATCGGATGAGGTGTTGCTCCAGCGTGCGCATTGATGAAGATTATAGCCCGGGCGGTGTCCGACCACAAGGGAGCGTTGCCAATTCCTCCGGAGGCGCTATAATTCTCCCATACAAGGAGTGAACGAATGAGCAAACGCCTATCGAGTCTCCCCTTTGCCTGGTTATGGGAAGTGGTCCGTCAGGCCCGTCTGGCTTGGCGGCTTCTCTGGGATCGTCGGGTGCCGGTACTGCCCAAGCTGATTCTCCCGGTGGTCCTTGTCTACATTCTCATCCCCGTGGACATCCTTCCGGACTTTGTCCTGGGACTGGGGCAGCTGGACGACCTGGCCCTGCTCTTGTTGGCGATCAAGCTGTTCATCGTGCTCTGTCCAAGCCATCTGGTGCGGGAGCACCTGATGGAGCTAGGGGTGAGGGTTGAGGAATGGCAGCCAGGGGAGGTGATCGAAGGAGAGTTCCGGATCACACAGTCAGAGGAGGGGCGGGAATAGTGGTGTGAAGGCGAATATCACGAATTTGCGTTTCTTGGCTACCGCGGGGCAAGTGAGCCCATTTCCTGGTTGTTTCGACCTTGGACCATCTCCGTCGCCGCTGCTGCCAGCCCCACCATCAGCCAGAAGAGCGTGGCCGAATGGTGGAAATCCAGGTTGAAGAAGTAGTGGTCGAAGATGCCTCCCACCAGCGCTCCTATCACAGCTGTGTGCAACCCCCACCAGAGCGGCTGCAGCCGTTCGTCTTGTGTGGCAGCTGTTCGGCTCCGCCAGAAGCGCGCGAGGAAGGTGGCTATCACGATCAGGAAGCTGGTCAGCCCCACCAACCCCATCTCCTCTGCGATGAGTAGGTAGACGCTGGCGACATTGATGTAGGTATCCACGTCCGGTGAACCGGCAAAACCCACCCCCAGAATCGGGTACCGACCGATGAGGATGAACGCATCCTTATACTCGCCCAGTCGCATCTTCGTCGCCAGGTCCTCCCTGCGCAGCCCGGCCACGAAGTGAGCCACGTAGTCCTGTGTCTGGGGCAGCAGAAGCAGCACGGCCACCGCGGCCAATAGAATCCACCATAGTTTCCGATACCGCAGAGCAGCCACCACCATCAATGCGACTCCCACGCCGACCAGTGAACCTCGGGAGAAGGTTAGCCCCAGGCAGAGGCCCATTACACCCAGCATGGGAACCAGGTAACCGCGTCGGATGACCGGTCGGCGCGTGAAGAGCTGCGGTATCGCCAGGCCAATGGCGATGTTGAGCAAGCTCCCGAGCACGTTGGGGTGTATGGAAGTGGACGTTGCCCGCTGCGGGAGGCTTGGA
>JASFWK010000061.1:0-11010 GCA_050049355.1 Anaerolineae bacterium | reverse complement strand
CCTCCACCAGTTCCTGGAAAACGTGCTGACAGCCGTGTGCGATCTGCTACGGACCCCCACCGCGTTCGTGGCGGTGATAGATGAAGATCGACCTCAGCTTGCAGCGGTGGCGGGACCACTAGAAGCGAACGGGAAGCCGCCATCGGGGGAGACTCTGGAGGCCATCGCTGAGGGAAATCCACCTAGATACCTGCGGCGGCAGGGCGACTTCTTCGCTTGGGACTCCTATTGGCTGCTCCCACTCCGCGCCCGCTCCGATGGGGCAGTGACCGGCGTCCTCGGGGTGACAGCGCGGGCCACGGTGCCCGATCTCTCGGAGGAAGAGGAAGAGGGGTTGACCACCCTGGTCACTCAGGTCGAGGCAGCACTGGAGGACCGACGCATACAGCAGAGTCTCTTCACCGCCCTGCAGCACATCATGCCTCAGATTGAGGATATCCAGCGCCGCCGGAGCCTCCTCCGCTACGAAGGCGATCCGGCGCTGGAGAGCCTGACCGATCTCTTGGGAGACCCTAACTTCGCCCGTTGGGTGAGAGACGCACTCTCCCACTATTGGGGCGGCCCCAACCTGACACACAGTCCACTCCTCAGCCTGCAGGTGGTCGAACAGGCATCAGAGGAGCACGGCAGCATGGTGAACGGCCTGCGCGCAGTGCTGCAGAAAGCCATTGAGCGGCTGCGGCCAGAGGGCGATCGCAGTATGACCGCCGCCGAGTGGCTGCTGTACAACATCCTGGAGTTGAAATTCCTTCGAGGATACAAAGTGCGAGACGTCGCTATGCGTCTGGCAATGAGCGAATCCAACCTGTATCGGAAACAGCGCCTTGCTGTTGAAGAGGTAGCACGCGTGCTAGCCGAGATGGAGCACCAAGAGCAGAGAAACGAGGCAGCCTCGTCTGACAATTCGGGTTGATCAACCACCCGACTACTCCTCTACGACCAGTGATTGGGAGGAACCATGAGCGAGTTTTCACCACCTAATAGACCTTTGGAGGAAGAGTACTGGGAAACCCTGATCAAAGAGGGAGAACAGAGAGAGACTCCCGCCCCCCCGGCTCCACCGCAGAAGGTTTGGGAGGGACTGAAGTTGGGAATCATGGAGGAAGAGCCTGCATTTTCTAGCGATGGTCATTCGGGTCACGGATGGACAGAAGCTATGAAGATAATGAGGGAAGAAAGGGTGCTTGAACTTCCTGTCGTGGGCTTCAACCGCGGTGGACTGCTGGTTGAATGGAACGGACGTCAAGGATTCGTCCCAGCCTCGCACCTGGAAGACCTCGATCCTTTTCTGCGCGAGGAGGAACGTGAGAGGAGCCTGCGGGCGCAGATGGGGCGGTGCCTTAAGCTGAAGGTCATAGAGGTAGACCCAGAGCGAAGGCGGCTTGTCCTCTCCGAAAGGGCAACTCGCTCGGACGAGAACCGACGAAAGGCCTTCCTCAAGCAGCTGACTCCCGGCGAGATTCGCAAAGGCCGTGTGACCAACATCCGCTCGTTCGGCGCCTTTGTGGATCTGGGGGAAGGTGTGGAAGGGTTGATTCACATCTCAGAGATCTCGTGGGGACGAGTGAACCACCCCTCGGACGCGCTGCATCCTGGTCAAGAGATTGACGTCTACATCCTCAACGTGGATCGCGAACGCGGTCGGGTGGGGCTGAGCATCAAGCGCACGCAACCGGATCCTTGGGAGACCCTCGAGAGGGACTACGAGGTAGGCCAAGTCGTTGAGGGACTCATCACGAACGTGGTGAACTTCGGAGCGTTCGCTGAGGTCGAGAAGGGGCTAGAGGGACTGATCCACGTCTCAGAACTGGCGGAGGGGAATTTCCTTCACCCCCGCAACGTCGTCCAAGAGGGAGACACGGTGCAGGCCTTGATCATCAACATGGACGGCGAGCGGCGGCGCCTGGGGCTTAGCCTGCGCAGGGCCCCCTCGGTCGAGGCACCAGAGCCAGAAGGACCGACAATACCCAGCGAGGAATAGGACGAGTACATCAACCGTCATAACTTCGAAGGATCGTCCCCATAGTCAAGCGCAGACCCGATAGAGCCGTACGAGGTGAGAGGCAGCAAAATGGCCAAACGGAGGAGATACCACACGCGGTTCCACACACGACGTAGTACGAATGGCCCCGACGAGTGGTGGGCTTGGGTCAAGAACCCGCTGGTCCAGCAAGCCGCAGCTCTTCTGCTCATGGTGTTGGCTATTCTCACAGCTCTGACGCTCTCGAACCTCACCTCTGGCCGCTGGACGAATGCTTGGGTCCAAGTTCTCCAGTTCCTCTTTGGCTGGGGAGTCATGCCGATCACCGTCGCCATCGGTGCAGCCGGATTCCTGATCCTCCAGCACAACCTGGATCGACCGGTCAGCTGGCGATGGCGGCCGGTGGTGGGACTGGAGGTGATCTTCTTCAGTCTTCTGAGCCTGACACACCTTATCGCTGGTCGAGCTGCCCCTTGGGGGCTGGTCGAGAGTGGATCGGGCGGCGGGCTGGTCGGTTGGGCCCTCTCCTACTCCCTGAGCCTATACGTGGGCCCTCTCGCAGCCGGCGCGCTGTTGACAGTGATCCTGGCGTTGGGCATTGGTCTCACCTTCGATGTGACGCTGGGCGGGCTCAGGAGTTGGCTTCAGCAGGTCCGTCGGCACTCCCAGAGAACCAGACCCCGTCGCCAATCCACCACCCGTCGGGTTGATGAGACGACGCGGTCCAGAAGAAGACAACCGACCAGGAAACCCACAAGAAGTCACACCGCGGCTTCCCGCTCAGAGCAAGAGCGGGTGACCTCCCCTCAACCCAGCCCCACAGTCCCGTCACGTTCCGTCTCGCCACCTAGTGCAGAGCCCATCCCACTCACGGCGGCAGCGTTCGAGGGCGAGCTCGAATTGCCCCCCCTGGATCTGCTTGAGAATGTAGAGGGAACCGAAATGAGCGATGAGGAGGTGAGGGAGAAGAGCCGCATCATCGTGGAGACCCTTGGCCAATTCGGTTTACCAGTGCAGGTAGTGGAGGTGCGGCGTGGCCCGACGGTGACCCAGTTCGGCGTCTCCCCAGGCTTCACCGAACGATCCGGGAGCCGAGGACGGTCCAAGAAGGTACGAGTCAGTCAAATCAAATCCCTCTCCGATGACCTCGCGTTAGCACTGGCCGCTCCCTCTCTGCGTGTCGAGGCCCCCGTGCCCGGTCGACCTGTCGTAGGAATCGAGGTCCCAAATGAAGGGGTCAACCTAGTCACCCTTCGCTCAGTAATGGAGAGCGAGGAATTCCGCGGGCTGGGGCCGCCCTTGACCATAGCACTCGGAAAGGACGTGGCGGGCAAGCCGATCGTGGCCGACCTGGGACTGATGCCCCACCTGCTCATCGCCGGGACCACCGGCTCCGGCAAGTCGGTCTGCATCAAGTCCCTGGCCACCTGCCTGGCGCTGACAAACTACCCGGATGAACTGCGGATGGTGATGATCGATCCCAAGATGGTCGAGTTGGTGCACTTCAACGGCCTGCCACACCTGCTTGGACACACCGAGTACGAGCTCGAACGCGTCACGCGCGTGTTGCTGTGGGTGGCACACGAGATGGACGAGCGGTACAAGAGGTTCTCCTCTCTGGGCGCCCGCAATCTGGATGACTATAATGAGATGGTGCTCCAACGCCAACCCGAGAAGCGCCTGCCACGCATAGTAGTCCTCGTCGACGAGTTGGCGGACCTGATGATGCTGGCGCCGGAGCAGACCGAACGGACCATTTGTCGGATCGCTCAGATGGCGCGCGCTACCGGCATACACTTGGTGCTTGCCACCCAGCGACCCAGCACCGACGTGGTGACCGGCCTGATCAAAGCCAACTTCCCGGCCCGCATCTCCTTCGCCACAGCGAGCCAGGTCGACTCGCGGGTCATCCTCGACATCCCGGGCGCAGAGGACCTGCTGGGCAACGGCGACATGCTCTACCTCCCGTCCGACGCGACTCATCCGGTCCGCATTCAGGGATGCTATGTGGATGAACTGGAGATCAAGCGGATCGTAGACGCCTGGAAGCGGCAAACTCCAGGCTGGCCCTCCCAAGCCCCCTGGGAGTCCATGTTGAGAGGGTCCGCCGACGACGGAGGTGTTGACGAGCTCGACGAGGAGGAGGAAGAACTCCTCGAGCAGGCGATAAGGCTGGTCCGGAGGCGCAACACAATCACCACGTCCTATCTCCAGAGACGGTTGCACGTGGGCTACCCCCGCGCTGCCCGTCTGATGGAACAGCTCGAGGACATGGGTCTGGTGGGCCCGCAGAAGAGCGCAGGTCGCCCCCGGCGGGTCATCGGGGGTGACCTGGAGGAGTAGTCTCGCCGGAGTTGCGTGGCACAAGCCAGCCGCCGCCGTACGGCCCCGAGCAGACGATACCCCACTCTCAGTCCAGCGCCCCCACCCCCTCGCACCGCAGGCGGCGGTGAGGAAACACAAGGTCGGGAGTTGGTCAGAGGCAAGCCCCCCGTTGGCCAATCTCCCAGCCGAGGTTGACAAATCCCAATCTTCAAGGTAGTATCAACGTGGTGGACGTGCTAGACGGGGAACTGGCGGTGCCTTCTACCCGCAATCCGCCATAGCGGGGTCGAATTCCTTCCCAAGGGCTTGCTCAGACGGGACTGCCGGCGTCGAAAGGCGTTGAAGGCCGGGTCCTGCGCGGCAGGAGCCTCCGAACCCCGCCAGGTCCGGGAGGAAGCAACGGTAAGGAGATCCTCCTGGGTGCCGCAGGAGTGCCTGGCTGGAGCTGGATGGCCTCGGTAAGCCGGATGATGCGGTTCGAAGGCGGGTGCGCGTCCACCACGTTCACTATGGGGAGCTCGGGCGGCGGCGCAACCGTCGCCCGTATTGCATCATATCGCATCACCGAGGGACATAGACAAGTGGGGCAAGAATCGCCGCATAACCCACCATCCCTCGCAAGAGGGCTGATAACCCTAGCCACCCTCCTGATGATAGGCGGGGTGGCTGCTGGGTACGGTGCAGGCCTAGCCTCCGTCACCCTCGTCGTGGACGGCGAGGCCGACCAGATGCGCACCCATCAAAGAACCGTCGGAGCGCTCCTGATGGACGCCGGGTTGGAGCTCCACCCAGAGGACATCGTGATGCCACCTCCCGACGAGCCCCTCACACCCGATATGACGGTCGAGGTGACGCGCGCCCGGCCAGTGGTCATAGAAGCCGATGGGCGACGATGGCACGTCCGCAGCCACGCCAGCACCTCCGAGCGCATACTGGCTGAAGCAGGCCTTCAGGTGGGGCCCCACGACCGGGTGACGGCCGAGGAAGTGAACAGGCCGGGTGAGGAGCCTCACCTTCACCTGCGGGTGCAGCGTGCTGTGCCGGTCACCATCCACCAAGACGGCAGCACGGTCGTCCTCCACACCACGGCGACTACCGTCGGTGACGCACTGCTAGAGGCTGGGCTCGTCCTCTACCTCGCCGACCGGGTTGAACCTGAGCCGGGAGAGGTCCTCTCCGCAGGCATGCACATCTACGTCGAGCGATCACAACCGGTAACCGTGCAAGTCGATGGCCGCACGCTCCGGACCCGCACCCATCGAGAGCAAGTTGGCGAGGTGCTGGCCGACCTCCGCGTCGCACTCACCGGAAAGGACTACACCCGTCCGTCATCGAGCCACCCCATAACGGACGAGACCACGATTGAGGTCGTCCGTGTCAACGAGCGGTTCCTCATACAGCAGGAACCAATCCCCTTCGAGGTAGTATGGCAACCCGACCCAGAGCTTGAACTGGATCATCAGCGGCTGATCCAGGATGGCGCGCCAGGAGTACTTGAGAGGCGGCTGCGGGTACGCAACGAGAACGGCCAGGAGGTGTCACGCACGCTGGAGAACGAGTATGTCCTCACTCCGCCCACCACCAAGGTCTTTGGCTACGGGACCCGCATCGTAGTTCGCGAGATAGAGACATCGGAGGGAACAGTAGAGTACTGGCGGGTCATTCGCATGCTTGCCACGTCCTACAGCGCGTCCACCGCCGGCACCTCCCCGGACAGCCCTTGGTATGGGCGCACCCGGCTGGGCTGGCAAATGCGCCACGGCATCGTCGCCGTGGACCCCCGCGTCATCCCGCTGCGCACCCGCGTCTACGTCCCTGGCTACGGCATAGGCGTGGCCGGAGACACCGGTGGAGCCATCAATGGGCGACGCATCGATCTCGGGTATGACGACAGCAACTTGGTGCTGTGGTATCGCTGGGTCGACGTCTACCTGCTAACCCCCGTGCCGCCGCCCAGTCAGATCGACTACGTCCTCGAGGGCCGATGAAGAGCGTCCATAGGCTCCTGCGCCGCTACGGCCTGCGGCCCCACAAGAGATTGGGGCAGCACTTCCTGGTGAACGAGGGCGCATTGGCGCAGATAGTCGCTGCGGCGGAGTTGGGGCCTGAGGAGGCTGTGCTGGAGGTGGGAGCAGGATTGGGCACGCTCACTCGTGCCCTGTCAGCAGCCTGTGGCGAGGTCGTGGCGGTGGAGATAGATCGGCAGCTGGTCGCGGCCCTGCAAGAGGAACTGGCCGATTGCCCCAACGTCCGCGTCGTCCAAGGAGACATCCTGGACCTTGACCCAGCGAACCTGATGGGGGAGAGACGCTACAAGGTCGTCGCCAACCTCCCCTACGCGATCACCTCTGCCCTTCTCCGCCACCTTCTCGAGGCGCGGGTCCCCCCCCAGCGGATGGTACTCACTGTCCAGAGGGAGGTTGCGGAACGAATCGTAGCCCGGGACGGCAGGATGAGTCTGCTAGCGGTGAGCGTCCATTTCTACGGCCAGCCGGAGCTCCTCCTCCGGCTAAAGCCGGGCTCATTCTACCCCCCGCCAGATGTGGAATCCGCGGTGATCCGCATCGACCTGCATCCACGGCCGCCAGCAGAGGTGGATGACGTGGAGCACTTCTTCAGAGTGGTGCGAGCGGGCTTCTCGCAGCGCCGGAAGCAGCTGCACAACAGCCTGGCTGCGGGCCTGAGGCTTGGTCCCCGGGTGGTCACCAGAGCGCTGCACGAGGCCGGGATCGACCCGCGCAGACGGGCAGAACGACTGAGCGTCGAGGATTGGAGACGGGTGACCAAAGCTCTGAAACAACTAGTCCGAGACCTTCAGGACTGACGACAATCTGTGAGAGACCCATAGGGAGGCGATCCATGCAGACAAGGCGTGCACTCCAGTGGCTGACACTGATACTGACAGTGCTGATCTCCGGCTGCATTGAGGGCGTCTACGAGGCGCCGCCTGGCACGTCCGAGCCAGCGCCCAGCCCGACCCCCATCGTCGTCTTCGAACAGAGTCCGCCGCCAACCCCGTCGCCCGGAGTTGCATCTCCCCCCAGCATTTACCTCGAGCCTGCGACCCTCAATCTCATGGTTGGCGAGACCCAAACCGTCAGGATCTGGATCGACGAGGCATGGCGGCTAAACGGCATCCTCTTGGAGCTGAGCTTCAATCCCAACTACCTCCAGGTGGAGGATGCTGACCCTGATGTGGAAGGTGTCCAGATTGAGGCAGGCGCGATACCAGAGCCGGTGCAGGTCACCCGCAACGAGGTAGCAATCGATGACGGAAGAATCTTCTACCAGGTTTCCCAGGAAGCTGGGAGCAGCGTGAGTGGCAGCGGCGTCGTCGCTTCCATTAGGATCCGTGGCACGGCAGAGGGTGGCTCCCCGCTGAGGTTCGAGAGTGTGGCCACGTACGACCCCGAGGGGAGAGCCATCGATGCCACGTCCCTTGCGGTCGGGCTGATCACCGTGACAGGCGGGGATGCCACACCTGAGCCCAGCCCGCAGCCCACGGCGGCAGCGACAGCGGCGACGCCAGTCGCGACCGCCGCGCCGACTGTCTTCGCCCCTCCGTCCCCGATCGGTGGCGGCGGCATCTTCTATGTACTCCGATCAGATGACAACCTCTTCCGGGTTGGCCTGAGGTTCGGCACGACCGCCCAGGCCATCGCCGCCGCCAGCGACATCGTCGACCCTGGCGAGATCCAGGCTGGAGAGATGGTCCTGGTGCCCGTCACCCCACCCCAAGGGAACTACGGCTACTACGTCCAGCCCCACGACACTGTCTACCGCATCGCGCGCCGCTTCGGGATGACGGTGGAGGAGGTGATAGCACTAAACGGGATCGGCCCAGACTATCATATTGAGGTTGGACAGATTCTGACCGTCACGCCGTAGGACACTGGTGATTACCCAAGCTCCCGGCGCCAGCCTTGAACCACTCGCCGGGCACGTGGAGCAGGAGCAGGCTGAGAGGTTCCGCCATACACGCTCCCCGTGGCAAGGTGCGGGTAACCATCAAGTAGGACGTACTTGCGCCCTTGGCTACATTGAATATAATGACCGCTGGTCAGTTACGATCCAATGAGACAGGAGTGATTGAAGGAAATGGACTTCTCCCTCACAGAAGAGCACAGAATGATCGCCCGCATGGTGCGGGACTTCGCAGAGAAGGAGGTCGCCCCGGTCATCAAGGAGTACGACCGGGAACAGGAGATCTTCAGCGAGGCCGTTCACCGCATGGCCGACCTCGGCATCTTGGGCATCTGCATCCCTGTCCGCTACGGGGGACAGGGAATGGACTATGTCAGCCTGGGGCTCGCCTGCGAAGAACTGGAACGGGTCGACTCCTCTCTGCGGGTTGTGCTGAGCGTCCACGTGGGCCTCAACAGCCTGGGCCTTCTTCAGTGGGCCACAGAGGAGCAGAAGCAGCGGTTTCTGGTCCCTCAAGCCCGCGGCGAAAAGATCGCCGCCTATGCACTTACCGAGCCCGGGGCCGGCTCTGACGCGGCTGCTCTCGCCGCCACCGCGCGCCGGGAAGGGGATGTGTACATCCTCAACGGCGAGAAGATGTGGATCAGCCTAGCCACTGTCGCTCACAACTTCCTCGTCTTCGCCCGCACCGACCCCGAGGCTGAACCTCGCCACCGAGGCATCACTGGCTTCATCGTCGAACAAGAGATGGAGGGCGTCACCACCGGTGACCTCCACGGGAAGCTGGGCGTGCGGGCTGGCTCTACCGGTTGGATCAGTATGGAGGATGTCGAGGTACCGGTTGAGAACAGGCTGGGTGAGGAAGGCGAGGGCTTCAAAGTCGCCATGAGCTGTCTGGACAACGGGCGATACACCATCGGGGCCGGAGCCACTGGCTTGATCCGTGCCTGCGTTGAGGAATCCGTGGAGTATGCCCTTGAGCGGCGCACCTTTGGACAGGAGATCGGCCAGCACCAATTGATTCAGCAGATGATCGCTCACATGAAGCGGGATTATGAGATAGGGCGGCTGCTCTACCTGCGAGCGGGCTGGCTCAAGAACCAGGGCGTCCAAAACACGTGGCAGACTAGCCTGGCCAAATGGTTCGCCACCGAGGCGAGTTTCTCTGCTGCCTCCGACGCTGTGCAGATTCACGGCGCGTACGGGTACAGCGACGAGTACAACGTCGAGCGATACCTGCGCAATTCCAAGGGAGCATGTATATACGAAGGCAGCAGCCAGATCCACGAGATCATCCAGGCTCAATACATGCTCGGATACCGAAGAGACCCCTCGCTGCGCTGCACCCTGCCAGCTTACGATCCAGAGGAGTGGCACAGGGAGACTTGATCCGCAGTGCATGCAACATCGTCCGACCTCGCCTCGCTTCGCGAAGACCCCCGAGGCCTTCAGGGCGGTTCAGTCAAAGCGAGTAGTCTGCTCTAACGTTCCACATTCTGCACATCAAGGAGGTAGACTGTGCACATTGTCGTTTGCACCAAACAGACGCCCGACTCGGCGGCCAAACTGACGGTTGATGAGGAGGGTAACGTCTCCTGGGGCGATTCCCCCATCATCATCAATCCCTGGGATGAATATGCCGTTGAGGAGGCACTCCTGATCAAGGAGCAATTCGGCGGCGAGCCCAAGGTCACCGTGATCTCAATGGGACCGGAGACAGCACTAGAGGCCCTCAAGCACGCCATCGCCATGGGGTGTGACGAAGCGGTCCGGATTTGGGACGAGAGCTTCGAGGGTTCCGACACGCTGGCCACGTCCTACGTCTTGGCGAAAACCATTGAGAAGATGGGAGACATCGACCTCGTGCTCTTTGGAAAGTCGGCAATTGACAGCCAGACGGGCCAGGTGACAGTGGAGGTCGCCCAGCGACTGCGCTTCGCACCCCTCACCTATGTCATCAATATCACCGAACTGGATACAGATGGACACTCGATCACGGTCGAGCGACTGCTCGAGGAAGGTCGACAGGTGATGCAGGCTCCCCTGCCGGCCGCCGTCGGCACGGTGAAGGATATCAACGAGCCACGGTATCCGTCCTTCATAGGCATCCGCAAGGCCACTCGAGCTGAGTATCCGGTTTGGAGCGCGGAGGACATCGGTGTCGACACAGAGAAGGTTGGTGGAGCCGGCTCCGGCGTCCGCTGGCAACGCATCTTTCCCCCACCCGCTCGCGAGGGATCAGCGGAGATCATCGAGGCTGAGACCTCACAGGAGGCGGCACAGATCCTGGTCGAGAAGCTGTTAGAAGAGAAGGTGATATAGGAGGTGAGCTATGGGTAACGACGTCTTCGTCTGGATCGAACAGTTTCACGGACAGGTCTCACCGCCCTCCTGGGAAGCCATCGGCACCGCCCGCCGTCTGAGCGAAACGCTGGGCGGCCAAGTCTGTGCCTGCCTCTTCGGGGACGGGGTGGAGGATTTGGCCCAGGAGGCGATCGCCTACGGCGCAGACAGGGTCTTCTTGGCCGACGACCCGACCTTCTCTGATTTCCGATTGGAGCCACACACAGCCCTTATGGCACATCTGGCCGAGGAGCACGAGCCAGAAGTGATACTCATCGGCGCCACTTCACGCGGCCGGGACATGGGGCCTGGGGTAGCAGTAGAGCTTGAGAGTGGCTGTGTGGCCGACTGCACTACCCTGGACTTCGAGGACGGCCAACTCGTCGCCACCCGTCCCATCTACGCTGGAAAGCTGCTCTGCACCTGCGTTGTGCCAG
>JASFWK010000161.1:0-4142 GCA_050049355.1 Anaerolineae bacterium | reverse complement strand
TGGCCAGCCGCTCGACAGCCGGGAGCCTGTCCATCGGCACGCGCGGCTGCACCTCAACCTCCCCCCGCGCCACCCGCTCCTCGATCTCAGCCTGCGTCAGCTCGACGACCGGCAATTGGGGCTTTGGGGGTGGCTCCAGCTCCTCTCCCCGCAGATAGCGATGGATGGATTCGGCAGCCTGGTGACCCGCAGCTACCGCCTCGATAACAAATGCCGTGCCGGTAGTGGCGTCGCCCGCTGCAAAGACCCCCGGCCGAGTGGCGGCCATCGTGTTGGGATTCACAGCGATAGTGGATTGCTCAGTGACACCAACACCAGCGCTCTCCGGGATGAAAGCTAGACCGGCCCGCTGGCCCACGGAGAAGATCACGTTATCGCAGGGAACGGTGTGCTCCGTGCCCGGGATCGGCACAGGGCGACGCCGACCCGTCTCATCGGGAAGGCCCTGCTCGGTGCGGATACACCTCATCCCCACCACTTGCTGCCGCTCACCCCCCAAGATCTCCACCGGATTCGTCTGGAAGTGGAAGACCACCCCCTCCTCCTCCGCGTGGTGCATCTCCTCCCTGTCAGCAGTCGCCTCGCCGCGCGTGCGGCGATAGTAGAGATGGACCTCCGACCCCAGCCGCACAGCGGTGCGAGCTACATCCATCGCGACGTCACCGGCCCCAATGACGGCCACCCGCTTCCCCAACCGGGGTGGATCGCCCAGACTGACATCGCGGAGGAAAGCGGTGTTGACCAACACTCCCTCCAGGTCGGATCCAGGGATGGGCAAACGGATGCCTTCGTGAGCCCCCACGGCGATGAGCACCGCGTCGAAGCCTTCCTCGAACACGGCGTCCAGACTCTCCACGCGGGTGTTCAACCGCAGATCCACGCCCAGGTCCACAATCTGCTGCACTTCCCGATCCACGATCTGAGCAGGCAGCCGGTACTCGGGAACCCCCACGCGAAGCATCCCGCCGGCCACAGGCAGCGCCTCGAAGACGGCAACCTCGTAGCCCAATTTGCACAAGTCCTGAGCGGCGGTGAGTCCGCAGGGACCTCCACCGATGATGGCTACGCTCTCAGGATACCGTCGCTCGGCAGGCTCCGCAGGCACGCGCGGCTGCTCGTAGACCTTGTCGGTGACGAAGCGTTTCAGCGCCCGAATGTTGACCGGTTCGTCCAGCTTGCCCCGATTGCACGCATCCTCGCAGCGATGGTTGCAGATGCGACCACAGATACCCGGGAAGGGATTATCCTCTCTGATCACACGCAGGGCGTCCTCATATCGACCTTCGCGGATGAGCGCGATGTAGCCCTGCGCACGCTGACCAGAAGGGCAACCGTCCCGGCACGGAGCTATCCCTCTCTTCTCAATGGCATAGGCATTGGGGACCGCCTGGGGATAGAGCTTGTAGGCCGCTCGTTGGACCGCCAGCCCCTCGTCGAAATGGCCGGGGATGACGACAGGACAGACATCCGCACAGTCGCCGCAGCCGGTACACTTATCCAGATCGATGTAGCGAGGGTGCGCCCGCACCCGAGCGGTGAAGTCGCCGACCTGGCCCTGGATACCGACGAGCTCGCTGTCCACCAGCAGTTCGATGTTGCGATGGCGGCCGGCCTCCACCAGCTTGGGACTTATGATGCACATAGCGCAGTCGTTGGTGGGAAAGGTCTTGTCCAGCTGTGCCATATGTCCACCGATGGCCGACTTGCTCTCTACCATGTAGACCTTGTAGCCGGACTCCGCCAGATCCAGCGCGGCCTGGATCCCGGCGATGCCTCCCCCAACGACCATCACCGCACCGATCACACCGTCTCTACCGGTCACCCTCTCTCTTCCCAAACGTTCACTAGCCATCACCACACACTCCGCCATCAATCACCAGTACCTCAACTGGGCACCAAAGAACCAACCGGCCCACCCTCGACGAAAGCATACGAACATGGGCAAGTCGTCATTTCTTGAGTGGATTCGGTCCCAGCTCCTTGATACGTTCCGTCATACTCCGAGCCACATCGGCGAAAGTGGCCCCCATGCCCCCGGAGGTGAAGACCATATCCAGGCGCTCGCCGCCAACGCCGATCTCGCCCAGCAACTTTCGAGCGTACTCAATCCTGGCCACAGCCCGCTCGTTGCCGTGGACATGGTGGCAGTTACCGATGGGGCAAGCGACTACATAGACGCCGTCCGCCCCCTTCTCAAAGGCCTCAAGGATGTAGCGCACGTCAACCTTACCGGTGCAGGGGAGGCGAACCAACTTGACGTTGGCCGGGTACTTCACCCGCAGAGCCCCGGCGGTGTCGGCGGCCATGTAGCCACAGTAGATGCAGGTAAAGGCGGTAATCTCTGGTATGAAGTCCTCGCGCCCGTTGTCCGTCACGCTCTTCCCTCCGATGCTCTCCTGGTCACTGTACAACCCTGAACCTACGAACTCTTCCAACTGCCCAGCGGCTGGGCCATAATCTGCTCGTCCTTATAGGCCAGAAGCTGGATCGCCTTGGCCGGGCACTCCGCCGTACAGGTGCCACAGCCCTGACACAGCGAGGGCTCGACATACGCCGCCCCCTTGATATCCCCAACCCCAACGTCGGAATACCTGACCCTTGGAATCTCGAAAGGGCAGGTCCGCACGCAGGTCAGGCAGCCCACACATTTGGATTGATCCACCTCCGCCACCACCCCGCCGACATGGAGTTGATCCTTGGTGAGGATGGTGAGCGCTCGCCCTGCTGCTGCCTGGGCGCTGGAGATGCACTCCTCAATGAACTTGGGATAGTGAGCCATACCACACACAAAGATGCCTTCGCGAGTGAAATCCATCGGCCGCATCTTGAGGTGGGCCTCCATGAAGAAACCCTCGCTGGAGAGAGGCACATCCAGAATACGAGCCAGTTCCTCTGTACCGGACGATGGTTCAACCGCCATACTGAGGGCAACCATATCTGGATAGAATGGCACCTCCCGCTCAAGAGTGGGGTCCCAGGCGACCAGCTCCAAGAGCGGCCCCACGCTGCGAATGGTCGGTGAGTGCTCCTCGTCATAGCGCATGAAGATGACGCCACGCCGGCGCGCCTCAGTGTAGAAGGCCTCTCGGAAGCCGTAAGTAATGATATCCTGGTACAGAACTACCACCCGGCAATCCGGATTGAGCATCTTGACGCGGATGGCGTTCTTCATCGTATTGGTGCAGCAGATACGGCTGCAGTACTCCACAGCCCCGGGGGGTCGCACGCACTGGATGAAGACCACCTGATCAAGGCCGGTGAGCCGCTTCGGGCGGTGGGTGATGATCTCCTCCAGTTCCATCGACGTGACCACGCGAGGGTCGCGCCGGAGCATATAGACCTCGTCTTGCCACTCCTGACCTCCTGTGGCGACGATGGTCACCGCGTGAGCAACTTCGGTTTCCACCGGTTCCCCGCCGTCACGCGGCCTCCTTCGGAGTACAGAGCGGAAATCCCCCACGCAGCCTCTCTGCGAGATCAACTCCGTGCGAGTGAGAACGTCGATACGCTCGTGCCCGACAACCCGGTTGACCAGGTCTCGGAGCAAGCGTTGAGGGTTTTGACCTTCGGCCACGTAGTAGACGTAGCGCAGGTTACCTCCCAGTTCCTCTTCTCGCTCCACCAGCGTCACGTTGTGGCCGGCGTCGGCGATATTCAGAGCCGCGGTCATCCCGGCAACACCGCCACCGATGACCAACGCTCGGTTCACAAGCTCCACCGCCAGCTTATGAACGGGCTCGGCCGCCGCCGCCCGTGCGACTGCCATCCGCACCATCTCTTTCGCGCTGCGGGTCGCCCCAACCGGGTCATCCACGTGGGCCCACGCGCAGTGCTCACGCAAGTTGACCATCTCCAGAAGGTAAGGGTTCAAACCCGCTTCCCGCACGACCCGCTGAAAGAGCGATTCGTGGGTCCGATGGCTGCATGCACCGACGACCGCCCGGTTCAGATCGTGCTCCTGGATGGCCCCTCGGATCGCATCTAGCCCTTCCTCGAAGCAGCCGTAATCGACCGGCTGGACGTGCGCCACCTCCGGCAGTTGTTGCGCAAACTCAGCTACCGCGTCCACGTCCACCACGCCATCCAGCGTGGGGGTGCAGCGGCAGAGGAAGATTCCCACACGAGCCGGTTCGCCGCTCACG
>JASFWK010000160.1:0-4154 GCA_050049355.1 Anaerolineae bacterium | reverse complement strand
GTTGGGCGATGAGTGACGAGCGTCAAGCGGATGATTCTTGGGAGGATCTGTCTCTTCGCTTCTTCCGGCGATTCGGCGGAGGAGACACCCAGGAGTGCAATAAGGAGGGGTCCTCCAGGCGGCAGCGGAACGAGTCGCGCGTTCAGCAGCTGCGGCGGGTGCTGCGACAGACGCTCTGGCTCAGCCAGCAGAAGCGGGAGGGATAGGCTCTGGTCTGTCTTGCCTTGACGCGCTAGGCATTTGTGGTAGAATACGCCCACTCTGCCCCCATCGTCTAGCCTGGTCTAGGATACGGGCCTTTCAAGCCCGCGACACGGGTTCGAATCCCGTTGGGGGCATCAGACACACGGACTGCCCAGCATCTCTCAGGTGCTGGGTTTTGTGTTGGGGACCAGGGTTTCTACCTGCTCGCCGGCGTGGAACGAACTGCGCACCAGCGGGGCGCTTTCTACCCAGCGGAAGCCCATCTCCGTCCCCCGCTGGTGGAACATCTCGAACTCCTCAGGCGTATAGTACCGAGCGATGGGAAGGTGGCGGCGTGTAGGCTGCAGATACTGCCCCACTGTCAGGATGTCCACGTCCGCCTCCCGCAGATCTTCCATCACTGCCAGCACCTCTCCGACGCTCTCTCCCAGCCCGACCATCAGCCCGCTCTTGGTGGTCGCCTCCGGCCACAGCCGCTTGGTCTCTGTCAGTACAGCCAGCGACCACTCGTATCGATTGCGCGGCTGGACGCGCCCGAAGAGCTCGGGGACCGTCTCCACGTTGTGATTGATGACGTCGGGTCGGGCCTCCAGCACTGTTCGCAGCGGTTCCGAATCGCCCTGGAAGTCGGGGACCAAGACCTCCACCGTGCAGCCGGGCTGTAGGGTGCGGACCTGCCGGACGACCTCAGCGAAGACCGAGGCCCCTCCATCGGGGAGATCGTCCCGGGTGACGGAGGTGATGACGGCGTGACGTAGATCCATCGCCTCCACCGCCTCTGCCACTCGCCGGGGCTCCTCAGGGTCGAGTGGGCCGGGGCGGCCGCTCTGGACGTTGCAGAAGCGGCAGGCACGAGTACAGATGTTGCCCAGGATCATGAAGGTGGCCGTGCGATGGCGCCAGCAATCGCCAATATTGGGGCAGTTAGCTTCCTCGCAGACCGTGTGCAGCTGCTTGGTCCGCATTAGCCGTTTGAGCCAGTGGTATTCTGCCCCCTCTCGGAGCGGAACCTGCAGCCACTCCGGGCGGCGCTTGGGGCGAGGAGTTGGCTTCATCCTACCATCCTGCAACTCTCCGTCTCTCGAACGTCGCGAATCGCTCGATGCCAGCCTGCCGCGCTATCGCCACTGCGCGGTCAAAGTCAGCTCCCACGCTCTCGGGGCGATGGGCGTCCGAACCCAGGGTCACGATCCGGCCGCCTTCCTCCCAGAACCAGCTGAGCACCTGGGCTGAAGGTCCTGGTTCCCCCATCCCGCGCCTTCGGGGAGCGGTGTTGACCTCCAAACCCTTCCCGCGTTCAGCCACGATGCGCAGCATCCGGCGAACACGCGCTTCATGGGGCGCGAGATCCAGTTCCACGAGCCCGAAGCGATGGTAGACGGCCCGTCGGATGATGTCAGGATGGGCCAAGACGTCGTAGTCCCCCTCCGCCGCCAGGTGGGTTGATGCGTCGAAATAGAGGACCAGCCCCTCATCCAGATCCAGGCCATCGAAGAAGACTCCGTCGAACGTAGGCCTTCCATCAGCCCAGTGGAGGGAGCCCAGCACGAAGTCGTACTCGTCAGCTGAGAGGACTGCCGCCACCTCTTGCTGGTAGAGGTGGGCTTCCCCGCACTCCACCCCCGCTCGGATAATCAGACGGCCCTCGAAGAGATCTCGGCAGCGGCGGATGGCCTGCCAGTAGTCAGTCGGTCGGAAGTGGCCGCAGCAGAAATCCAGGGGCTCGAAGTCCGCGTGATCGGTAATGGCGATCTCCTGCATTCCCTCTCTCAGCGCTGCCTCGCAGATTGCCTCCATCGAGGCTTGGCTGTCGCAGGAGAAGCTGGTGTGAGTGTGGTAGTCAGGGTGATTTGTCGCTGTTTCAGGAGTCACATTCTGGCGGGGAGGCCCCCCTGCGCCTGTTTGCTTCATGTTCGCTGAAGGTGTGTTCCTCTTCTCCAAAGGACGCTCAGTATAACGCGGGCAAGTCCGAAAGTCAACAAAACGGCGCGCGCGTTTGACTTTCCCCAGTGAAACGGGTATAATCTCCACAATGTAGACGACTGGCCAATCGTCGGAGCGGGCCGGTCATCCGGTATGTCAGCGTGGGGAGCCTCCCACATTCGCTGCCTTCCCTTGCTCCCGCAAGGGGAGCGAGCTGTAGGAAGAACAAGAAGCGGGGGCTCTATGAGGCCGGGCATCTGGGGGCTTGTTTATTGTGGCGTGGTTCCCCAGGCTCCGGCTTTTCGAATGCTTTGCAACTCAGGAGGGAGGGGATTACACCGTGGTCGAGAAGAAGAAATGGGTCTATCCTTCTGGATCAGCCAGGGAGGAATTGGCTGAGACCTTGGGACACGAACCAGAGCTGGCCGAGGCGAAGGCTGTGTTGGGCGGGAAGGGGGCTGGCCTAGCTGACATGACCGGCGCCGGGCTTCCGGTACCTCCTACCTTCACCCTCACCGCTGAGGCCTGCGTCGAGTACATGAGGACTGGTGAGTTTCCACCAGGGATGTGGGAGCAGACCCTTGAGGCTATGCAAGAACTGGAGGAGATGACCGGTAAGCGTTTCGGGGATCCTGAGAATCCGCTTCTCGTCTCCGTGCGCTCCGGTGCCCGGGTCTCGATGCCGGGCATGATGGATACCGTACTCAACCTGGGTCTCAACGACGACACGCGCAAAGGCCTGGCTCGACTCACCGAAAACGAATGGTTCTCCTACGATGCCTATCGTCGCTTCATTACCATGTTCTCCGACATCGTTATGGGCCTGGACCGGGAGCACTTTGAGAGGCTGCTGTCTGCGTTGAAGGAACAGGAGGGTGTGAAGATCGACGCTGAGGTCAGTCTGGAGGGCATGAAGGACCTGGTTGAGCAGTACAAGGCCCTCTACCGAGAGCACTTCGGTGAGGAATTCCCCCCCGATCCCTATCAGCAGCTGCGCCTTTCGATCAAAGCAGTCTTCGATTCCTGGAACGGCGAGCGGGCGGTGGCCTATCGGGAGATTCACCGTATTCCCCACACGTGGGGCACTGGAGTGAATGTCTGCACCATGGTCTTTGGCAATATGGGCGATAACAGCGGCACCGGCGTTGCCTTCACCCGCGACCCCGCCACTGGCGAGAGACAGCTCTACGGGGAGTACCTGGAGAACGCTCAGGGTGAAGACGTGGTGGCCGGCATCCGCACGCCGATGAGGATCCAGCAATTGCAGGAGGTCATGCCGGATATCTACGGGCAGTTTGCCGAGATGGCTGCTCAGTTGGAGGCCCACTACACTGATATGCAGGATCTGGAGTTCACCGTCGAGCGGGGCAAGTTGTGGCTGCTGCAGACCCGCACCGGCAAGCGGACTGCCTCCGCGGCTGTCAAGATCGCTGTGGATATGGCCAACGAAGGGCTGATCAGCAAAGACGAGGCAGTGATGCGGGTCACGCCGGAGGAGGTGGAGAAGCTCATGCATCCCTCCTTCGATCCGGAGGCCAAGCGGGAGGCTGGGGAACGAGGAGACCTCCTGGCGAGAGGCCTAAACGCTTCTCCTGGCGCTGCCACTGGCGCGGTGGTCTTTGATGCCCGCCGGGCCACTGAACTAGGCCGACGGGGTAATGCGGTGATCTTGGTGCGTCCGGAGACCGTGCCCGACGACGTACCTGGAATGTTGGCCTCTCAGGGGGTGCTCACTCAGCATGGGGGGATGACCTCCCACGCGGCGGTTGTGGCCCGTGGAAACAACCTGCCCGGCGTGGTGGGCTGTGAGGGCATCCGCGTGGATCTGGAGCGGCGTCAGTTCACAGTTCGGAGCACGGGCAAGGTCATCCGTCAAGGGGACATCATCTCCATTGACGGAGGCAGTGGTCAGGTCTTCTTGGGGAGGATTCCCACTCTGGAGGTCGCCTACGAGGAGCAGAAGGAACTGGTGGAGTTGCTCTTGTGGGCTGACGAGATCCGTCACCTTGGGGTGCGCACCAACGCTG
>JASFWK010000159.1:0-4171 GCA_050049355.1 Anaerolineae bacterium | reverse complement strand
CAGACCAAGACCTGTACTCGTCATCGCCGGGTAGGTATGTTGGACTGACGGCGGTTGTGTGCTACAATATGCGCGGAGGCATCCTGATGACGATTCATGTACTGTCCGGCGAAGTCGCTTCTCAGATCGCGGCGGGCGAGGTGGTGGAGCGGCCCTCGTCCGTGGTGAAGGAGCTGGTGGAGAACGCGGTTGACGCCGGTGCGCGAGACATCCGCGTCGAGGTGCGGCGGGGAGGCAAGGAGTTCATCCGCGTGAGCGACGACGGGTGCGGTATCCCGTCGGAGCAGGTGGAGCTTGCCTTCGAGCGTCATTCCACCAGCAAGTTGTCCACTGCGGATGACCTGAGCCACATCACCACGCTCGGCTTTCGGGGTGAGGCACTGGCGAGCATCGCTGCCGTCAGCAGGGTCACACTGGTCACTCGGGCGGAAGGCGAGGAAGTCGGAGTTCTTCTGCGGTTGGAAGGGGGGCGGGTGGAGGATCGCCAGCCTAGCGGTCGTCCGGTCGGCACGACGGTCACGGTGGAGAGCCTGTTCTTCAATGTCCCGGCTCGCCGCAAGTTCCTCCGCTCGGATTTGACCGAACGGCGTCACGTCGATGACTGGGTGACACGGTATGCGATCGCCTACCCCAGCCTCCGCTTCACGTTGATCCACGACGACCGGGAGGCCCTCCGGGCGCCCGGGAACGGACGACTCCGCGACGCACTGGTCGCGGTCTATGGTCATCAAGTCGGCGGTGAGCTGCTGGAGGTACTCCCCGATGCCAGCTCCGCTCAACCCATTCGGGTCTCCGGCTTCGTCAGCCCGCCATCGCTCCATCGTGCCAAGAGGAGTGCCATCACCCTCTTCGTCAACGGGCGCTGGGTGCGGGATCGCAGCTTGACCTACGCTGTGATCCAAGCGTATCACACGCTTCTGCCCAAAGGGCGCTACCCGGTGGCGGTGGTGATGGTGGACTTGCCGCCCGAGGAGGTTGACGTCAACGTCCATCCAGCCAAGGCGGAGGTTCGTTTCCGGGATGGAAATGCGGTCTTTCGAGCCATCCAGCGGGCAGTGCGGCGGACGGTTGTGGAGGAGGCACCGGTTCCGTCTATTGATGCGCCCACAACGGCGACCTGGCCCGAGCAGGGCTGGTCTGGCCCGCGCCCGCCCTTTCCGAAGCAGGATATCGCCCCCCGACCACTGCAGCTTCCGCTGGAGCCTGGCGCTGGGGCGGCTGAGATGGCTCCGTTGCGGGTGGTCGGGCAGGTTGGTGCGGCGTACATCGTGGCTGAGGGGCCGGAAGGGCTCTACCTAATCGACCAACATGCCGCGCACGAGCGGGTGCTGTATGAGCAGATGATGAGCCGGCAGGGAGGTGAACAACTCCCGGCGCAGAGGCTTCTGGAGCCAGCGGCTGTCGAGGTGACTCCGCAGGCGGCAGCGCAGGTGAAGGAACAACTTGATCTGCTGGGCGACCTTGGGTTCGATGTGGAGCCCTTTGGAGGGAACACTTTTCTCGTGCGTTCGCTCCCGGCTGTGCTCGTTCAGGCCCGGCCCGCCGAGGTTCTGCCGGAGGTCGCCGAGGCGTTGGAGGGAGCCGAGTCGCGGATGAAGGAGGAGACGGAACGGGCAGTAGTGCGAGGAATATGTAGGCGGGCGGCGGCAAAGGCGGGACAGGTGCTGACGCGAGACGAGATGGAAGGGCTGGTTCGCGCACTGGAGGGTTGTGAGAGTCCTCACACATGTCCCCACGGTCGTCCGACGATGATACGTCTCAGTGTCGAGCAACTGGCGAGGGAATTTGGCCGCCATTGAGGCAGCGAGGAGGTGTGATATGGAAACCTTCGTCCTTCTCTCCAAAGTCTCCCCACGCGAACGAGGGGAGTTCAAAGCTCTGGCCGCGATGGATGCGGAGTTTGAGAAGCGGCTGGGGAAGGAATGCCCCGGGGTGCGCCGGGTCGCCAGCTACGCCCTCCTGGGGGAGTATGATTTCTTGCACATATTTGAGGCGCCCGATACTAAAATGGCGGCCAAAGTGGCGTTGTTGGCCAACGTCTTCGGTCGTGTCTCCACCCAGACTTTGGTGGCCATCCCGTTCGATGAGTTCCAGGGCATAGTCGAAGAAGTGTAGCATCTTCCCGAGTCAGCCGATCTCATGGTTAGATCAGCTGCCTCGCAGCCCAAGCCTAACGCGGACATGGTCTTCTGAGAGTCTCTCTTCCGCCCGATCAGGGAGGACGTGAAATGGCCAAACGACCTTCACTCAGTGACTTTCTGACCAATCTTGACCAACCGATGCCGTTCCAGGAGAAGCTGGGCAAGCTGACGCGAAACCTCTGGCGGCGTGTGGCTCTGCGTCAATCCTGCTGCGGCAATCTGGGCGAGCCAGGCTGTTGAAAGTCAGGCAGGCCCTCCGGTGCGGAGGGCAGCCCAGACGACAAGCACTACCACCGCTAGAACCCTCGTCGATGAGCGCGTGGTGGGTGTCTGTGAACTGTGCCCTGGTGCAGGTGCGTCGCGATGGAATCTGCGGGCGCTGGCCCTGGTCGGACTGAGGTGGCAAGTAGGTGGCAGCTCGGGCTGCTGCGCGCCTCCGCTGTCACTCGTTGGGCGGCTAGAGTTCTGGCGGTGAAAGGAGGCTTCGGAGAAGGACTGTCCTTCTGGCAATTGCGTTGCGTCTGCCTCTCGCGCCGCTTGCAGTGTCGATTGGGGTGGAAGTGAATCATCCGCCCGCCTGGCGGGCCGAACTGAATGACTGCATCGGATATCAGGAATGACTGCTGTCGGGCACGAGCACAACAAAGGTGGAGTTGGTGATCCGGGTATCTGAGCCGCGCTGTTGTTGGCCACAGTCCCTATGAGGCCGAGCTGCTCCCATTGAGATGCCCGATGCACAAGGCGCGCTGCGCCTATTGCCTGGATGAAAGGAGTGGGCATAGTGAAATGGGAGCCCTGTCGTCGCCAGAGAAGAGCGATGTTGCCAAGTGCTGTGAGATTGGTCTCATTGCTTGGAGTGGCTACGCTGCTTGCAGCGATGTGGAGCACCAGCCCCAGGGCGCAGGCGCAAGAACCAACTCCTCCTACGCCCCAGACGAGCGGCTCCCCGCCGGATGCCCAGAGCACTACCGGTCCAGTACCTCCCCCTGGCGTGGATACAGCAGGAGTCCTTGCACCCCAGGCAGTGTCGGCCATCATCACGGGCGTACCTGCCTATTCCTGGCACCACGGGTGTGGTCCCACAGCTGCTGGAATGATCATTGGCTATTGGGACAGTCAGGGGTTTGCCAGCCTGGTCGCCGGTGAGGCCTTCGCGCAGACAGCGGCCGTTAACGAGATGATGGCCAGCGAGGGGCCTGCCAGCAACTACACCGATTACTGCGAGCCGCTTGACTATTATCCCTCTCTTTTTCCCGATTTGTCCGAGTATCCACCAGGTGATGAACATGCGGATGAGTGTGTCGCCGACTACATGAAGACCTCCCAAAGCTATCACTACAACCGCTATGGCTGGAGTTGGTTCTCCCACGTAGGACCCGCCATGAGAAGCTACTCACGCCAAGCATTGGGACTTGGTGACAACTTTCCCCTCACACGGAATCTATATATGCTCTTGGACGGGAGTTTGAACTGGGATACATTTCGCGCGGAGATAGACGCGGGACGCCCCATGGTCCTTCTGGTTGATATGGACGGCAATGGCGACACTGACCACTTTGTTGCAGCCGTCGGTTACGATATCATAGCCGATGTTCCGCACTATGCTTGTCTCAACACCTGGGATTACGATGTCCAGTGGTTTGAGTTCGCACCGATGGCAGAGGGGCAGCCGTGGGGGATCTATGGAGGTGTCACCTTCCAGATTCTGACGCTCGAGAATCATGTGTTCTGTCCCCTCATAGCTCGGGACTGGTAACTGGTATCGAAGAACGAGCAGCGCGGACTCGTGAAGTTGAACATGTCTTGGTAGGGGTGGCATTGGTCAACCGGCGCTGGATATCGCGAATACAGGCGGTGCAGCATCGTCCCCAATCAGCGACGTGGTGCAGGAGAAGAGATGACCGGCCGGAGGGCCATCGGGGTGTCTGTGACGACGACTCTTGGATTCCCCCCAGTATCGCGGAGCGGTCCAATTGCTGGTAGAGGGATGCATGGTTGAATCGCGGCGCAGATTCTCCCTCGGGCATTTC
>JASFWK010000158.1:0-4200 GCA_050049355.1 Anaerolineae bacterium | reverse complement strand
ACTCCCGCGCCCCTGCCAGCAGGGGGATCTGCTCCACGTGAAAGCGCAGGCGCACGCCGCTCTTCTCGGCCACCTCGTAACCGTGACCCAGGAGGGCAAACCCCGTGATGTCGGTGACGGCCCGCACGCCAACCTGTCGGATCAGCTCGGCCGCCTCGCGGTTGAGCTTCTTCATACTCTCCACCGCGCCTGCCACGTGAACAGGATCAGCCTTGTCACCCTTGAGCGCCGTGGTGATAATGCCCACTCCCAGCGGTTTCGTCAGCACCAGCACGTCGCCGGGACACGCCGCAGCCTTCGTCCACACCCGGTCGGGATGCACCGTCCCCATCACCGAGAGCCCGTACTTCGGCTCCTCGTCGTCGATCGTGTGACCGCCGGCCAGCACACCTCCCGCCTCGGCTACCTTCTCGCCTCCGCCGCGCAATATCTCCCTCGTGACTTCCAGTGGCAGGTCAGGCGGGAAGGCGCTGATGTTGAGCCCTAGCACCACCTCACCCCCCATCGCGTAGACGTCGCTCATCGCATTGGCAGCTGCGATCGCACCATAATCATAAGGATCGTCGACGATTGGCGTGAAGAAATCAAGCGTCTGAATGATCGCCACTTCATCGCTGATCTTGTACACAGCCGCGTCATCGCTGATCGAAAGTCCGACCAGCAACTCCGGGTGCTCCTCGGCGGAAAAGAGATCTCGCAGCGGGCGCAGAACCTGCGCCAGGGCCTCAGGGCCCATCTTCGCCGCTCAACCGGCCGCTGTCGTCAGCGCTGTGAGTCGAATCTCCTCGCGCGTCATACCTCTCCTTTACCGATCCATGGAACACCAAACCACCACGTCATCATTCTACCAACCTACAGATTCACCACGCTACCGGCCGCCAGCATCGTCTCGGCGATTGTGTACATGTTAGAAACCTCACCCACCACAACCTCATCCTCAAGCTCGTAGTAGCCCAGGCAGGTGCCACAAACCAAAAACCGCCGCTAGCACACGCCAGCGACGGCCATCACCCTGTAGAGACACGGCATCCTGTCTTACATGGTGTTGATGCCCAAGGCCAAGGTCAGGGCTACGTCACCGCCCGATTGGCCGAGCCTGGCCGAGGCCTCTGACGTGCGCTTGCCTGCGAGCGTCCAACGGACACTCGAGGCCCTCTCGGTCAGGTATAGCGGTAACGAAGCACCAAGCCACTCCTATCTATCCTGCTTCAACTGAGAGCCATTCTACTCCAGAGCCTCGATCATAGCAAGCCGGCAGTCCGGGACGATCTCCGAGGGGTAGATGGAGCTCCCAATCTCGCAACGATCACTCGCACTCGTATGCCAGCAGGACGACGCCCAGCTCCTCCTCTGCCGCCCGCAATTTCTCCAGCTGGTCCTCCGAGAGGTCCCTTAGCCTCACCTTCGGCGCCAATCGCCTCGTCCTTATGCCCACTCAGCTTCCAACTCTGGCCTCCTGGCCACCACACCGCGTTCCACCAGATACGTGTATGCCGTCAGGGCAGCCAGCGCTCCCTGCCCCACGGCCACCGAGATCTGCTTCTCCGGGACATCTGTCACGTCTCCGGCAGCGAAGAAGCCGGGCAACTCGGTAGACCCATCTGCACGCACCGGAATCTCGCCCCGCTCGTTAAGTCCAACGAGCGCCTTCACAGGTCCGGTGTTGGGGGAAAGGCCGATCTCCAGAAAAACCCCGTCCACCTCGAGGGTCTCGCTCCCCCCATCTTGACCAGACCGGATTTCAACGCCTCTAAGCCGCTCGTCGCCGACGAAACCGCGCAACTGATACGGGGTGTGAACCGTGACCCTCGGGTGACCTGCAACCTCCTCCACCAGCGCCGGATCGGCGGTGAATGTCTCTCGCCTGTGGATCAGATGCACCTCGGAAGCGAAGCTTAACAGATCCCGTACGGCGGTGAAGGCCGAGTTGCCGCCGCCCACGACCGCCACACGTCGTCCTGTGTAGAGCGGCGCATCACACGTCGCGCAGAAGGCAATCCCCCGGCCCAGAAAGCGCTTCTCATTCGGTACGCCCAGGCGAACGTACTCCTTGCCGGCCGCGTAGATCACCGACCCGGCTGCGAACTCTCGATCGTCACTCGTGTAGACCAGGAATCCCCCGTGAGCTTCCTTCACCCCGGTAACGCTAACGTCCACGAGTTCCGCCAGGGGATACGACTCCGCGTGGAACTGGAACCGCTGCAGCAGCTCGCCCCCTCCCACCCCCGGCAAACCCAGGTAGTTGTCTATCTGCGCCGTGTACGTCAGCTGACCGCCGATCTTCTCCGCCACCAGGCCCACGTCCAGGTTCTTCCTGGCCGCGTACAGCGCGGCGGACAGGGCCGCGGGGCCTCCGCCGACGATGAGGACGTCGTAGACTCGTCCTTCCTCCATCGGGAGGACGTTTCGCAAGCCCTGTGCATCCCGCATCGCCGCTTCGATCCGCCGGTATTCCTCCGGATTCACCACCTCTAGGATCGCCAGGTAGAACAGATGCTCTGGATACATGCCTTCCAACGCCGTCGTCCCGTTGATGATCGTCCTCGGCACCCCTTCCACCTGATACCTGCGAGCCAGGTCCAAGAACTGGGATGACTCGATCATGTCGCCCCGAACGTGATCGTTGAGGTAGGCAAATTGATGCGCCGTGTGCACCATCTGCGGGCAGTACGGGCAGGTGAGCGTCACAAAGACCTGAAGGTGGACCGGTTTCTGGATCTGTCTCACCAGCGGCTCCAGCTCCGCGGGCAGGCCAGAATGGCCTGTCGAGATCATAAGGATCGCTTCCAGAACCGAAGCGAACTCCTGGCCCCCCGTCACGCCGAAGAATCTGATCCCATAGTCCTTCTCCCCCAGTGGCACCGTGACCGGGAATCGATCGATGCCGTATTCCTCCACGGCCTCTCCGTTCTCCTGAGGATTCAGTATCTCCAGGGTAAGCTGATGGGACAGAGCCGCCACCCCCTCCAGAAGGTTGTGTTGGGTCTTGCACGGCGCACAGTCACCCTCCTCCACGAACAGCAGCAGCCTCACCGGCTTCGCCATATCGGAGAGTATCTCGGCAATCTCAGCTCCCGTCTCCTCATCCCACAGCAATTCCGCCATCGTCAAACCTCCCTGTCCAAACAAGTCTACATAATCACCCGCAGCGCTAGCGCGAGTAGAACGCCAGGATCGGCCCTCCGCCGATGTCTGGGACGATTCCCCCCTGCTCCGGTTCTCGGAGCACCTGCCCTCCCCCGGATATCCGCTCCTCTCCTCCATAATCAGAGGCTGACAGCTCTGCAACGCAAGTTGCAGCTACCAACCCCATACCCTATAGGGGTATCTTCATAGTATAGCCCGAGCCACCATCGGCGTCAATTGCAGAATTCGTACTTTCGGAAACAGCCCGCGTGTATGTTCCCTCATTTCGCCGTTTGACACTCTCCCCGCTCTATGCTATACTGGCATCACAACCAAATAACTGCTACGGTCAAGGTGCCCTGACGCTCGGAAGCCAGGGGCCCAAGGGGGAAAGCCGGTCCAAGTCCGGCGCTGTCCCGCAACTGTAGTCCTCGCCCAGACTCCAATTGGCGAGGAAAGCCAGAGTACCTGCCCTGACCGGCGCACACATCGGCCTTCGTGGAAAGGAGGTGGTGCACCAGGGTGCTCAACCAATGTCGGCCCTTCTCCACACTGAAGTGAGGGAAGGGCTTTTTTCGTACCTGACACACCCCTTCTCCTTCAGCAGCGATCAGGGGAAGGGATCTTTAATGCAAGCTTCACTCAAGGAGAACAAGATGAATCAGCGCAAATTGGCTTTCAGCATCGTCCTGGGGACGATGCTCACCTTGGGATTGCTCGCCACATTGAGCGTGAGCCCGAACTCGACGGCAGCACTCGCCGAGGGTCCAGAGGCAGCCGCTCGCTTGGACTCAGACGATGTAATCCGTGCTCAAGACGCGGTGAGCACAGCACACCTGGCAGTGCAGTTCTCAAACGGCGATACCGCCGTGCGCCCCATCACCTGGACGGGCACGATCACCCGCATTGGCGCAATGGAAGCCGCGGGGTTCGACGTCGAACATGACAGTCAGACGGTGTGTGCAATCGAGGGCGATGGCTGTCCCTCGGACGACTGCTTCTGTGACGACAACCTGTGGGCCCAAGGACAGTGGGCTGGCACCACTTGGGATACCTCGGCTTGGCCACCCCCGA
>JASFWK010000060.1:0-11464 GCA_050049355.1 Anaerolineae bacterium | reverse complement strand
ACGAGGATGTGGAACACCGCATCCTCCACATATCCCACGTCCTCCAGCTTCGCGGTTAGGGCGGCGTTCACAATCTCTCGGGTCAGGTTTATGTCCATTCGGGCTCCCACGCCGTACGGCCCGCCACTCCAACCGGTATTGATCAAGTAGACAGAGGTGCCGTGCTTCTCCATTCGCCTGCCCAGCATACGGGCATACACGGAGGGATTGCAGGGCATGAAGGGCTCACCGAAGAAGCGGGAGAATGTAGATACGGGGTCAACAATGCCGGTCTCCGTGCCAGCAAGCTTGCTTGTGTAGCCCATGAGGAACCACAACATAGCCTGGTCGGGGGTTAAGCAAGAGACAGGAGGAAGCACCCCATTGGCATCTGCGGTCAAGAACAGAATCGTCGCAGGATGGCCGCTCATAGAGGATAGCTTGATGTTGGTCAGGAACGAGAGTGGGTACGACGCCCTCGAGTTGGGGGTGAGCCGGTCGTCGTCCAGATCGAACGTGCCATCGGGATACATCAGGGCATTCTCCACGATGGCGCCGTGTTCCAGGCAACAGGCCTCGTGAAGGACAGCGTCCCAGATCTCCGGCTCCTTGTCGGCGCGCAAATTGATCAGCTTGGCGTAGCAGCCGTTCTCGAAGTTCGCGATGCCATTATCGCTCCAGCCATGCTCATCGTCGCCCAACAGAGCCCGACGCGGATCGGCTGAAAGCGTCGTCTTGCCTGTGCCGGAAAGGCCCAAGAGCAGCGCACAATCGCCGTCCGGTCCTTCGTTGGCCGAGCAATGCAAGGGCAAGACGCCCTCGCCGGGGAGGACATAATTCATCACAGTGAAGAGAAGCTTCTTGACGCTGCCCATATATGCCGAGCCGTAGACAACCCCCAGCATGCGATCGAAGTCCATCGCCACGGCCATGTCCGAGGTTCTGCCGTCAGGCAGCTTGCGGAGGCGGCCCTCGTACCGTGTACGATCTAGTTTGTCGTAGGGAGCAGCCAACAGCGTAAATCCCCGCTCGGCAAAGATGCTGCGCCCTATGTCGTTGGGCATCGGGCGGAACATGTTGTCTGTGAAGAGCACCGTAAGGGCCCGGTCCGAAACCGTCTTCACAGGGAGTGCATAGGAGGTGTCCGCGCCGACTACACGATCCGTCACGTATAGCGCAGGCTTCCCAAACAGAGTTTTCAACGCATCCTCGAACAACATATCGAAAGTCTGGGGCTCCATCGGAATGTTGTTGGGGGAATCCCAGTCAATGGTTTCCTCACTTTCCGGATGGCGGACAATGTACGTGTCCTTTGGACTGCGCCCGGTGGATCTGGGCGGCGTCCACGTCGCCAGCGCGCCATTGGCCGAGACAAGGGCCTCACTGTTGTCAACCGTGGCCTGGATCATGCCCTTTCGATCTATGTTGCTCATCACGTTTTGGTGTCGGTTCAGAACCAGCGTTAGGTTCTCCTTGTGAGCAGGTTGCTTCACTTAAACCTCCTTGACAGAATGCAGGTGGCCAAGATGTTGTGGATGTCATCAGGTCAGTTCGTAGAGAAAGAAAGCCAGTCTGTGCTCGTGAGAAACCACCATCCTCCTCTGATCGACGGCTCCCGTGCACGAGAAGAGTCGTCCTTCCCAATCCGTTAGAGCTGGATTCTCAGCAAGTCCGGTGCTTTGCCAGTCCGCCGCGCCTCACGGCTCGGGCAGCACCTTCCCAGGATTCAAGATGTTCTGAGGATCAAGCGCCTGTTTGACGCGCCACTGGATGTTGACCGACGCCTGCCCCAGCGCCTGCCGCATATAGGGCAACTTGAGGGTACCAATGCCATGCTCGCCACTCAAGGTACCTCCCAGATCGAGCGCCACCTGGAAGATCTCCCCGACCATACGCTCCACCTTCTCCCATTGCACCGAATCGCGTTTATCGAAGAGAATGTTCGGATGTAGATTGCCGTCGCCAGCATGGCCGAAGACGACGACAGGCAGGCCGTATTCGGCGCTGATGGCCTTGATGCGCCGTACCGCTTCCGGAATGGCACTGCGAGGGACTGTGATATCCTCCCCCAGCTTGTTGGGCGCTCTGCGCGCAAGCGAAGGGCTGACGCTGCGGCGCGCACGCCACAACTCGTCCCGCTCCTGCCCGTCGCGTGCGATGTCCACCCGGCTGGCTCCCGTTTCCAGGCAGATGTCCGCAATGACGTCAATCTCCCGCTGGACCGACTCCTCATCTGCCCCGTCGGATTCGACCACCATGATGGCTTCCACATCCAACGGCAGCCCCAGGCCCATAGCCTCCTCAATGCATTCAATAGCGGTCTCGTCCAGCAACTCCATCGCGGCCGGCACGAGCCCGCGGGTCAGCACGGCGTGCACAGAGCTGCCCGCATCCTCCAGAGTGGGAAAATGAACCAGCGCTGTACGGACGTAGGGTGGCTTGGCTAGCAGGCGCAAGGTCACCTCGGTGATGATCCCCAACGTCCCTTCCGAGCCGACGAAGAACTGGTTCATATTGAAGCCGGTGACGTACTTGATGGCCTTGCCGCCCGTCCTGAGGAGACGCCCGTCAGCCAAGACGACGGCCAGACCCAGCACGTAGTCGCCAGTCACGCCGTACTTGAGACAGCGAGGCCCGCCGGCGTTACAGGCCACGTTGCCGCCAATAGTGGATTGCTGGATGCTGGAGGGATCCGGTGGGTAGAAAAGCCCCAACTTCTCAACCTCCGCCTGCAGGTCGGCGGTCACCACGCCCGCCTCGACGGTAGAGGTCATATTCTCCTTGTCAATCTGCAGAATTCGGTTCAGTCGTGTCAGTGACAGAACAAGGCCACCCCGCACGGGAATAGAACCGCCAGCCAACCCGCTCGACATACCTCGGGGCACAATGGGCACGTCGTACTGCGAGGCGATTCTGACCGTCGCCGAGACCTCCTCCACTGTCTCCGGCAGCACCACCGCATCCGGTAGGTGCTGCTCAAAGGTGCCATCGAATGAATAGGCAACAAGGTCAACGGGGGAGGAAAGCACCTTCTCAGCGCCGATCTCCTGTTCCAGCTCTCGAATCCACTCTGTCATTACCTACTCCTCCAGCGCCTCCAGCACCACCTCGGTTACGTCCTTCACCCGTATGCGAATCCGCTGCGCCCGCGCAGCGCCGGCCAGTGTCCGCTCGCACTGCTGGCATGCCGAGACGAGTGTCTTTGCCCCAACCCCGGCGGCTTGGTGGATGCGGTTGCAGGCCACTGCCTCGCTTACCTCCGGGGCGAAGCTCTCCAAGTTGCCCCCTCCGCCGCAGCAGTGGGAGCTATCGTGATTCTCGGCCATCTCCACCAAACGCAAACCAGGTATCTGGGCCAGGACGCGGCGCGGCGCCTCAGTTACACCTCCCTTCCGACCCAGATCGCACGGATCGTGGTACGTGACCTTCTCACGCAGCTCCTGCAGCTCCATGTCGCCGGTCTCGAGGAGATCGGCCAAGAACTCAGTGGCGTGCTGGACCTCCAGCCCCAAGTCGTCCATCCCCAGAGCTGCAGGGTAGGAGTGCTTCCAGAAGTGGAAGCAGGATGCACAGGTCAGTACAATCTTCCTCGCCCTCATCTCCCGAACCGCTTCGACGTTGTGGCGAATCAAATCGCGGGCGCGTTCTACTTCGCCATTGATGAACATCGGATAGCCACAGCACCACTCTGCCCCACCAAGCAGCGCATAGTCTACCCCAGTCCGGTCGAATATCTGCACCAGCGACTGCGGTACCCTATAGCTGCGGGGGAAGAAAGAGCTGACACACCCCACGAAATAGACCACCTCGGCCTGCTCCTTGCCTAAACCCATGGGTGGACTGGGAAGGTTGTCGGCCCAGATCAGCCGTCCTTCGTTGGCTTCGGCAGAGATGTTCCGATACTTCGCAATGCGGTCATCCAGATCGGAGAGGACGTCGGGCAGAAGCCCAAGACCCGCCAACTCTCCACGGGTCAGTTCGAGGATCCGATCCACCGCCACCCCGCTGGGGCAGACGAAGGTACAGGCGCCGCACAAGAAACAGCGGAAGAAGGCAGTCGCAAACTCATCCGTAGGTGCATCCAGCAATCCTTCCTTGACCGCCCGCACCAGGGCTACCCGAGCACGGGGCGAGTCAGTCTCCCTCAGGCTCTCACGATAGCCAGGGCAGACGGATAGGCAGAGACCACACCGGACACAGTAAAGAGGCTCGTCCTCCGGAGCCCGCTGGGGGTCAATAGTCAATTCACTAGCTGTCATCCGATTCTCCATGGGTAGCAAACTGGGTGCTCATTCGACCGACGAATCTACTACTACCGGCAGCGTGAGCACCGCGTGGGGCACGATCAGCACCTCCAGGTCTGCCCCCAACTCACGGGTCGCCAGCGCTACCGCCTCCTCCATAGTCTCGGCAGGAATCATCTTGCAGGCCGCCACTACATCCGGGCACTCGCTTCCGACGATGACCACACGCACACCTTCCAGCACCTTCGCCATCACAAACGCCCGCTGCTGACCCGGCGGATAGCCGTGCTCGCGGGCGTCGCATAGAATCGCCTGGACATCGGGGGCGTCCCGCATGGCAGCGAAGAACCGCTGCTCCCCCACCCCCTCCCCGGCCCCCTCCTGGCAGCGCGCGGGTACGATTAGGAAGCCGTCCGGCCTGAGAACCGGTGTGGGCGCGAAGAAGAGGTAAGAAGCCGCCCGGCTGGCCTGGTAGAGATTGGCATCCTTAGGGAAACCCGCCCCACCAATGACGACATCATATCGATGCGGAACAGGGACCTCGTAGATGGATCGGGCAAATGCGACCAACTCTCGGTGAGCCTCCGCCGGTTCTCCCGCCTTCACAGAGAGCATGCGCTTCTCGCCATCCAACACCACGTTGAGGATGAACCGCAGGCCAGCGCGGCGGGCCGCCTCGGAGATCGCCTCGTGGAAGGGGTTGCCCTCAATGCGCCCCAGCCGCGTGCCCGGATGGTCCAAGAACGCCGGACCATGGGTGTGGGCGATGAGTCCTTCTCCGGCGGCGCCCACCGCCACCGTCTTGCGCCCGCCGGAGTAGCCAGCGTACTGGTGAGGCTCCACGAGCCCAGTGGCGATCAGGAGATCGGCCTCCACCGCCGCCCGGTGAACCGTCACCGGAACCCCACCGGGAGTGGTGCCAAGATCGACCAGCCTGTCAGGGCTCTGTGGCTCATTGTCGATCACCCGGTAACGGGTAGCAACTGCCTCGCCCAGCTTGGCCACCTTCTCTTCCCGGGTTGAAGGGCGGTGCATACCGATGCCGCAGAGGAGGGTGATGGCCTCATCGTCGATCCCAGCCGCTTCCAGTTCCTCCAACAGCGCTGGCACCAGCAGATGGTCCGGACTGGCTCTGGTGACGTCGGTAAAGACTATGCAGACTCGGTCGCCCGGGCGAGCCAACTCCCTCAGCGGTGGAGAACCGATGGGTTGAGCCAGAGCTTGCGCGATGGCCTCCTGCACATCGACCACGGGCTCCACCGGTCTTGACTCCAACACGGTGCCGCGCATGCCAGGCGGGAGATCGAACTCGATGATCGACTTGTCGTATGGAACTTCGTATTTCATTGTCTGGCGTCTCACCGCCTCCAAATCTGGGTCTAAGAGCGATCGAATTCGACCACAGAGATGAAGAGAGCCCTACGGCTCCTCAACAGGGTTCCCCCCTGCTCCCTTTGGCCACGGCAGCCATTTCCCTCCCGTGGCTCAAACTACTCGAGGTCGTACTCAATCCCAAGTTCCTCGCCGATGGCGCGCAGATCCGCCGCCACCTTGGGATTGAGGGGAATACCCTCACGCGAGCGTCGCTCTGCCTCCTCGAACTCCTTCTCCCCGTGAATGTAGATGCGCTCCTCACCCTCTGCCTTTGGTGCGCTCTTCAGACGCCTCTGCAGGTCGTCCATCGCCATCTTGAACTCCTCCCGTGGGCGGAATGCATCTACCCGCCACGCACCGAAGAAGTGGCCGATCTTGGAAGGAAGGGGTTTCCCGTCAGACGCCTTGGGATAGACCAAATTGGCATAGGCGGCGCCGGACAGGACCGCACAGAAGACATCCACCCACAGCGAGAGGCCGTACCCTTTGTGACCGCCCAGCAGCTCTCCGGCTCCTCCCAGCGGCAGCAGGCCTCCGCCAGCCCGAGCCTTAAAGTTCTCCAGCACTCGCTCGGTGTCGGCCGTTGGTTCACCGGTTTCGTCGGTGGCCCAACCGAGAGGGATGGGCTTCTCCAACCGCTGATAGACCTCCAGCTTGCCTCGCGGCACGGTGCTGGTGGCCATATCCAGCACGAAGGCGCGCTCCTGATCGGCCGGCGCTGCCACCGAGATGGGGTTGGTACCCAGCATCGCATCGCGCGCGAAGGTGGGCACGACCAGCACAGCCGCGTTGGTCATTGAGATGCCAATGCAATCGTGCTCCAGAGCCATCATCGAGTAGTATCCGGCGATACCGAAGTGATTGGAGTTGCGCACCGTCACAAAGCCAGCTCCCACATCCAGCGCTTTCTGGATGGCCTTTTCCATCGCGCGATACGAGACCGGCTGACCCAACCCGCTCCCGGCGTCGATCAGCGCCGTGGCAGGGGTCTCGGTCACCACCTCCACCGCGGGCTGAGCGATCATCATCCCATCCCGCAAGCCCTTGACGTAGCGCCGCAAGCGAGCCACACCGTGGCTGTCAATTCCGCGCAGGTCGGCCGTCACCAGCACATCGGCGATGATAGAGGCATCCTCTTCGGAGACACCCATCTTCGCGAATACCCGCACACAGAAGTCTCTCAAAGGCTCTGCCCAGACCTGCACTGCTTCTGACATCGATCTCCCTCCCAATTGTGATTGCTGCGAATCCGCAAGAGCCCCAATCCTAGCACAGGGCATCCCTCAGCGCAAATGACGTCGGTCCTTGGCAACTACAACACTGGCTCCACTGTCTCTCCGATCGCCGTGGTGAAGCGATCACCTCCCACATGCAGAAGCGGCGGTGCTGCGGTCAAATCCCGCCGACCCTCGCGCAGGAAGCCGGGATGGGCATAAGCTGTCACCACCTCCGCGATGAAGAGGACATGGTCTCCAGCCTCCACTTCCCGCTGCAGGCGGCACTCCAGGAAGGCCACTCCGTCCTCCACCAGCACCGGTGCCGCCACCACCCGACCCGGCGCGGTCTTGAGGTCCAACGCGGCGATCTTGTCCACGTCCCGGCCCGATCGTCGACCACAAAAGAGGGCGGCCTCGGCTTGGTCGTAGGGAACCACGTTGACCACAAACTCGCGGCTTTCCTCGATCAACCCAAAGGAATGACGTTCTCGCCGCACCGCCAGAGTCAAGAGCGGCGGCCGCACACTGACTGGAATCAGCCAGGCGATGGTAATGACGTTCGTCTCCCCACCCGGTGCGGCGCAGCTTACCAGAAACGTCGGATACGGATGTAGCAGGCGAGTGAACTTCCGAACTGCGATCTCTTCCAGATTCACGTCTCTCCTCCCTTCCAGTACGGTGTCACTGAGACGCACGTCTCATCCCTGCAGCAGCTCCTCAAACAGCGCTTCGTATCCCGCAGCCGTCCGCTCAGTGTTGAAGCGGTTAGCGATCTCCTCGCGTGGCCGCATGTAGCGCCTGGGCTCACTCACTACGCGAAGAACAGCCTTCGCCAAGGCGTCAGGATCGCCCACTCTCACAACCTCCCCCATTCCCGTCTGCAGCACCGGCTGGCGCACGCCAGGCAGGTTGCTGGCCACCGAGGGGGTTCCGGACAGCATCGCCTCCACCTGCACTAACCCAAACGATTCGGTGGAGTTGAGGCTGGGGACGACGATGACGTCCAGGTTAGGATAGAAGGCGGCCATCTCCCGCGAGTTCAATACCCCCAAGAAGGTCCACCGATCGCCGTAGCGCTCGAAGAGCGGAGCCAAGCGCTGGGCATATGCCTCCTCCCCCATGACATCGCGGTATTGTCCGGCGAAGAGGACTCGCGCCTTCGGATAGACCTCCATCACGCGTGGCAGCGCCGCCAGAAGGATCTCTACCCCCTTCTCCGCCGCAAGCCTGGCGGCCATCCCAATGACTGGTCCATCTCGCTCAAGGCCAACTCGCTGAGCGAAGCTCCGCACCTGTTCGGGAGTGGTCGGAGGCAGCTCTACCGGTGGCGGAATGACCACAACTTTGCGCGCGAAGCGAGAGAGGTAGGGAGAATGGGCGGCGAAGTCTTTCGTGTAGGCGACCACTCGATCTGCCCACAGGCCCGCAAGGTAGTTCATGCCATGGACGACTCGGTTGACGACCCGGTTTGGCAAGCCAGGCGGAAGCGTCAGATCACAGTGGTACGTGAGTGTAGAGGGTCTGCCCATCAGGCGGGCTCGCGCGGCAACCCCTGCCGCATCGAATTGCGGCAGGTGCAAGCTGATCACATCGTGCTGACGCACCAGCCGGGTGGCGACGAAGCCAAAGGTCGGCATAATGACACCTTTGCTGACGCGGAAGGCCACGGGCACGCGCACCACACGGACCCCGTCGCGTGCCTCCTTGAGGGGCAGCGACGGATCGAAGCGAGAGGTCATCACCGTGACCCGATGGCCTCGCTGAACCAATCCTCGCGCCAGCCGCTCTGCGTAGATGGTGAGGCCACTGGTATGGGGACGGTAGTAAGTGAGAACGATGAGAACGCGCATAGTCACCTCCTGGCCTCCTCCGGGGCGAATGGGGGCTCGAAGAGCTCCCTGTTCTCCACTACCCAGTCGTACAGCCGCCGGACCCCTTCTTTCACTCCAACTTCGGGCTCCCAGCCAAGCTCCCGACGCGCCTTGCGGATGTCAGAGACGTAGACCCGCTGATCACCGGGCCGCCAATCGTCGTAGGAGACGGGAATAGCCTGCCCTAGCAGATCCTCCACCAGCGGACCGAACTCCGCCCAGATTGATAGAGTGTGCGCCGGTCCGCCCCCGACGTTGTATACCTCTCCCGAGGCTGTGTCAATACGGTCAACCGCAAGGTCGTAGAGATCCAGTAGATCGTCAATGTAGAGCATGTCCCGCACCTGCTTGCCGTCGCCGTAGATGGCAATGGACTTGCCCGTAGCGGCAGCGATGATGAACCAAGCCGCCCAGCCCTGATCCTCCACCCCCATCTGTCGGGGGCCATATATGCAGGACTGACGAAACACCACCGTCGGCAGGTCGTAGATGCGGGCATAATCGCGCACGTACTGGTCGCCAGCCCCCTTGGAGCAACCATACGGAGAATGGAAATCCAACGGCTGTGCCTCCGGAACGCCGTTGGTCAGATCCCGATAGCGATAGCGCGTGGCCGCCTCCTCCACGACCACGTCCTCCATCCCCCCATAAACCTTGTTTGTAGAGGCGTAGAGGAAGATGGGAGCATGGCCTGAGAGGCGGGCCGCCTCCAGCACGTTGACAGTGCCTAGGGCGTTGATCTCAAAATCCGCTCGGGGGTCCTCCACAGAGGTAGTCACCGCCACCTGGGCCGCCAGGTGGACGATCACATCGGCCCACTGCGTCGGCTCCGCCAGCGCCCGGTAATCTCGCACGTCAGCCCTCACTAGCCGGAAGGCTTCTTGGCCATGTTCAGACCACAGCCATTCCAGATTGGCGCGCGTCCCACGGCGCGAGAGATCGTCATAAATGACCACCTCTTCTCCTCGCGTCAGCAGCCGATCGACGTAGTTGGCGCCAATGAAACCGGCTCCGCCGGTGATCAGATATCGTCTCGTCATTCGACCTCCTCCACGCTCGCGGCCCGTGTCCGCAGCCAGCCCAAAGAGAGACTCTCCCGTGCCAGCCCGACCAGACCCAACACACACATCATCAGATACTGAAAAGCATGAGTCGCAAAGCCGACGGTGACCGCCTCTTCCAGCGGAACGCCGAAGGGCACGGTAAGCCCATATCGGGCCACAGCATGGAAGACCCCCACAGCACCTGGCGAAGAGGGTATCGCCATCCCTAGGCCTTCGACACAGACCAGGAAGGGCGCTGCCAGAGCCGGAGGTCGAGGCAGGAAAGCCCGCAGGAGGGCCCAGTAGAAGAAGACCACAAGGGCCCAAGCCACCACAGACCAAAGAAGCAGTGCCAGGGCGCGCCGCCCGCTCCGCAGCGCGGCAAGGCCCTCAAACAGACCATCCAGTGGCTGCGCCCATCTCTCTTCGTCAACTCGAGGGACCCGCCTCAGTGCCCACCGTAAGGCCTGCTCCCCCCAATTCGGCCTGAAGGCCAGAATCAGCAGCACCGCCGACGCCCCCACCGCCGCCCCTCCACCGACGAGGCCCGCCCCCAACGCACTTCCCACTCCACTTACGAAGGGAGCCACGCCAGCAAGCAAGGCCACAACCATCAGCATATCCAGCACCCGCTCCACAATGACGGTCGAGAGAGCGGCAGCAGTAGAGACCCCCCCACTCCGCCCGATCACAACCGCCCGGGCCGGATCCCCCAGGCGGAAGGGGAGTATATTGCTGACCAGATAGCCGAGGTTAGTGACCCAGAAGCACCGAGCCAGGCTCACACCTGGCCCCAACAGCAATCGCCACCGGATCGCGCGGGCGAGCAAGTAGAGCAACACCCCGACCACTGCCGGGATGAGATAGAGGTACTCCGCCCGGGTCAGCGTCTCTGCAACCCGGCGCAACTCGATTCCGCGCAGGGCCAAGACCAACGCGATCCCGCTGATAGCAAGACCTACCCAAAACCGCCATCTTAGCTTCACGGGAGACGATTATACCATTGCAGAAACGCGCCGACAACAAGGCCGCGGGAGGGATGTTCGAAGTAGGTCAAAGCCCTCCGTGGGCAAGTAGACAGAGGGACACTTGGGAGCGGCGCCGCGGCGTCGTGGAAGAGCCGCGAATCAGCTGACCGTCACCCGCCCTTCCCTGGGCTCCCTCAGCCCCAGCGAGAAGAGCACGGCGACCAGACCGCAGGTCAGCGAGAGGAGAAACAACGGCGTGAAACCGAGCCGATCGACAACAGCTCCACCCAGCGGCGAGAGGAAGAGAGCCAGGCCAGTGAGGCCATTGGCAAATCCAACGTAGGTTGGCCGTTCCTCAGAGGAGGCGAGCTCCAAAACGTAGTTGCTACCCCCAATGCTGCTGGCCGTGACGTGAAGACCCCGAAACGCGAATACGAGGGCGAACACAAGGCTCGCTTTCGGCACTGCTTCCTCAGGTAGATGGGCGACAAGCAGAGCCAATGCAGGGGACAACACGGCTGTAGCAGCCGCCAAGCGCATCAATCTGCGGTTGCCGTACCGGTCGCCAATCTTGCCCGAGACCAAATTCGAGAGCACGCCCGACAGGGTGAACCCCATAAGGTAGATCCCCACCATCTCGGGCGGAGCAGCCAGCGAACGACGTGCGTAGACAGCGTAGAACGGCGAAGCATAGCCCGCTGCTGCGGTGGCAAGACGAACGACCAAGTAGCGAGCATAGGCCCGATCGTGCGCTGGCAACATCGCGCC
>JASFWK010000157.1:0-4244 GCA_050049355.1 Anaerolineae bacterium | reverse complement strand
CTGCGCAACGACATCGTCAACCCCAGCCTCATCCACCCGAGTACGACTCTCGCAATCCCCGATACTCCCTGGTTCCCCATCCCAGCCGGACCGGTCGCCCGAAGGCAGTTCGGACGGGAATCATTTCCTCCCTGCCGAGCTGAGCATACCGTACGGCGGGGAGAGAACCTCTTCCGAATATCCCTTAGATACAAGGTGAGCATGTGGGCTGTCGCCGAGGCCAACGGCATCTACAATCTCCACTACATAAGAGCCGGCCAGATGCTCTGCATCCCGTAGGCGCGCGTCGCTCCTCGCCGCCAAACGGACCCCGTCAAGCCGGCTGACCCGGGTCGCAGGGGGATCAACTGGCTTCTGGACAACGTCACACTGAAGCTCCAACCGTGGTGACGCTGATCACTCACCGAAGAAGGGGGAAGCATGGGACGCAACGAGTGGGCCGAGGGCCATCAGTGGATTCGCCAGCGGCCCATCGACGGCATCCTCAAGGCGTCATACAGCCTCAATAACCTCGCTGAGGCCAGCCTGGTGGATCGGAGACGCGCTGCCCGCTTCCGAGAGAAGACCCACCTCGCGGATTTCTCCTGGTATGCCGCCTGGTCAGCCGAGTCCGGGCGGCATCCCACGAAGGCCCTATCCAAGGCGCGCGGCCGCGTGATCCTTATCCACGGCTGGGACGGGAGCCACGCTATTTGGGAGAGCATTCCCGCTCGTATCTGCCGGGGCAATCCACGGCTGTTCGTCCTCGCCCCCGACGTCAACGGTTTCGGCAGTTCACCGTTCGCTGAGACTCCACCCCCTCTAACTGCCTGCGATCCCGCCGCGGTAATGCGGGCAGTGGAGAATTGGGTAGACTTGCTTCGTCTCCGCTCGAGCTCACGAGCCCATCGCCGCTACCGAGTGCTGACCTTCGTGGGCCATTCGATGGGTGGCGCGGCGGTCTTCTATCTGAGAGAAGCGCGCTGGCGGCCTCACGAGGTCACTCGCCTGGCTGTGGCTCCGGCACTCCTGCTGAAGGACCTCCTTCGGAGAGAGTTCTACAAGACCCTGGGCCTGGGAATCTGGGCTGGGTCGACGACGGAGACGTTGGGCTGGCTGAAGAATCTGCTGGCTCCTCACCTGATCGATGCTCTGATCGGCAACGCCAGCCGGGCTGTCAAGAAGGAACATCTGCGCGTGTTCAAGAACACCCCCAAGGGAGTCGTCGCTCAGACTCTCTACGCGATGGGAGCCGTTCCCAACCCAGTCCGCCCGCGCCGCTGGAACCACTTCCGAGTCATACTGGGTCACAAGGATCGGTTGGTAGGCGTGGAAGCGATGCTGCTCATCCTGGAGGAACTGGGTTTCACGTCCAACGACCTCCGCGTGGTCCTGGGCGACCACTACCTCTTCTCCGTCGGACAGCAAAGCCGAAGACTGCACAGCGCGAACCGAGAACTGTTGGTCGAAGAGATACTGAGACTGCACGAGCAATGCCGTCAGGCACAGCGGAGAGCGACGCAGTGACATCTCCTTCTGCCCAAGAGCACGGCTCACGGCCACTCCACCTGGCGCTCACCTTGTCCGACCTCCTGAGCCGCATCCCGCCGACGCTAATCACCCCGGCTCTGGCCGGCATGGCTGCCATCTCCGCATGGCCGTGGCACCGGCCAAGGCTCCAGCTGTGCGTCGGACTCCTGACCTTCCTGACAGCCATCGGTGATGGCGTGTCGCTGGCCCTGCTCCCTCACCTGGGACGCTCCTTCGGGCCCGTGACCCCACCCCTGTTGGCTTTGGCACTGACGCGCGCTGGACTGACATTCATTCCTGGGGCCTTGTGGCCGACTTGGACAGCCGCCTGGTTCACCGCCGTTCTCCAACTCATCCTCACCGCCATCCACTTGTATGCCACCTGGATCGAGCCCTTTCGCCTCACCCTCACCCGCCTGGAGCTTATCTCTCCCAAGCTGAGGGGAGAAACCGCTCTACGAGTGCTGCACGTCAGCGACCTCCACTTCGAGGGTTGGACCCCAAGGGAGCGGCGGCTGCTGGAAGCAGCGCAGGAGTTGGCGCCCGACCTGGTCCTGCTGACCGGCGACTACCTTAACCTCTCGGTGGTGGACGACCAACGTTCCCGCGACGGCGTTCGAGATTTGCTGGGCACGTTGGCCTCCATAGCCCCCACCTATGCTGTCACCGGGAGCCCACCTGTGGACCGACCGGACGTGGTGCCGTCCATCTTCTCCGGCCTCCCCGTAAGCTGGCTGTTGGACGAGAACGCCAGCGTGCGGGCAAACGGCCACCATCTCCGGTTGGTGGGGGTGCGGTGCACGCGTGACCGGGAGCAAGATGCTCCCCGTCTGCGTCGGCTCCTGACAGATGGGACAGACGAGAGCTTCACTCTCCTGCTCTACCACTCCCCCGACCTGATGCCGGAGGCGATTGAGGCCAAGGTCGACTTATATCTGGCAGGCCACACCCACGGCGGGCAGCTGCGGGTACCTATCTTTGGCGCATTGATCACCTGCTCCGACTTCTGGAAGCGGTACGAAGCGGGACTTTATCGAGAGGGGGAAACAACCCTCTACGTGAGTCGCGGGCTGGGCATGGAAGGGCTCGGTGCCCCGCGCGCTCGCTTCCTGGCGCCTCCGGAGATCGTATTGTGGCATATCACGTCAGACAAGGAGATGACTAACCCATGAGAGAGCTTCTGCAGGATATTGAAAGCCACTTGGAAGAGTATCTTTCGCACCTGATGCGAGCGGTTGCCCAACCCAGCGTCTCCTCCCAGCGCTTGGGGTTAACGGAGATGGCGGATCTGCTCACCGAAATGCTGAGATCTATCGGCTTCCAGGTCGAGCAGGTCCCCACCGATGGGGCGCCGGTGCTCCTTGCGCAAATGAAGGGCAACAGCACCGAGACCCTCCTCTTCTACAACCATTACGACGTACAACCGGTGGATCCCTTGGATGAATGGTCCAGCCCACCCTTCGAGCCTATCACGCTGGAGGGCAAGCTATACGGTCGGGGTGCTGCGGACAACAAGGGGGCGATCATCTCCCGGCTGGGCGCCATCGAATCCTACTTGCGCGTACGGGACCGGCTGCCGGTGAATCTGGTCTGGGTCATTGAGGGTGAGGAGGAAATCGGGAGCCCCAATCTGCACCAGTTCGTCGAGGCGCGGCCGGAGGTGCTGCGCAACGCCCTCGGCTGCGTGTGGGAAGCGGGTGGAAAGAACGCCAAAGAGCGGTACGAGATAGACCTGGGGTGCAAAGGGCTGCTCTATCTGGAACTGCGAGCGAAGGGGGCGGCGCGCGACCTCCACTCGGCGCTCGCGACCATCGTCGTCAACCCCGCCTGGCGACTCCTCTGGGCCTTGGCAAGCCTCAAGGCACCGGACGGGAGGATCTCCATTCCTGGCTTCTATGATGACCTCTGCCCTCCCACGCCAAGCCAGCGGCAGGCTCTAGCCGACTGGGACTATCCACAGGAGGAGAACCAGGCACTCTACGGAATTGACTCTTTCCTGGATGGGCTAACAGGTATGGCCCTCAAAGAACGTCTACTCTTCGGTCCCACCTGCAACATAGACGGCTTCCACAGCGGCTATGGGGGCGCCGGCTCCAAGACGGTCCTCCCTAGCGAAGCGTACGCGAAGGTGGACTTCCGCCTGGTGCCCAACCAGCGACCAGAGCGCGTGGTGGATCTCGTACGGGCGCACCTAGACGGAGAGGGCTTTGAAGACGTGGAGATAGCCTGGTGGAACGGCGAGGCGCCGGTCGCGGGCGACCCAGAACACGCCTTCGTCCAGACAGCGGCTCGCGCCGCCGAGCAGGTCTACGGCCACCGGCCTGCAATTCTGCCTCTTTCCGCCGGCACGGGGCCCGTGCACCTCCTCTGCGGTCAGTTTGGCGTGCCCATTGTAACAGCTGGCGTGGCATATGGCGACTCAAGGGGGCACGCGCCGGACGAGAACATTCGCATCGCCGACTTCGTGGAAGGAACACAGTACGTCGCTGCCCTACTGAACCTGTTCGAGAAACCTTAGAGACGACACTAGCAACAAGGCTACTCGCCTTGCGCCTCCGGCTCAGACGCCGAATGGACCAGGGCAGCGATGACCAATGCCACGAGGCCACCTGCTGCCGCCCCTCCAGCCAGCAGCAGACCGCGACCGGTCACACCTCGGATTAGCTGCCGAAGGAGCAACTTGAGCAACTCCAACAGGGCCTGTGGCGCAGACGAATCAGGGGGGAGTTGCCCCA
>JASFWK010000156.1:0-4246 GCA_050049355.1 Anaerolineae bacterium | reverse complement strand
GGGCGATCGCCCCACAGCCCTCGAAATTCTGAGCCAACTTCCGTAGCCTTGGCCCTGCTCAGCTCGTTCGCGAGACCGGCCCGACGAACTGCTGCTTCCCCGCTTGGTTCCGCGCCTGAGCGTGCTCTGCGCTCAGACACCCGAATGAACTGACCTTGACATCCCCCAGGGATGCTTTACAATTGGATTTCAGATGCCCCCGTAGCGCAAACGGAAGCGCATCGGACTTCTAATCCGGTGGTTGTGGGTTCGAGTCCCACCGGGGGCGCCTGAGATCGAAGCGGGACCAGGCAAGTATGAGGCGAGATCGACAGCGCGCTGCCTCAAGCGAGCTGTCACAAGAGACCAGGGACGACGTCAGGCCCGACGGTGACTGGCACTCAGACCATGGATGAGGTTCAGGTTCCGCCGGAATGGGGGCGCCTGACGCTGAAGAACATCTCCGGTACGCTGATGGTTATCGGCGCGCCAGATACAGGCAAGTCTACCTTCTCGTGCTACCTCTACCGAAGACTGTGCGCCACTCACACGCGCGTGGCGTTCATCGATGGAGACATCGGCCAGTCCACCCTCGGTCCCCCAACCACGATGACGGTGGTGATCGGTCAGCCCGGCGATGCGGCCTTCCCCCCGGGTGGGCCTCGCCATCGGTTCTTCGTCGGTGATAACTCCCCCAGGGGTCATATGCTCCCTACCCTCATTGGAACATACAAGCTGGCCCGCTACGCTCAGAAACACGGCGCCACAGTCACCATAGTGGACACCACAGGATTGGTGGATCGATCACAGGGCGGCGGTGCTCTGAAGCGAGCCAAGGTAGACCTCTTGCGACCGACAACGGTCTTCGCCCTCCAACGCCGCAAGGAGCTCGAGCACCTGTTGGTCCCCCTGCGCCGGTCGGGGCGCACGCGTGTGGTAGATCTGCCGGTTTCTCCTGCTGTTCGTCCGCGTGACGTCTCCGCCCGGCGCGCCCACCGAGCGTACATGTTCCGTCAGTATTTCAGCGGCGCCGGGACCCTCGAGGTCGCTTGGAGCCGCCTGGCAGTTATGCCTGCTCCCATCTTCAAACGCGGTCAACTGGTCGCCCTAGAGGATGTGGAGGGGTTCGCCCTGGAGATTGGCGTCGTCCTGCAGGAAGATCCCGCTTCCCGCACGTTGCTCATACGCACCCCGGCCCGTACTCTCGACGATGTGGATGCCATACGGGTTGGAGATCTCATATTGGACCCATCCCTTTGTCCAGAGGTGTACGACCAACGCTAGCTGCGGATCAAGCGGGCGCTTTCACGGAGGGGCGGCATCGGGGGTCATGAGGTTTGCCCCAGACAGGCCTGAGTCAGGCGAGGGAGGACTTTGGACACATCTCCTTGGAAGACGACTGCCGCGAACTCATCCGCGTACGTCTCCTGGCGGTTGACGACGATCACCTCGCCGCCCCCGGCATGGACCAGCGCAGGGAACTTCGCCACTGGCATCACCGTCAACGATGATCCGACCACCAGCATCAGATCCGCCATTCGCACGTGCTCCATAGCTGCGTTCAGCACGCTGGACGGCAGTTGCTCCCCAAAGAGCACCACATTGGGCTTGACCACGCCCTGACATACTGAGCAGCGAGGTATGCGCCCCTCCCTCACGGCGTTCAGCGCTTCCTCTGCGGGCGCAGTGTGAAAGCAATCCAAACAAGTGACCTTCCTCAAATGCCCATGAAGCTCCAGAACACTTTGCGATCCAGCCCGCTGATGTAGACTATCTATGTTCTGGGTAAGCACTGCTTTCAATCGCCCTTCTGTTTCTAGCCGGGCCAGCGCCAAGTGGCTCGGATTGGGCTGGGCACTCAGCATCAGATCGACCAGGGGCCGGACCCACTGATAGAAGGCGCCGGGACGGCGCCGGAAAGCGTAGATCGAGGCCACCTCCATCGGATCGGCCTTCTCCCACAGTCCAGTGCCCGGACTGCGGAAGTCGGGAACGCCAGAAGGAGTGCTGCTGCCAGCCCCTGTCAGGGCAATGGTGTGCCGCGCGCTGCGAAGGAGGGACACCGCGCGCTCAATCTGGCCTTCGAGTTTCTTCTCTTCCATATCCAGGAAATCGGCTAGACAGCCTCACAGCAACCTTGGCTGTTTGGCCAGCGGGGGCACCTCACCACCTGCCACACGATGTGCCCAGCGGGTCGTCTCCGGCAGTCGGTATCCGGCCCCGCAGCACAACACGATCTCCACTGCACCTTCCAGATCGATCCGATGGCCTACCGACACGTAGACCGGGCGCACGTTATCTCGAGTGCGAAGCACCGCGCCGATCGTTTCCCCTTCGTCGAGGAGCGGCACCCATCCGCCACGCTCCGGCGGCGGTTCCTCGTGCTCCCCGCACAGTCGCGATTTCGCACATCCCACCGAAGGCAGATCCACCAGCACACCAAGATGTGTGGCCAGCCCCATCCGGCGGGGGTGCGCCAACCCATGGGCATCGAAGATCAGCAGATCTGGCTTGCCCTCCAGTTTCTCGAACGCCGCCAACACGGCTGGCCCCTCGCGGAAGGCCAGTAGACCTGGAATGTAGGGAAAGGAGATGGGCCGCTCGGCGGTCACCGCCTCCACCGGGTCCAGCGCGGGGAAGGAAAGAAGAACGACCGCTGCCCGTCCCGTCTTGCCCTTGACGCTCACATCCACGCCGGCCACCCGCCTCACCGGCCCGGTTAGAGGTCCAACTTGCACGCGGCGTCTCAGCCGCATTTGCAGCGCCTGTGCCTCCGCAGGGGGAAGATCCCAAGGATGTGTGAAAGTTGGCTCGATGCTCATCACACCGCGGCGACGATATCAGCCAACTCACGGAGTTGAGTGACGACCAGACTCTGGGCCTGAACCATCACCATGGGCATACCGCTGTCCGCGGCTTGGAAAGCCAATTCCGGGGCCGGAGGTATGACGACCTTGACCTCTCGCTGGAGGAAGTTCTCCACCCTCCCCTTGGTGAGGCTGGCGGCGGAGCGGGCTCTCTGAAGCATCACCAATCCCACCCGGTGCGGGCCAACCTCCAGACGATCGAGGCTTGCCAGCATCACCTGGGTCAGGGTGAGCGCGATCCGCTGAGGTTCGACCACGAGCAGCAGATAGTCGACCTGCTGGAGAACGAGCCGACTAACCTCGCTCAGATCGGCACCCATATCAACGAGCACATAGTCGGCGACATTTCCCAGATGCTCCAGGATAGCTTCGGCGCGGGCAGGCCCCACTGTCTCTCCCAACCCCATAGGGGCCGTCATCCCCCCCAGCACCATCAATCCCGACACGTGCTGGTCCATCTGCGCCTGGATCATCTCGGCGTTCAATGCGTCCATCGGGTCCTCGAGCAATCTAGCAGTCTTATCACTTGGCTGCAGACCCAACTGCAGAGACAGAGTTGACCCACCGGGTCGAAGATCAAGCAGCATCACCCTCTTCCCCTCGGCTGGCCCCCTGACGAGATCCACGCCGACGTTGACGACGAGCGTGGTAGTCCCCACCCCTCCCTTGCAGCCCAGGAAGCCGATCACCTTGGCTCGCCGCGAAGGTCGAGCCCCAGCCCCCAGCCGAACCGTGCGGGAGAGCAGTGCCTCGACCCGGCTGGCCAATTCAGTGGGGTGAATCGGCTTGGTCACGTATTCATCCGCTCCGGCCTCGAAGCCGGCTACCTTGTCGGCCACCTGCGTCTTGGCGGTGAACATCATCACAGGAATATGGGCAATCCTAGGATCTGCACGCAGACGCCGACATACCTCATGGCCGTCCATCCCCGGCATCATGACGTCCAGGATCACCAAATCAGGGATCTCGCTCACGGCCTTCTCCAGCGCCTGAGTGCCATCCTGCGCTGCGATGATCTCGTACCCGTGCGACTCCAGAGTCAGCCCAATGAGCCTGAGGCTCTCAAAGTCGTCTTCTGCAACCAAGATTCTCGCATTCATGCACTCCACCTCGAGCGGTACTTTATCACAGAACACACAACAAAGCAAGCCAGCTGACAGCGCGGGCCTGTGCGCCCATCTCATAAACCACAGGCAGCATCGACGTCAGGATTGGATAGGATCTGGTGCTCACACACACTTTCTGGGGCCGTCCGATCGGCTGAGGAAGAGAAGGCACACTGCCGTGACGTCACGGGCACGTGAGGGGGACTTGCCCAGCCCAAGAGCTGAACGGGCTGCAGGTCGCACACTGTGCAGGGGAGAAGGAGTGACTAGACTCCTCAACAGACCACGCGGAGA
>JASFWK010000059.1:0-11519 GCA_050049355.1 Anaerolineae bacterium | reverse complement strand
CCTCTCTCCCCCTTTGCTGTCTCCCTTCTTCATGTTCGGGTGTTTCGCTTCGAAATCCCTTCCCGGGATTTCGAAGCAAGTCAAAATCTCAAGCAAGTCCGCGAGGCAACGCAAGACACAACCGCTTTTTGTCACTTTTCCTGGACCAACCTTGGTTTCTGACCAAGAGCAATTCCTTTGGCGTGGGGCAGCTCTTAGTCAGGAGGCCGAGTTCAGCTCGAAAAGTCGAGATGTATTGCTGCATTGAGTCTTGGGGCAGGTAGGATTGATCCGCTTCGAAATCCCGGGAAGATACTGGGCTGATCTATCCTGGCACGACGATGACAGCGCTGCGACGACATCAAGCTCACGGCGCTGGTCTGGCAGCGCGCGGTGTGATTCAGCCGCCAAGAACACCCGTCTACAGCTTCAAGCTGTGGTCGCAGAACCATCAACGGTTCATCCGGAGGCTTGGTGAAGTTATGGTGAACCGAAAGCCCTGCTTACGGGTATAAAGATTAGAGGCGATCCGCACGAGAGAAGCGGAGAGGAAAGAGCAATGGAAAAATCCACCAAGACCTCTTCCGGAATGACCCCGGTGCGTCCAAGAGAGCGCATCGTAGTCATTGATGTCCTGCGCGGCTTCTCCATCCTTGGCATTCTCCTTGTGAACATGCTTAGCTTCGCCGGGTACTTCAGATCCTCCCACCAGATGGGAATGATAGATCACGCAGCCAAGTTGTTCATCAGATTCATCGCTCAAGCGAAGTTCTACACGCTTTTCTCGTTCCTCTTTGGCTGGGGTATGGCGATCCAGATGGAGCGTGCCGCGCAGCGCAGTGCTCGCTTCCTCGCTCTCTACGTGCGGCGACTGCTCATCTTGCTGCTGATCGGTTTGACACACGCCATTCTAGTATGGAGTGGCGATATTCTCACCTTCTACGCGTTGCTTGGTTTTCCTCTCCTGCTCTTCCGCAAGTGGTCGGGCAGAGCGCTCCTGGCAGCGATAGCCGTCTCATTGCTCATCCCTATCCTGATCAGCACACCAGGACCTGGAGAGTCGTTCCGTGTGGCGTATGACGAGGTGACTGCAGGCTACAGAGAGGCAGTGGTGGCGGGATACCGGGCGGGTGTCTATGCCACAGGAGCCTACCAGGAGGCCACAGTGCAGAGACTGAGGGAGCTGAGAAGTGGCCTCGCCGGCTCCGTCTACTGGGCTCCACATGTCTTTGGGATGTTCCTGCTTGGCCTATACGTCGGACGGCGCCGAATCTTCCACAACATCTCCACGCACCTTCCCCTCTTCCGCAAAGTGATGTGGTGGGGACTGGCTGTGGGTATCCCCCTCAACGTACTGTGGATCTGGGCAAGCGAATCGCCGACCCTCGTTCCGCCTGCCTGCTACGAACTCGCGACGAGGGGAGCCCGCACTATTGCTGGATCATCGCTCTGCCTATTCTACATCTCTGCCATCGTCCTTCTCTTCCAGAAGCGAGCGTGGCGGGAGTGGCTGTCATCCCTCGCGCCGACAGGGCGTATGGCGTTGACCAACTATCTTCTTCAGTCACTGATCTGCACGCCGATCTTCTACGGCTACGGCCTGGGGCTCTACCGGGAGGTCGGCCCTGCTGCCAGTCTAGTTCTGACGATCGTCATCTATCGCCTCCAAATTGGCCTCAGTAGATGGTGGTTGAAACGGTACCTGTTCGGCCCCATGGAATGGCTGTGGAGATCACTCACCTACGGCAGGTCGCAGCCGCTCTTACCCGAATGGCGCCGCAAGGCCAGGGAAGCAATACGCAGGTAGCGCTCAGCCGGCATACACACAGAAAGAGCAAACCACAGCCCCGGAAGTGATCCGGGGCTGTGGTTCTTTGTTGACCCTCCGATGTGGAGAGGTGTTCACAAACTCATTCTCTATCCTTTGATCACTCCCAAAGGCTCCAATCGGGCCACCTTGCGGGCCAGTCCGGCTCCGTGGACCACCTCTACCACCAGGCTGACGTCTTTGTAGGCAAGGGGGGCTTCCTCGGCCAACCCCTTGTTGGAACCAGACCGAACAGCGATTCCCCCTCGCTCCAACTCTTCCCTCAGGTCCGCTCCCCAGACCGTCTTGCGGGCTCGGGTACGGCTCATCACGCGTCCGGCCCCGTGACAGGTCGAGCCCCAGGTGAGGTCCATCGCCTTCTCCGCGCCCACCAGCACGTAGGACGCAGTGCCCATGGAGCCCGGCACCAGCACCGGCTGGCCCACGCCGCGGTAATCCTCCGGCACCTCGGGCTTGCCAGGACCAAAGGCGCGCGTAGCTCCCTTACGATGGACGCACAGCCGCTTTCGCTTCCCATCCACCTCGTGTTCCTCGAACTTGGCGATATTGTGGGCCACGTCGTAGACCTGGAACAGATCGAAGTTCTCCACCTTGCCCGCCAACACCCGCTCGAAGGCCTCTCGGACACCCATGGCCAACACCTGTCGGTTGACGAAAGCGTAGTTGACCGCGCAGGCCATCGCGCCATAGTAGGCCTTTCCCTCCGGCGAGTCTAGAGGGGCGCAGACTAGCTCTCGGTCGGGCAGCTCGATGCCATACTTCCGCACCGCCCCTTGGAGGCTCCTGACGTAGTCATCGCAGACTTGGTGACCGAAGCCACGCGACCCGCAGTGAATCTGCACCACGATCTGATTCTCCCGCAGGCCAAAAACCTCCGCCACCTCTGGGTCGTAGATTTCATTGACCACATCAATCTCCAAGAAGTGGTTACCCGAGCCCAGTGAACCTACCTGCGAGCGGCCTCGCTCCAACGCGCGGGCGCTCACTTGACTGGGGTCGGCACCGGGGAGACAGCCGCCCTCCTCCGTATGAGCCAGGTCCTCCTCGCGCGCCAGCCCGCGCTTCAGAGCCCATCTCGCCCCCTTGGTCACCAGTTCGTTCAGTTCCCGCTCCGATATCCGCTCTCGCCCCTTTCCTCCCAATCCGCTGGGGCAACAGCGGTAGAGGGCCGTGGCAAGATCGGGGATCAGAGGAGCGACCTCCTCGTGATCCAGGTGGGTGCCAAGCATCCGCACACCACAGTTGATGTCATACCCAACGCCCCCAGGTGAGATGACGCCCGTGCTGGCATCCAGCGCCGCCACCCCGCCGATTGGAAAGCCATACCCCTGATGAAAGTCTGGCATACCCAGGGCATACTTGACGATGCCCGGCAGCGTCGACGTGTTGACCAGCTGTTCCACTGACCTGTCGCCAAAGGCATCTTCAAAGAGCTGGGCATCGGCGAACAATCGCACCGGGACCCGCATGTCCTCTCGCGTCTCCTTCGGTAGTTCCCAAATAAAGCGATCCACTCTACGGAAATCTTTCTTGGCAACCATCTCATCCTCCTCTACACATCAAACACGACATTCGTCTCCAGCCCTCGCTCAGTTGGGTGGATCTCCAGTTCACTGAAGGTGACCGCCTTGATGTAGCCTCGTGCCCCCTCCGTTGGCCCTCCTCGCGCCTTTCCTCGCAGGCGGGTATGCGTGATCTCTTGCACGTCAAAGTCGATGAAGACGATATCATCTCGTTCACTCAGGTACAGAAGCTCTCCCAACCAAGTCACCAACAAGGCCTCAGCATCATCGGCAGTCAACTCCAGCGATATCTCCACGGCAGGCTCGACGGTCTCAGGTTCGACCATCAGCGAGGCCATCCCGCGCGCGGCGTTGACGAAAAGCTCCGCCAGGTCGCGTCCCCAGATATGAAGTGCCACATCGGCTGTGTGTTCGATTTCCTCGAATCCCTCTTCCATCTCACCCTTCATCCTACCATGAACCCAGAGAAAATCAAGATGCCCATCGCTCCGCTCCAGGGTCACTTCCCGCTTCTGAGGCCACCACAGCTCAATGTAAGGCCCCCGAGTAAGCTGCACCAGTGACTTATGAGAATCTAACACAGCACCAGCGTCTTTCTTATAAAGGTCGAGTACGATAGGTCCGAACCGGAGGTCTAACGAGGCCCCCGGGATGACCATTTTGCGTAGAGGTAGACAAGTGGATCTGAATCGCTTTACCGAACGGGCACAACAGGCGACAGTGGCGGCGCAGCGGCTGGCTGGGGAGTACAGCCATGGCCAGATCGAGCCAGACCATCTGCTCCTCGCCCTCCTGCGCCAGTCCGACGGCGTGGTCCCTCAGTTGTTAGGGAGACTGGGCGTGAACGTGCCCGGCCTGACAGCGGAGGTGGAGCAGACGCTGAAGGACAAACCACGCGTCTACGGAGCCACCGCTCAGGTGGGTCTCTCTCGGGATCTCTCCCACACCCTGACGCAGGCGGAGAAGATCGCCGAGCGGATGAGGGACGAATACGTCAGCACGGAGCATCTACTGCTGGCTCTGCTGGGTCCTCAGGGGGCGGAAGCCGGGCGGCTCTTGGCCGCCCACGGTGTAAGTGAAGACGCCGCCCTGCGGGCCCTCACCTCCATCCGAGGCAGCCAACGCGTCACCAGCCCTCACCCAGAGAGCACATATCAAGCGCTGGAGAGATACGGACGGGATATGACCCAGCTGGCTCGTGAGGGCAAACTCGATCCAGTCATCGGGCGGGACGAGGAGATCCGGCGCGTCATGCGCATCCTCAGCCGCCGCACGAAGAACAATCCGGTGCTGGTGGGAGACGCCGGCGTGGGCAAGACCGCTATCGCCGAGGGATTGGCTCAACGCATCGCGCGGGGTGACGTCCCTGAGGGACTCAAGAACAGGCGCATCGTCGCGCTCGACATGGGCGCCCTGGTCGCCGGTGCCAAGTACCGAGGCGAGTTCGAGGAACGGCTCAAGGCGGTACTCAAGGAGGTGACCGACGCCGCCGGAGAGGTAATCCTGTTCATCGACGAACTGCACACCGTGGTGGGAGCAGGCGCGGCGGAGGGCGCTGTAGACGCCAGCAATATGCTTAAGCCCAAGCTGGCCCGCGGCGAGCTTCATGCCATCGGTGCGACCACCCTGGACGAGTATCGCAAGTACATCGAGAAGGATGCTGCTCTGGAGCGGCGGTTTCAGCCAGTCTACGTGGGTGAGCCGTCGGTGGAGGACACGGTCAGCATCCTCCGTGGTCTGAAGGAGCGATATGAGGTTCACCACGGCGTGCGGATTCAGGACTCGGCCGCCATCGCGGCTGCCACGCTGAGCAGCCGCTACATCGCCGACCGACAACTGCCCGACAAGGCAATTGACCTCATTGACGAGGCTGCCTCCCGGCTGCGGATGGAGATCGACTCTAAGCCAGCCGAGCTGGACGAGATCGACCGGCGCATCATGCAGTTAGAGATCGAGCGGGAGGCGCTCAAGAAGGAGAAGGATCACGCCAGCAAGGAGCGATTGAAGAATCTGGAGAAGGAACTGGCCAACCTACGTGAGCAGAGCGACGCACTCCGTGCCCGCTGGGAAGAGGAGAAGTCCGCCATCCAGGCGATCCGCGACACAAAAGAGCGGAGTGAGCGAGTACGCCACCAGATCGAGGAGGCGCAGCGAACACAGAACTATGCCAGGGCATCGCAGCTGCAGTATGGGACGTTGGTTGAGCTGGAAGGTCAGCTCCGAGAGCAAGAGGAACGCCTGCACCAGCTGCAGCTGGATGGGGCGCTGCTAAAAGAGGAGGTCAGCGCCGAGGACGTGGCCGAGGTCGTCGCCGAGTGGACCGGTATCCCCGTTTCCAGGCTGCTCGAGGGCGAGAGGGAGAAGTTGATACGTATGGAGGAGGCGCTCCACCAGCGCGTGGTGGGCCAAAATGAGGCAGTTAGCGCCGTCTCCAACGCTGTTCGTCGAGCTCGCGCCGGATTGCAGGACCCCAGCCGGCCGATCGGCTCGTTTATCTTCCTGGGGCCGACGGGCGTGGGCAAGACGGAGCTGGCTCGAGCGCTGGCTGAGTTCCTCTTCGACACTGAGGATGCGGTAGTTCGCATCGACATGAGTGAGTACCAGGAACGTCACACGGTATCTCGACTCATCGGTGCGCCGCCCGGATACGTCGGCTACGAAGAAGGCGGCCAACTGACCGAAGCTGTACGCCGCCGCCCTTACAGCGTGATTCTCCTCGACGAGATCGAGAAGGCTCACTCGGAGGTCTTCAATACACTGCTGCAGCTTCTAGACGAGGGCCGACTGACCGACGGCCACGGACGGACGGTGGACTTCCGCAACACCATCATCATCTTGACCAGCAACATCGGCAGCCGCTGGATCAAGGAAATGGGCATTGAGGCAGCGCGGGAGAAGGTGATGGAGGAACTGGACCGCACCTTCCGCCCTGAGTTCCTCAACCGAATTGACGAGGTTATCCTCTTCCGAAGCCTGACCAAAGAGGACCTGGCCCAGATCGTGGATATTCAACTAGACCGTTTGGAGGACTTGCTCAAGGACCGACGCATCGAACTGGAGTGGACCGACGCCGCGCGGCGGTATCTGGCCGAGGCCGGCTACGATCCCGTCTTCGGCGCGCGTCCCCTGAAGCGAGTCATTCAACGCCAGATCCAGGACCCCTTGGCACTGGCCCTGCTGGAGGGGGAAGTCACAGAGGATGGGACTATCCAGGTAGACGCTCGGAATGGCCGAGTTGTCTTCGAGCAGACTGACTAGGACTGCCCCTCCTCCCTCCGCAACGCTTGTGAGAGAAGACCCATAGGTCAGGCCGACCGAGAAGACCTAGCTCAATCCCCAACAAGGTCTTTCACTGGGAGCCTGTGTATGGTATAATGAGGACTGAGTGAGACTGAATGGAGATCTAGAGATATGATGAGAATGGATCGTTTCACCGAGCGGGCGCAGGACGCAGCCCAACGGGCTGTGGAGATCATGAACCGCTACGGGCACACACAAGTGGATACAGAGCACATCGTGCTGGCCCTTTTGGAGCAGCCGAACGGGGTGGTTCCTCAGATCCTGGAGTTCTTGGGAGTAGATGTAGATTCGATGAGCGAGCGACTGGACACCACCCTGCGGAAGAGCCACAAGGCTGGCGTTTACGGACGCGGAAGTCTCGGGCAGGTCTTCATCACTCCCCGCGTCAAGCAGGTGCTCGATCAAGCCAATGCCGAGGCCAATCGCCTCAACGACGATTATATCTCCACCGAGCACATCTTCCTCGCCATCGTCAGCGAGCGCGGGACCGAGGCCTCTCGCATACTCTCCGAGACGGGAGTAACCAAGTCACGCATCCACAAGGCCATCCGAGAGATCCGCGGCGGCCAACGTGTGACCGACCGCCGCGCCGAATCGCGTTATCGTACACTGGAGAAGTACAGCCACAACCTGACCGATATGGCTCGGGGGGGGAAGCTGGACCCGGTTATCGGGCGAGACGACGAGATACTGCGAGTGATCCAAATTCTCTGCCGCCGCACCAAGAACAACCCGGTCCTCATCGGCGAACCCGGTGTGGGCAAAACCGCCATCGTTGAGGGGTTGGCCCAGAAGGTCACCTCAGACGACGTGCCGGAGATCTTGAAGGGCAAGCGGCTGGTTCAGCTGGACTTGGCCGCGATGGTCGCCGGAACCCGCTTCCGGGGGGAGTTCGAGGAGCGGTTGAAGACCGCCATCGAGGAGGTTCAGCGAGCGGAGGGAGAGATCATCCTCTTCATCGACGAGCTCCACACCGTGGTGGGCGCTGGGGCAGCTTCAGGTGCTCTGGATGCTTCCAGCATGATGAAGCCCGCGCTGGCTCGCGGAGAACTCCAGTGTATTGGAGCGACCACGCTGGACGAGTATCGCCAGTACATCGAGCAAGACGGCGCCCTGGAGCGACGCTTCGCTCCCGTGTTTGTGGACGAGCCCAATGTAGAGGAGACCATCGAGATGCTGCGGGGTCTGCGGGATCGCTACGAAGCTCACCACCGTCTCCACATCTCGGACGAGTCGCTGATATCTGCAGCCCGTCTCTCTCACCGCTACGTCACCGATCGAAGACTGCCCGACAAAGCGATCGACCTGGTGGACGAAGCGGCAGCCAAGCTTCGCGTCGCGCTCTACACCCTGCCGCCCGACCTGAAGGAGATGGAGACAAACATCAACCACCTGCACATTGAGGAGGAGGCGGCCGGAAGCCAGCGTGAGTACGAACGAGCGGCGGAGCTCAAGATGCAGCGGCTCCGCATCGAGGAGGAGTTCGACAGGAAGCGAGAGATCTGGCAGCAGGAGCACCAGCTAGACGAGACCGTCGAAGAGGAAGACATCGCCGAGGTGGTGGCATCCTGGACCGGCATCCCAGTCGCCCAGATGATGGAGACGGAAGCGGAGAAGCTCCTTCGGATGGAAGATGCCCTCCATCAACGCATCGTCGGGCAGGACGCGGGGGTGGCCGCCGTGGCCGACGCCATCCGGCGCGGCCGCTCCGGTCTCAAGGACCCTCGCCGGCCCATCGGCAGCTTCATCTTCCTGGGTTCCTCGGGGGTCGGTAAGACGGAGCTCGCCAAGACGCTGGCCTGGTTCCTCTTCGATGACGAGGATGCCTTGCTGCGCATCGATATGAGCGAGTACCACGAGCATCATACCGTCAGCCGGCTCTTCGGCGCACCGCCGGGCTACGTCGGCTACGAGAAGGGTGGCCAACTGACCGAGGCAGTCCGACGACGACCTTACCAAGTCGTCCTCTTCGATGAGGTAGAGAAGGCCCATCCTGAGGTGCTCCATGCCCTGCTCCAGATCCTGGACGACGGCAGGCTCACCGACGGACAGGGCCGTACGGTAGACTTCCGCAACACCGTGGTGATAATGACCTCCAACGTCGGGACCGAGTTCGCCACAAAGGGCGGCGCGATAGGGTTCACTCGAAGTGATGAGGAGGAAGAGCAGCGCGAGGAAGAGGAGAGTCGGCGCCGCATCGAAGGCGCTTTGAAGAAGAGGTTCCGGCCAGAGTTCATCAACCGGGTAGATGAGATCATCATCTTCAACCGACTCACGATCGACCAGGTCGAGGAGATCGTGGACCTCCAGATGGGGGAGATAGCAGAGCGTCTGGCGGAGCAGGGACTGCAGGTAGAGCTGACCGACAGCGCCCGCGAGTGGCTTGCTCGCGAGGGATACGACCCTGAGTTTGGTGCACGGCCACTGCGGCGGGCCCTACAGCGCCACGTCGAGAGCCCGCTCAGCGTCAAGCTTCTGCGCGGCGACTTTGAGAGCGGCGATCGGGTGCTGGTAGACACTGAAGAAGAGGGGTTGACATTCTCCAAGATGGAGGTGCTGGAGACAGGACGAAAAGTCAGCGTCTCTAAGCCCACCGTGCAGACCTAGCCTTTGACTCAGACAAGCCCCGCCTTCGGGCGGGGCTTGTCTCATGAGAACCTTCACCCGAAAGCCCCCGTGAATACGGCTCCCTCTAGCTCCCCCCGTCTCACGGAGGGAGGACTTGAGGGTGCGCGTTAGGACCCAAGGCAGCGCTGGCAAGACCCAGCCCCCCTGACGCAGACCTCAAAGGGCTCGTCCCCGTCCATGCCACGGTGAACACTGCCGTGGACGGAAGAAGCCCCTCAGCTTACTGCGAAACTCTCTACTCTCAAACCAGCCTGGAGACGTCATCCGAGGACCCGCGTTGAGACCAGCTGTGGCCCTTCCAGGCCCTCAACCTCCGTCTCCCGGACCGTCCCCTCTTCCAGCAGCGCCGCGATGGTGCGCTCAAGTTCCCGTGAGGTCCACTCCAAGACGTGGAACACCTTGCCCACCATCTTCCGTTCCGCCGCCACGACATTGTCAAGATACCGCTGCACGAGGTGACGCCGGGCCTCGCTGCGTTTGATGGGCCGCGCCTCCTGAGGTACCTCGGGGAACCAGCGCTGAAACAGCTCGTAGACGAACGCATAGCCCCACGCCCCAGCCTCCGCCACCCCAACTGGCAGCACCTTGAGCCCCACTTGCAGCTCCACCAGGCCTCGCTTGAAGCGTGACTGGGAGCTCTTGGAGCTCATCCGCGCCTCCCGCCGCAGCCGCACCGTATCAAGCGGACCGTGCTCAAGGAGGGTCTCATAGATGAGCTTCGCCTCCGCCGACATCTTGCCAGCGCGATACAGGTCCTGATAGTCGTACAAGTCGCCGTAGTTCTCGGAGAGAGCATAGAAGTTCAGAAGTTCCGCCATAGAGACCAGGGTAGCGCGCCTCCGCAAGAGCTTCCCGTAGTACCACCAGCGCTTGTCAAGGGACGAATCCTTCCAACTCCAGCACTTGTGATTATCGGGATCGTCGTGATTCATTGGCACCGAGCGCACCCGCCCGGCGATGGCGTGGAACAAGCTGGGCAGTTCGACGCCCTTGATGGGCCAGAAGTGACAGAAGCCAACCTCTTCGACGAAGACCCGAGCATCGTCGACGGTATGCAGTCGGCGCTCAGGTGTGCGCCGGTAGATGGAATTACGCAGCCGCAGAATCTCCTCCGCCTTCACCATTCCTCCAGCACCTGCCTACGCAAGAATTACCCCCTTTCCCTCGGCCTGGCCGCTTCGGCGCGCGGTCGCATAGTCCCTCTTCACCTCTGGAACCCCCAGCGCTGCGGGGCTCTCCTGATCGACTTCCAGGGGATCGCCGATGAAACGAGCGGGCAACCTACTCTTGAGGACGATCCCTCGCCAGGAGTGAACGGATCAGGTTAATCTTGGCAAAGTGTCCCCGCGTGAGATAGGCCATCATATCCTCAGAGCCCAAGAGGCGATCGGTCACCTCGCGCAGCGGAAGCCCCGCCTCCGACAGCGCCCGGGCCTCCCCAGCCAAGCCCTCCCAGTACCTGATCTTACGCTCAATGGCACCGCAGGCATCCTCTACCAAGCCGGCATGCGAGCAGAACAGCAGCCGAGGCCGCAGCCCCAGCGCCCGCCGCAGCGACTTCAGGACGGCGAGAGCGTCCTCGTCAGCCCGCAGGTAGCGGACCCGCTCGTGGATGAAGAGGTCACCGCTGAACAACCACCCTCGCTCCCGCTCAAAGAGGCAGACGTGATCAGGTGAGTGACCCGATGTGGGGATAACCTCAAAGAGGTGATGGTCCGTCTCTATCACATCTCCCAGCCGATCAACGGTCACGCTGTCCGGCTGGCCCCAGACCACCCGACGGTAGAACTCCAGACGTGGGAAGTCCGCGAGGATAGGCACAGCTCCCGGCGGCGCCGCGATCGGGAGATCGAGCACCCGTTGGAGCGCACTATTGCCACCCCCATGGTCCTCGTGATGGTGCGTGTTTACCGCCTGGCGAATCCCCCGCCCCCGACACCAGTTAACCAGCTCGGAGGCCGTCCCCGGACACCCGGTGTCTATCAGCAGACCGTCCACCAAGTAGGCCTCAACGGCATAGAGGGGACGCCCCAGGAAGGTCCGAGCCAGGTGAATCCGGGTGACGGGGCCGTAGGTCCTTGTCTGCAGCATCAGATCATCCGACGGGCCACAGGGTCAATTGACGGGGCGGACGGCGACCGTCGAACAGCACAAAGGGAGCAGCCCGGTCCGCGGCGATCCCTAGCTTGCGCAGATCCTCCAGACAGGACAGCCGGCCCTGTCGACGGGCGACCAGCAGACGCTGCACCCCCTTCGGCCCG
>JASFWK010000155.1:0-4346 GCA_050049355.1 Anaerolineae bacterium | reverse complement strand
TGCCACGGTCTCTACCGGCTCGCCGTCGGGCCCGCGCCGCAGATAGCGCCGGCGCATCACCTTCAGAGCATTCGGCGAAAGGCGCGCTGTCACAGATGATTCTGGGTTCGCCACCTCCATCACATCTGACATATCACCGTCTCCCTATCCACGCACTAGCGTCTGGTTCACCCACGCTTCGGCGCGGTCGGCCATCTCCTCTAGTCTCCCCAAGGAGTACGGAGTGACCCCCTCCAGACCCGGGTCCAATGTACCCAGTGGACGAAACTGTTGCAGAACGTACAGCTCAGCCCCTTGAATCCAGTGGGCAATCTCCTCTATGTCCTCCTCAACTAGTAATCCGGGCACCGCTGTGGTACGGAACTCGCAAGAGAGATCACTTTCCAACAACAGATCGATGCTTCGTTCCACGCGGGCGAGGTCCACATCCTCACGACCACTCAGAAGGGGATATTTCTCGGGTGGGGCTTTGACGTCCATCGCTATGTAGTCCAACAATCCATCATCCAGCACTTCTGCCAGTATGTCGGGGCGATAGCCGTTGGTGTCCAGCTTGGCGTCTAGGCCAAACTCCCGCAACCGGCGGAGGAAAGCTGCCAGGTCGGATTGAAGAGTGGGCTCTCCGCCAGTAATCACGACCCCGTCCACCAGTCCCTTACGCCGCGAAAGAAATCCCCACACCTCCTCCAGGGACGGCGTGCACACATCTGGAGGGGATACCACCAGGTCGGCATTGTGACACATAGGACAGCGAAAGTTGCATCCGCCAGTGAAGAGGACGGTGGCAATATGATGCGGGTAGTCTATCAGCGATGTCCTAACCCACCCTCCCAGCTCCAAGTCTACTCCTATCCCTCCCCAGTCTCGTCGGGCAGCCGAAACATCTTCCGCTCGGCGAATTCCTGCTGTTTGCCTTTGTGCCAGTTGCGCACCGGACGCAGGTAGCCGACAATGCGTGAGTAGACCTCGCAGGGAACTTTGACCTCGGATTCGACAGGGCCGGTTCCTCGCGGTTTGAGACTAGAGTTCTTCGCACTCACCTTACCCTTCTCCTTTCGCTCGTTGGCCATCGTGCTGCTCGGCGCGCCTTCGTCTTCCGTCTGCCCCCGGGGCGACTTTCACAGCACCTGCTTGTCCAAGATGACACCCCCAAGAACCGTGAAAGAGCCACTCTCTTGGGACTCTCGAGACGATTCCCAGCTTGTCACCTTTGTGGAGCATCACGCACGAACCCTCTGGCCAAGGCACCCCTGGATGAACGATGCAAGAGGCAGCCGAACATATCGTGGGAGAGTCTTGTGCATCTTGCTGAAACTCAGGAAGATCCACCGGTGTTCAAGGACGTTGAAAACGGCCGAGAGATCCCAAAGAGGGGGAATCACTATGGTGACATCTCTCCCCACCCTCTTCAACTCGGCGAAGAACCCAGCCGGGTCCTCAACGTGCTCAATGGTATGCGAGCAAAGAACGGTACCGAACCACTGGGATCTGAACGGCAGGTTATAGACGTCCACCAGGACAAGGTTGGAGAGTTCCGTGTGCGCAACGATATCCGCGTTGACGCCCCCGCCATCCGTCTTGCCGCAACAGATGTTCAGCCCCCACCTTCGCCTTTCGATGATCTTATTCTTGAGAACGGAGTAGCTGATGAAGTGCAGGAGGCCGAGGAGCATAATGACGGCGCAAGCTGCAATGAGATAGGATACTGATGTGGTAATCGAGAACCCGACAAGACCAAGCTGAGCCATCGTGCTCTTCTGAGACAGTGCGGGCCGTTAGGTTCAGGGGCCACCTACGTCCCGGTCACGAGGCCATCGTTCCCCCAAGAACCCAACGCCAATCTCCTGACTTGTCTCACTCAATAGCTACGATCCTAAAGAGAATCTCCCCCGCCGGCGCCTTCACCTCCACTATGTCACCTACCTCGTGGCCCAACAGCGCCCGGCCCAAGGGGGATTCATAGCTGATCTTGCCGTTTCCGGGGTCGGCTTCGGCCGGGCCAACCAGATGGAAGACCTCCGAATTCTCGCTTCCCTCCTCCACAAGGGTCACTCGGTTCCCAAGAGAGACCTCCCCCGTTGGTCTGCCCTCCTCAATGACCACCGCATTGCGCAACATCGCCCTTATCTCGCGAATGCGGCCCTCCAGGAAGCCCTGCTCCTCCTTGGCTGTGATGTAGTCGGCGTTCTCAGACAGGTCTCCTTGCTGGATAGCCTTCCGAAGTCGCTCGGCAAGCGCCGGTCGGCGGACATCCTCAAGCTCGTCCAGTTCTTCTCTCAGCTCTTCAATTCCTTCAGAGGTTAGGTATACAGGCGTCTGACTCTCCATTCCCATCTACTTTCTTGAAGCTGCGTACACCTCTCGCCAGTCGTTCAGGGAACACCAAATAGCCGCACACAAAGCGGCGGACCCAGCACCAAGAGGCCTACAATCACAGAGAGGACGGAGACCAATAGCACAGCCCCCGCCGAAACGTCCTTGACCACCCCTGCCAGCGGACGGTACTCTGGGCTGATCAGGTCCACCAGCGCCTCCGCTGCAGTGTTAAACATCTCGCTCACCAGCACGAAACCGATGGTAAGCGCCAATACTGCCCAATCGACCGCCGGCAGATCCAGCCACGCCCCAAGCGCGATCACAGCGGCAGCGGCGACCAACTGGAGGCGAAGACTCCGCTGCCCCCGCAGGGCATTCGCGAGTCCAGAAAAGGCACTGCGGAAACTCTCCCCCAAACCCTGGTCAGACATCCCCTAGTCCGGAAGGTTGAGCTGGACGTCCAGGGCAGCGAGAATCGCCTCCTGAGCCGCCCACATCTTGGCGCGCTCGGACTCTACCTCGTCGTCATATCCCAGCAGATGGAGAACTCCGTGAACCACCAGCAACTGCAGCTCGGCCTCCACCGGATGACCGGCCTCCATGGCCTGCTCCTCGGCCCGGCTATAGGAGATAATCACGTCCCCGAGATAGTGGGGTTGACCTTCGATACCTACGAAGGGGCCCCTAGTCTCATTGGGAAAGGCTAGCACATCGGTGGGCGCGTCTACGTTTCGGTAGCGACGATTGAGTTCTCGCAACGCCGTGTCGTCGGCGATCACCACTGCCACCTCAACAGGCGGTGCATCTCGATGGATCAAAGTTGCCAGCGCAGCTTGGCGAAGTGGTTCCACGTCAGAGAACCACTCTCCTTCAACATGCACATCAACCCAGTACTGCTGCGCGATGTCCACACCCATCCAAAGCTACCTCCGAGCCTGATCAGCAGCGGCTTGTCGATCGCGCACATCCGCCTCCAGCTCTCGCTCACCCTCCCGGTGGGAGGGAGGAGCCGAGTCTGGATAGCGGATGCGCGGATGAAAGACTCCCTTCAGAGTAGAGATGAAGCACTCTTTCGCGATCTCGAGCTCCCGCATCGTGATGGGGCACTCATCGAGCTGGCTGGCGTTCAAGACCTGTTCAAAGACCTCGTTCACCACCTGAGCCAGCTCCTCCGGCGTGGCCGGGCGCCGAGCCCGAACAGCCGCCTCGCTCGCATCGGCCAACATCACCACGGCTGTCTCCGTGCTCTGGGGCTTGGGACCTCCGTGGTGGAAGTCCGCTTCGTTCACCAACTCGGGATCCCCGGCCAGCTCCAGCGCTCGCTCGTATTGGAAGCTAGCGCGCTTCGTGCCGTGGTGCTCTGAGACAAAAGCCCGCACCCGCGACGGAAGTCGGTACTGACGCGCCAATTCCAGTCCATCCCGCACGTGACCTGTGATGACCTCAGCGCTGGTGTAGGGGTCAAGGCGCTCGTGAGGGTTGACCCCCTCCATCTGGTTCTCAATGAAGTAGTAGGGACGGACTATCTTCCCGATGTCGTGGTAGTAGGCACCGACGCGGGTGAGGAGAGGCGCCGCCCCAATCCGCTCCGCCGCCTGCTCGGCCAGGCTGGCAACCATCAGCGAATGATGGTACGTGCCAGGAGCTTCTCGCAACAGGCGCTGCAGCAGAGGGTGATCGGGCCGACTGAGTTCCATAAGGCGGAAAGTGGTGACAACATCGAAAAGGGGAGCAACGAGAAACAGTCCTCCTAGAGCCATGCTGGCTGAGATCACACCATTGGCCACAGCCACGAACAGGTGAAGTGCCCCCTCCATTAGACTCAGCGGAGCCAGCGGCACGTGAAAACCTGCTAGCACAGCCATGTGAGCCAGAGCGACGAAGAGCGCTGACCGAAATAGAGCCCCTGGACGGTCTGCCTTCTGAAGAGAGAGCGTCGCCATCAACCCGCCAGCAGTGGCGTAGGTCGCCATCTCCAGCGAGTGGTCACCCATCAAACCCACAACGCCACCCATGTAGACGCTGACAGC
>JASFWK010000017.1:0-26607 GCA_050049355.1 Anaerolineae bacterium | reverse complement strand
TGGCGGCGGCACGACAGAGATTGCCGTGTTCTGTATGGGAGGAATCGTTCTAAGCCGATCTATCCGCGTGGCCGGTGATGAGATGGATGAGGATATTATCCAGTATGCCCGACAGAAGTACAATCTCCTGATCGGCGAGCGGATGGCGGAGCGTGTGAAGATTGCCATCGGCTCGGCGCATCCGCTTCGCGAGGAGAAGACGATGATGCTGCGGGGCCGGAACTTGGTAAGCGGGTTGCCGCAGGAGGTCGAGATTAGCAGTATCGAGATCCGCGAGGCTCTCTCGAGTTCGCTGGGCACCATCCTGGCTGCTATCAGAGAGGCGTTGGATAACACCCCGCCAGAGCTCGTCGCTGATCTCATGGAGAGGGGCATCTGCATGGCAGGCGGAGGATCCCAGCTGAAGGGCATGGTTGAGCGGGTTAGCGAGGAGGCCAACATGCGGGCCTGGCTTGCGGAGGACTCGATGACCTGTGTGGCTCGTGGCGCGGGCAGGGTTCTGGAAGAGCTGGGTATGCTTCGCCAGGTTCTGGCTAGCACGGATCGTAGTAGGAGTAGGGCGTCCTCTGTATAGCAATTCAAACGAGGTGGGGTTCGGTGAGACGCACAGCGTGGCGTAGCTGGTTGCCGCTGGCCCTCCTTATCCTCTCGGGTGCTCTTCTGGTCCTCCACGAGACTGGACTTCTAGCCCCCGTCGAAGGCGGTATCCAGTATGTCACCGCGCCCCTCCAGCGGAGCGCCGCTCGTTTGGTGGAGGGCGTAGGTGGCCTCTTCCAGACGGTGCAGGAGGTTCGGGAACTGCAGGCCAAGGTGGAGGAACTCCAGGGGCAGGTTGATGCCATGACCGTTGAGAACGTGCGGCTGCGGGAGTTCGAGGCCGAGGCAATCCAGCTGCGGACAATGCTCGACTTTACCGCCCGGAATCCCACCTGGGCGTTTATGGGAGCGGACGTGGTGGGGCGGGCGGCTTGTGCGGCTGCCCCCTGCGGCGAGGTGGTCGGGCAAGAGCCCAATCCTTACCTGAGTTACTTCACCATCAACGCGGGTGCTCGGGATGGTGTGGCTGTCGGGATGCCGGTCCTGACCGGCGGAGCAGTGCTGGTGGGGCGGACGGCAGAGGTCGGTCCGCATACCGCCAAGGTCCAGCTGCTCAGCGACAATGCTAGCGCCGTGGCGGCCATGCTGCAGCAATCGCGCGCTACGGGCCTGGTCGTGGGGCAGCCGGATGGCACGCTCCGGATCAAGTACATTCCTCAAGAGGACGAGGTCCAGGTCGGAGACGTCGTTCTAACTTCTGGCTTAGGTGCGATGCTTCCTCGAGGGTTGTTTATCGGCCAAGTTGCCGAGGTCGAGCAGTCGGACTCGGCCCTTTTTCAAGAGGCCGTGGTGCGGCCGGCGAGCGACTATCGTCGGGTGGAGTTGGTGCTGATCGTCACCTCCTTCGAACCGCTGTATGAGGAGGAGATGGAGGCCGGCGAGCAGCCATAAGGTGGTGGATCATTCTCAGCCTCTACGTTTCCCTTCCCCTTCTTACCGTGATCGCCCTAGGGCAGAGTGTGCTCATGCCCCGGCTATCGGTCTTGGGTGGAAGGCCTAATCTAATCATTCTGGCGGTCATCGCCTGGGCGCTGCGGCGAGGATCGGCCGAGGGGGCGGTGTGGGGGTTCATGGGCGGGCTCTTGCTGGACCTGTTCTCTGGAGGGCCGTTGGGTGCGATGAGCCTCTCTCTCCTGGTGATCGGTTCTGTGGCCGGTCGGCGGTGGGGCCAACAGTTGGGATCCACGTTCCTCCAAATCGTGCTTCTGGCGCTGGGTCTCTGTTTTGCATATCACGTATTGCTTCTGTTGATCTTGGGCTGGACAGGGGTTCCGGTCTATTGGACGTACAGTCTGCAGCGCGTGGCTGCTCCATCGGCGATCCTGAATGCGTTGCTGGCCCCCCTGGTCTACGTCCCACTAGTGTGGTTGGACCGTCGTACCCGTCCGGAAGGTTTGACCTTTGATGGCGCGTGAAGTGGCTCAGCTCCCCCCCAGGGGGTTGAAGCGACTGCTAGCATTGCTTGTTGGGGCTCCCCGTCTGGTGGCGCTAGGGCTTGTGCTCCTCTTGCTGCTGGGTTTCTTCGTCGGCCGGCTGTATCAACTCCAGGTCGTCGAAGCGCGGTATTGGGCTACTCGCGCCCAGGAGCAACGGGCACGGGTGGAGCGTTTGCCCGCTGCACGGGGCATCATCTACAGTCGGGATGGCGAGCCGCTGGTGCGGAACGTCCCCACCTTCCGCGTCGTTCTTGTCCCCGCGCTCCTTCCAGACGACGAGTTGGAGCGCAAGGGGGTGTTGCGGCGGTTGGCGGGACTACTCGATCTCCCCTATGACCGCTCCGAGGACGATCCAGGTGCTTCGACGGGGCTTGCGGAGAGGGTGGAGCAGGCGCTGGAGTTTGCACCTTATGAGCAAGTCGTGGTTGCCCGGCGGGTGGATCGTCAGGTTGCTATGCTTGTGATGCAGGAACGGGTCCGGCTGCCGGGAGTGGACGTGGAGGTGAGTACTCGACGTCGATATCCCTACGGCTCTCTCGTCTCTCAGCTGGTCGGGTACCTGGGAGCGGTTCCGGAAGAGGAGGAGGAGTTCTTTCGGGTGAGGGGATATGACCCTGCGACCGATCGAATAGGGTACGCTGGGGTCGAGGACACTCTTGAGGATTGGCTTCGAGGGGAGCCCGGCGAGCGGTATCAGGAGGAGGATGTGGTAGGACGGGTGGTCCGTGTCTTGGGGGAGGAGCGCCCGCCGGTGCCGGGCCACAATGTCCATCTGACCATCGATCTGGAAATGCAGCAGGTCGCGCAAGACGCCCTATGGCGTAGGATGAGTCAGCCCGATGTCAACTCGCGCCGGGGAGCGGTTCTCGCTATGGATCCCCGCACGGGCGAGATTCTTGCCATGGTCAGCCTGCCCACATACGACAATAACCTCTTCGCGGAGGGCATCTCCCAGGAGGATTACCAGCGTCTGCTGGACGATCCCCATCGCCCGCTGATGAATCACGCTATCGCGGACCAGTTGCCGCCAGGATCGATCTTCAAGATTGTCCCCGCCGCGGCAGCACTTGAGGAAGGGGTGGTGACGCCACGGACACGCCTGGGCTGCCCCGGCACGATCGTTGTTCCCAACAAGTACTATCCCAACGACCCTGGTCGTGCTCAACCCTTCCACTGCTGGCTTCGCTCCGGCCATGGCCAGCTGGACATTGTCGGGGGTTTGGCCTTCTCCTGCGACATCTTCTTCTACAAAGTGGGAGGAGGGTTTGAGGAGACGGAGTTCGAGGGACTGGGGGCGGAGACAATGGCGGAGTATGCCCATCTCTTCGGACTGGGGACCCGCACGGGAATCGAGCTTCCCCAGGAGGCCCTCGGTCTGGTTCCAACTGGGCGCTGGAAGCGGCTGACCATTGGCGAGAACTGGTCCACTGGCGACACCTACAACTTGGCCATCGGCCAGGGATATCTTCTGGTGACCCCCTTGCAGATGCTCAATGTGATGGCGGCCACCGCCAACGGCGGAACGCTCTACCGGCCCCAGATTGTGAAATACATCACAGACGCCGAGGGAAACGTAGTCCAACCCTTCCAACCTGAGATCATGCGCACGCTGCCCATATCGCAGGAGAATTGGGCCCTCATCCATCAGGGCCTCGAAGGGGCCGTGGTCTACGGGACCGCGACGCGAGGCCAGGTGGAGGGGGTACGGGTAGCGGGCAAGACGGGAACCGCTCAGTTCTGCGACGATATCGCCCAGCAGATGGGCATCTGCGGCGAGGGCTTGGCCCAGCCGACCCACGCCTGGTATATGGCCTATGCACCTGTGGAGGATCCCGAGATCGCGCTGATCGTCTTCATCTACAACGGTGGGGAGGGTTCGGCGGCGGCGGTGCCCGTGGCCCAGGAGATCCTTGACTGGTACTTCCATCGCCAGCCATGAGGCGGCGCCCCTATCCCATCGCGGCCCTCTGGGCGGGTGCAGCGGGCGGGGCGTGGGGCGTGGGTCTGGCCCGCGTGCTGGCGCTGCAGGTCCGCTGTTCATTCTTCCTCGACTTTGCGGGCACCGGCTTGACTGCCCTCCTGACCTCCGGCGCATCCCTGCTTGTGTGGTGGATACAGGCTAGGCGCAGTGGTGAGGCGTTCGGAGCGGCCGTCAATCTGACCCCACTGCTCCTCCCATTGGCGGACTTGGCGCTGGGATCCCTGCAGCCGTGGAGGGGACCGGTGCTGCTCCTGGGCGGCCTGGTGGTCGCCGCTCTTCTCTATCTGCGGGCGAGACCATCGCCCTGGATGTGCTTCCTATTGGTGGTCGGGCTCTCTTTGGCGGTCTACCTGCCCGATGTGGCTCCGTGGGTGGGCCGCGCCGACACCTTCGAGTTCCAGGTGGTTGCCCCCAGGCTGGGCATCGCGCATCCCAGCGGCTATCCCCTCTACATCCTGGTGGGCAAGCTCTTCTCGCTCTTGCCGTTCGGCACCGTGGCCTGGCGGGTCAACCTGACGTCTGCCATTTGCGCGGCACTGGCCGCAGGCGCTCTGTACGGGGCCCTGGAGAGCTGGAGCGGACAGACCGCGCGTGGCGCGACCGTCGGTCTGCTGGTGCCCCCCCTCGCTCTTGCTTTCTCTCCAACACTGTGGTCGAGGGCGGTGGAGGCGGAGGTCTACGGGCTCAACGCCTTCCTGGCGGCCCTCAGCCTGTGGGTGGGGGTCCGTTGCACCCGAGGCCAGTTGCGCAGCGAGAGGGCGCTGCCGCTGATGGGTCTTCTGGTCGGTGTGGGGATGGCCTCCCACCTGACGCTGGGGGCGCTGCTGTTCCTCTTTCTCCCGCTGCTCATTACGGCGCGTCTGCGGCCATCGGCGCGCTCGCTGGCTGCGGCGATCGGCCTGTTTCTCGGAGGCCTGGCCCTCTACCTGTACATTCCTCTGCGCTGGCCAGCCCTTAACGACGGCGAGACGATGTCCATCGCGCGCTTCCTGGCATTCGTGACCAACGCCGAATCGGGAGGGGCCCTCCACCCCCTGGCCTTTCTGCACGATGCTACCCGCTTCGGATTGATCCTCAGGCTGCTGCGCTCGCAGGTGGGGTGGGGCGGCCTGGCCCTGGCGGCGATAGGTGTGATCGGCGTGGGGCACCGCTCCTGGCCTCTGGCCTTGGGCACGGGTTTGGCCTTCGCTGCCTGGGTCTGGTTCAACCTCAGTTTCTACGTCGCTGAGCCGGATTACTCGGCTTTCCTCATCCCGGCTCACGTGGTGCTGCTATTCTGGTTGGGGACGGGGTTGGCCCTCATTATAGACCTCATGCGGCAGCGCGCCGATCTGCTCCTGCCGCCGGCGTTGGCGGTGGCCGCGCTCCTTCCGCTCAGTCGCCTCTGGATCTCGGGTCCTGCGCTCGATACAAGCCGCGAACGAGCGGAGGATGCCTGGGGCCGCTACGTGCTGGCCCTTCCCATCGCCCGGGACGCGGCTATTCTGGCTGATAGCGAGAAGTTTCCATCCCTGTACTACCTCCAGCAGGTGGAGGGACTGCGGATGGATCTGGACTTGGTGATGCGCTTCGACGAGGCAGGCTACCGTGAGGAGCTGGCATCGAGACTCGGCGCCGGCCAGACGGTGTATCTGGCACGCTACTTGCCTCACCTGGAGGAGTACCTGCTGCGCTCCCTGGGTCCGTTGGTCGAGGTGGGGACGTCACCCCTGACGCGGCCTCCGGCGGATGCCACGCCGATGCGGATGGCCTTCGGGCACGGGATAGAGCTGGTTGCCTTCGACCTGCGCGAGGATCCGCACGGCCGGGCGCTTTGGCATTTGACGCTCTATTGGCAGGCCACTGCTCCCCTTGAGCGTGACCTGGAGGTGCGCTTGCGGCTGGTAGATGGGGTGGGGAGGGCTGTGTGGACCTCTGAGGGAGTCCGGCCCGTGGGCGGCAACTATCCCACGAACGCCTGGCTGCCTGAGGTGATCGTGGCTGACTACCACTCTATTGCGCCGCCGGACTGGCTGCCTCTTGGAGAGTACGAGCTGCAGGTGGCCCTGTTCCCCCGTTTCTCCGATCAGGGCGTGGATGTGAGCCCGTGGTGCCCTCTGGCGGCCGTGCCGGTGGCGCCGACCGGAGAGACTTCTCCTCTGATGCATCAGGTCGCATTCGCCTTCGGGAGGGTGTGGTTGGTCGGCTATGACGTGCCGAGGGAGGTCAGTGCCGAATCCCGTGTAGGGGTGGACCTGAGTTGGGCGGATGTGGTGGGTGAGCGGACAGGACAGCTGGAGTGGGTGGATGAGGGCGGATCCGTAGTGAAAAGGGCGGGGTTCGCCTTGACAGAGGGCATGTTTCGCAGTCGCCATGTCGTGGCCGCGCCGGCAGCGCCGGGGGACTACCATCTCCGGATAGAACTGGAGGACGCTGAGGCACGCTGTGCCTGGCTGGCCCCGACCAACCCGGGCTGTGATCTAGGGGTGATCTCCGTGGCGGCGGTCCAGGAGGGATTGGCCAACTTCGATGGCCGCATCCTGTTGACGGGAGCCGAGGTGGGCCGGGATCAGCTCCTGCCGGGTGAGGTCCTGCCGGTGACCCTGCACTGGCGGGCGCTGCGGGAGTTGGAGAAGGATTACACAGTCACGGTACAGCTTCTGGGTCCGGACGGGCGTCTTTACGGTCAGATGGATTCCTGGCCGGTCCAGGGGGCGCTGCCCACCTCCGGGTGGGAGCCGGGGCGCGAGATCGCTGACCCATACCGCGTCCCTCTGGCCCCCGACGCGCCGCATGGGCGGTATCGGGTTGTGGTCGGCTGGTACCTCCTGGCCACCATGGAGCGGCTGCCGGTGGTAAACGCTGGCGGCGAATCCATCGCTGACCATGTGGTAGTTGCGGAGCCAGAGGTGATCCGGCCGTGATGCGCGCCGGGTTCAGGTGGTGCTCAGGGCCCCCACCGGGCAGCGCGTCACGCAGAGCCCGCAGCCATAGCATTCCTCGGGGCTGAGCACTGCCTTCTCGTCTACGACGCGGATGGCATCGTAGACGCAGCTGATCTCGCACAGCTCGCAGCCAATGCAAGCCTCCACGTCGAGTTCGGGTGGCGTGTGGGTGGTCCGGAAGGTCCGCTCCTCCCAGTGGCGGATGGCCAGCCCCTGTATCTCCCTGACAGAGCGGTATCCGTGCTCGTCCAGCCATTCCTCGATCTGGCTGGCGATCTTGCCGAAGACCGTCGGCCCTCTGAGGATGGCCGCGGTGCAGACCCCGACGGCGGAGGCACCGACCATGAAGAACTCGATCGCGTCGGTGCCCCTGCTGATGCCACCTACGCCGATGACAGGCAGGTCTACCGCGCGAGCGACGTCGAAGACACAGCGCAGGGCCAGCGGCTTGAGGGCTGGTCCGGATAGCCAACCGTACCCCTCTTCGCTCCCCATCAGGAGCCGGCCAGTCTCCACGTCCACTCCTAGGCAGGGCCCGAACGAGTTGATCGCCACGATGCCGTCTGCCCCCGCCTCGGCGGCGGCACGGGCGGCGGTCTTCATATCCCGGAAGGGGCTCAGCTTGACGAAGACTGGCACGTCCACTGCCCCCTTGGCGGCGCGGATGGCATCCATCATGGGGGTGGGGTCGTCTCCGATGTAGTGGGTGGAGAGCTCCAGTGCGTCGGCGAAGGGCCGCACCCGGGGAGCCAATTGGGCGATCTCCTCGGCGGTGTAGCCGAGGCTGATGATGAGCGGTAATCCCGTCTCCCTCGCCATTGGGTACTCTCGCTCGATAAACTGCTCCACCGGCAGCTCTGACCACAGTTCGGTGTTGAGGAACCCGCCCCGGATCTCAGCCATATTGGGCGTAGGCACTACCGCGGGTCGTACGGATACCGTCTTGGAGACAATTCCCCCAGCCCCCCCCTCGGCGCAAGCGCGCATTGCTTCGCCGTTCCAGACCGGTGGTCCGGCGGCAGGGAGAACGGGATTGGAAAAGCGAAGTCCGGCGATCTCTACCCTAGTGTCAGTCATTCCACCGCTCCTTCTGGTGTCCTTGCTCTCGTAGTCACTCCTGCACAAATGCCTTTCCGAGCCCGGCTGGGGACCGACCGCGGATGGCACGGTCGATCTGGCGGGCCAAGCGGGCGGGCAAGAGGGCCAGCAGCCGGTCCACCCCCTCGCTGTTCAATATCAGCAGCGCAAAGATCATAAGTGCGAAGGGGGCTGAGGAGAAGATCTGAGTCGGCACTCTGGCGAAGGCGGGATTCCGCTGGAGGATGCTGCCCAGGGCCTTGAGCAGCCCAAAGAGGTACGAGCCCGCCGCTACTCGCCAGGGGTTCCAGCCGCCAAAGATTACGATCGCCAGGGCGATCCATCCGATGCCGAAGGTGTGGCGGTGGCTCCAGCCGAGCTTGATGCTGAGAGAGTAGGAGGCGCCGGCCAGCCCCACCAGCGCGCCACCGACCACGGTGTAGATGTGTCGCAGACGGTTGACGTCCACCCCTCGAGCGAAGGCTGACTCCGGTCGCTCTCCCACCCCCCGGAGCTTCAATCCCGGCTGCGTCTTGTATGTCCACCACCAGACGGCAACTACGCAGAGGATGCTCAGGTAGATCACCGGGTTGTGGTCGAACAGGATGGGACCCGCGATGGGGATCTCAGAGAGGTATGGAATGGGCGCGTGGGGTACCGAGGGGCCGGGCTCGCGGACAAATGGATTGCCCAAGAAGTCAGCCAGTTCCAGGCACAGCATCGTGAGCACGAAGCCGACAGCCACCTGCTCCAGGCGGAGTGTTATGCTGGCGAAGGCGATGATGAGGGCAACAAACGCCCCTACGGCCATCGCCGCCAGGATTCCCAGCGCAGCGCTGTCGGTCGTAAGTGCAACCGCGAAGCCCGTCATTGCCGAGAGAGCAATGGAGCCATCGAGCGACAGATTGATGACCCCGCTCTTCTCCGAGATGGTTTCGCCGATTGAGGCAAAGATCACCGGCGCGGAGTTGGCCACAATATCTGAGAGGGTCTGGATCAGGAAACTGATCTCCATCTAGACTGCCTCCTCCACGGCGCGCTGGGTGCGCCGCCGGGCCATCAGAGCTCGCCAACCGCCCACCAGCATGACTGCCAGCACAAGCGAAGCCCGCAACACACCCCCCAGGGAGGAATCGAGGTGCATATTCAATTCCAGCCTGGGACTCCCAACTCCCACGGCGGCGAAGAAGAGGGCGATGAAGGGCACCCATTGAGGGCGGTAGCCGGCCAGCAGGGCGACAAGGAGCGAAAGGTAGCCCTGCCCACCGGAGATCTCTGGGATCATCCGCCCATACCGCGCTGAGCAGCGAATCGCGCCAGCCAGCCCGGCAAGCGCGCCGCAGGCGGCGAAGGCAGTCAAAAGGCGCGGCGTCGACGGCACCCCCAGCAGGAAGGCCGAGCGGAAGCTTCTTCCCATTGCCTTCAGTTCCAACCCCCACCGGGTCCCTCTCAACAGCAAGTAGCCCATCGCCGTCGCTGCCAGGGCCAGGGTCACAGCCAGTGGCGCGACGCGCAGGTTGCCCAGATGGGGCATCCAGGCCGGGTCGGGAAAGGGATCGGTGCCACTCATCGTTGCCCCATCCGCCGGTCTCCAGGGGTTGAATATCAGCCAGATCGCCAGCCCTTGCGCCACATAGTTCAGGCCCAACCCGCCGAAGATCTCGTGTACCTTGCCGTAGACCTTGAGAAGGCCCGCCAGAATGCCCCACAAGGCTCCTCCCGCCATTCCGGCGAGGAGCATCAGCGTCAGCAGCGGGGACCGCGGCCAGACGACGTTACGCGCCACCCAGGTGGCAAAAATGGCTCCGAGCACGATCTGTCCCTCCACGCCGACGTTCCATTGGCCGGCGGTAAATGTGATGCTCATCCCCACGCCACAGAGTATGAGAGGTACGCAGGCTGCGACCACATCGCCGATCTTCTTTGGGCTTTCGAAGGCGCCCGCCAGGATGTTTCGGTATGCCTCCCAAGGAGATGCACCGACCACGAGCAGGATCAACGTGGTGAACAGGAGGGCCAGGACGATCGGGGTCAGGGCGAGGAGGGCGTCAACCACCCTAGAGCGTCTCATCCCACCTCCTTGCCCGCGATCAGGTGTCCTAACTGCTCCACTGTGGTGTCGCACGCCTTGCGCGGCTCGATCATTCTCCCGCCGTAGAAGGCCACCACGCGGTCCGAGCGCTCCAGCAGCTCTTCCAGATCGGCGGAGGTGAAGACAATGGCGGTCCCCTCCTCCCTTCGAGCAAGAAGCTGCTGCCATATCCAGCGAGCGGACTCGACGTCGAGTCCTCGAGTGGGATGCTCCATCAGCAGCAACCGCAGGCTGGGGGGAAGCAGCGCTAGCAAGAGTCGCTGCTGATTGCCGCCGGATAGCGCCTCTGCCGGAGTGCCTGGCTGGCCAACGATGTTGAAATGACGGATGCGTTCGCCGGCCCGCTTCCGAGCTGTGGTCCAATCGATAAAGAATGGACTCTCTCTTTCGACCAGGGCGAAGTGCTCGGTGAGAGTCAGACCGCCGACCAACCCCTCCTCCAGTCGCCCAGCTGGCATGTAGGCTAGGCCGGAATTCAGAAAGCGCCGGTAGGGAGCGCCTGTGAGGTCTCGCCCATCGACTTCAATGCGTCCCGATGCGATGCGCTCCAGGCCCGCGCAGGCGCGCAAGAACAGACGCTGTCCACTCCCTTCCAACCCGGCCAACCCGATCACCTCTCTAGCGTGAACTTCTAGGTTTGCATCCCTCACGGTCAGGCGGTAGGAAGGAATAGTCGCATCTCTAACCTGCAGGACCACCGGTCCTGACTCCATTGGGGCACACTGGGTCGGCGGGAGGCTGCGCCCGAACATCATTCTCACCATTCGGTCAACAGGACAGGGCGTCTCCGCCTCGCCGGTGACCTTGCCCCTCCGCAGAACCGTCACCCGGTCGCAGATCTCCTCGATCTCTTCCAGTTTGTGGGATACGAACACCACTGACCGGTCTTCCTCTTCGGCCAGCCGACGTAGGGTGGCGAAGAGCCTAGCCTTTTGGGGAGCGGAGATACCGGTGGTCGGCTCATCAAGGATGATGACCTGCGCATTCAAGGCCAGAAGACGCAGTATCTCCAGCTGCTGTCGCTCACCAATGGTCAGGCGAGCCACATCGCCGTCTGGGTCCAGATCGAACTGGAACCGAGCCCCCAACTCCTTTAGCATCTCTCGGCCCTGGCGCCGTTTGGGCAGCATCCGACTGTCGAACGCGAGCAGGAAGTTACCCAGCACGGACATCTGTGGGAAGTCTAGGGGATCCTGATGCAGCATGCCGATGCCCCGCTGAATGGCCTGGGTAGGAGAGTCAAAGGCCACTGGCTCGCCATCCACCTTGATGGTGCCCCTGTCTGGAGCCAGATAGCCCGAAAGGCACTTCATCAGCGTGGTCTTTCCCGCCCCGTTCTCACCGAGTAGACCGTGGATGGAGCCGCTCTCCACTGTCATCGAGACGCCATCGTTCGCTCGGACGGAGCCGAAGTGTTTGTGAATGTCGATTAGTTCAACTTTCATAGCGTATGCGAATGAAGCGAGTGCCAGGCACTCGCTGCGGTGCCTGGCACTCGTCCTGTGCTCCTACTCGCTGGGTCCTTCCATGCCCTCCAGGAGTTGTTCCATGTACCAGATTTGCTCGTTGGTGGCCTCCTCGCCCTCCTCCAGGAACGTAGTGCCGTCCTGGTAGTTGAGCGGGCCGACGAAGAGTTTGATGGAGCCATCGGCGAGGCCGGCGATGAACTCGTCGAGTTGAGCGGACCAATCCTCGTGGGGATCAAGGCCGGGTCCCTTCAGGTAGCCGATCGGACTCGTGTCGGGGTCGTTGATATCATCCCAGTCTGGAGGATCCCAGACGAACTGCTGCTCCCAGGTCCCATCTATCACTGCCTGGACACGCTCCAGGTAGCCCGGGCCCCAGTTGAAGTACGGCACGCCCAGGCAGATGTCGGGGGCCTCTTCGCAGGCGCCTTCGTAGTCATAGGGGATGGCGAAGACCCGCTCGCCCTGCTCCGCCCGCTGTCCGGTCACCACCAGGGCCTCGGTGGTGTCGATCCCGGAGATCAACACGTCGGCTCCCTCGTTGATAAGGTCGTTGGAGACCTCGGTGGGATCGAGCGTGACGCCGGGTATGTTGAACCAGAAACCGATCCAGGTGACGATGAAGCGGAGGTCATCGGGGTCCTTCCCCCGATATTGCTCGTAGCAGTGGCGGGCGCCCAGGTATGCGGAGGCGGCCAGCCGGCGTGTCTCCTCGTTGATCAGCGGACCCACGTAGCCGATGGTCCCCGTCTCGGTCGCCAGCGCGGCGTTGCAGCCGGCGATCATCTTGCCATATATCATCTTGCCCATGTAGTTATCGACGTTGGCTGGGGCTTCGCCAGTGCGGGCGTGATCACCGGAGATATGGATGAAGGTGATGTCTGGGTACTTCTCCGCAGCGAGGTCTGTGTCTTCCTTGAAGTCGTCCGACGTCGTGAAGATCACAGTGGCTCCGTCTGAGACCATGTCGTCCACCACCTGCTCCAGGGTGGTCTCGGGTCGATCGGCAGGGTTGAGTTTGTCCAAGTAGGTAAAGCGGATGTTGGGGACTTGCTCAGTGACGTACTCAGCTGCGGTGTAGTGAGCCTCGCTCCAGCCGTGGTCGTTGTAGGGGCCGACCAAGATCACGCCAAAGACGAACTCCTCTGGCGTGGCCTCTTCAGCTGGCTGGCAGGCGGCCAACAGGATGGCTGCGATGAGCACAATACCCGTTATGCTCCATATGCGCTTAGACATTCCTCTCCTCCTAAGGATTTCAAGGGTGAAAACTTGTCCTTTCTGAACTAGCCGCCGGGCGTTTCCCCAGAGCTCGTTGGTTAGCGGGAAAGAGCGGGCGATTGGCGCACTCCAGAGCCTCAACAATACGCGCCTTCTTCATCTGCACGGGGGAAACCTGGTTCCTCCCGAAATGCTCGGCGGCCGAATACTGGGGGCAGAATTGATTCTCTACTGTGTTCGCACCACCTCCTTCTCGGAGTCTAGCGGAGGATGGAGGCCACAACATCACGCGCGGAGATGGTGAACATCCCCAGACCAACGGCAATTGCGCGCAATTCCAATGCGCAAGGTTCCCCCGCGCCCCACGACTGGAGCCAGCATTGGGCACAGCTTCGGCGGGATTTTCGGGGTTCTGGCCGACGATGACCGACTGAGCCGGTTCGTACCCGTGCAACTCTGCTACGGTTTCGCTGTTTTCCTGCAGCCCCTCTTGGTACCCAGAACGACCTCATCGGCGCCGTAGGCCTCGCCAAGGGAAGCCCAGGCGCAGAGGATTCGGGGGAAGTAGTGCTTGGATGAGTCGTCCGCCCCGTGATGTGTCCTAGACTCCGCCGCCGCGTCGAAGATCTCACCCTGCTCTTGGCGCTGGCGTAGTGCTCTCTGACGTTCTGCACGAGCACCCACACGTAGGCAACGATGAAAGACAGATCGCCAAGCGCACTGCACATCTACGGGTCTCCCTCTGTGGCATGCAGGCCGCAGCCGTGGGGAAACGTGCCTCACTCAGAGTGTAGCACAATTCTCGCTCTTGGCAACCAGGGGAATGCTGAGGGGGTGACCGTGTGGGTGTCAGGAAGGAACATCCTCACAGACGAGGGAAATCCCTCCTGCCATTTCGGGCATCCTGGATCCAGCCCGGCCAGTTTGGCAGCGGGCTACATTCCGGTAGGAACGTCCAGGAAGATGGTCTCCAGGCCAAACTTCCCTTCCAGATGGCGGGCGAGGGCCTTGACGCCCAATGTCTCGGTGGCGTAGTGGCCGGCGAAGAGCGCGTTGAGCTCTCGTTCGGCGGCCTGGTGGAAGAAGGTGTGGCTGGTCTCTCCGGTGATGAAGGTGTCCAGCCTGGCCTCCTCTGCCTGATCCATCATTGAGGCCGCGCCGCCGGAGATGCATCCGACCCGCGCCGCCACAGGAGGCCCGTGATCCAGGACCCGGATCGGCGGGGTGTTCAGGGCCTGGATGAGCCGGCCGATCAGGGCGGGCATTTCCAGAGGCGGATCCAAGACTCCGGCAACGCCGATCTCTATCCCCTCATGCTTGCCAAACGGTTGATGACTCTGAAGATCCAGTAAACGAGCCAGTTCGGCGTTGTTGCCCACTTCTGGGTGGGCGTCGAGCGGTAGGTGAGCGGCGTATAGCCCGCAGTGGCCTTCTATGAGGGTCTTCACCCGTCGGAAGTGAGGCCCAACCAGGCGTCGCGGCTTATCCCAGAAGAGTCCGTGATGGACGATGAGGAGCTGGGCCTCCGCGGCGACAGCTCGCTCGAAGGTGGCCAGGCACCCATCCACTGCGAAGGCAACCTTGGAGATCTCCTCCGCGCCCTGCACCTGGAGGCCGTTCTGGGAGGCATCTTCGATCTCTTCAATCCGCAGGTAGTCGTTGAGGTAGGTTACAAGGTCATGTTGGCGCATACGATCTCCTCGCAGAGCTGACTATCTTGCCGATTGTCCGAAAGTGCTCTTCCATTTCCTTCTCGACCCTGCTCCACCGACCCCGCCGGACGCTCAAAGGCTCCTCTCAGCTCCGTGCAAATGGGACTTTCGAATAGCTGGCTATTTGAGCTGATCAGCGAAAAGCGGCACGAAGTCGAATCTCTCTACATCCACCAATCCTCGGTCGGTCAGTTTGAGGGCGGGGATGACCTCCAGAGCCAGGAAGCTCAAGGTCATGAATGGATCCTGCAGGGACGAGCCGAGGGATGCCGCCTCCCCAATCAGCTGGCTCATCTGACGGCGAATTGTCTCCAAGGGCTGCCCGGACATCAGCCCGGCGATGGGAAGCGGAAGCTCACCCAGCACCTCCTCCCCAGCGGCGACCGCCAGTCCACCGCCCAACGCGCCCACAGCGCGGGCAGCGGTCATCATTGAGGTGTCGTCGCACCCGGCGACGATCAGGTTGTGTGCGTCGTGAGCCACGCTCCCAGCCAACGCCCCGCGCCTTAGCCCCAGCCCGTGGACGAACCCCACCCCCACGTTGCCGGTGCCCCGGTGGCGTTCAATCACGGCGATCTTGAGGAGATCCTGTTCCGGGTTCGCCACCACCTCCCCTTCCTGGACAGGCACGTTCTCAATCAGGTGTTCGGTGATGATCTGGTCCGGTACGACGCCGATGACGCGCACTGAAGCCTCGTTGGCGTCGGGGTCGGGAGCCACAACGGCGAAGCTGACCTGGTTCCACTCCACGCGGACAGTGCCGCGCACGGCAGATTCGTCCGCGGGAGGCTCAGGCCACCTCCCCACCGGCTCCCTCGCTTGCGCCGCCAGCCTTCCGTCGCAGAAGACCATCTCTGGGCAGAAGTCTTCGAGATCGGAGAAGATCACCAGGTCCGCTCGCTTACCGGGGACGACTGCGCCCCGGTCGTGGAGGCGGAACCACTCAGCGGCATTGAGGGTAGCCATCTGGATGGCCGTTATCGGGCTCATCCCCTCGCGGATGGCCAGGCGGACGAGGTGATCCAAATGGCCTTCATCGAGTAGGTCCGCTGGGTGGCGGTCGTCGGTGCAGAAGGCGCACCGGCGGCTGTTCTGAGGGGTCACGGCGGGTAGGAGATCGCGCAGATTCTTGGCGCCGGTGGATTCACGAATGAAGATATACATCCCCAGCCGCAGCTTCTCCACCATCTCGGCGGCGCTAGTGCACTCGTGATCGGAGCCAGGACCGGCACCTACATATGCCTGCAGCCACTTCCCGCCCACGCCGGGAGCGTGACCGTCGATCACCCGACCCTGGAAAGCCTCTACCTTGGCCACAGCGCTCGGATCTCCCAGCACCAGGCCGGGTGCGTTCATGAACTCGGCCAGGCCCAAGATGCGAGGCAAGTCGGCCAGATCGGCTAAGTCGCTAGCGGTTAGTTCCGCACCAGCGGTGCCCATCGGGGTAGCGGGGACGCAGGACGGCAAGTTGACATAGACAGTGAGCGGCAGTCCCTCAGAGGCGGTCAGCATATACCGGATCCCCGCCGTCCCAAGGACGTTGGCAATCTCGTGGGGGTCGGTCACCACCGTGGTGGTGCCCCGGGGGACGACGGCGCGGGCGAACTGGAGTGGAGTGGCCATGGAAGATTCGATATGAACATGGGCGTCGATGAGGCCCGGGCAGACGTAGCGTCCGCCCAGGTCGAATTCCTGGCGACCGTCGTAGATCTCGCCCACGCCCGCGATGTGCTCACCGGCGATGGCGACCTCGGCTTCCACGATCTCGCCGGTGAAGACGTTGATCACCCGCCCGTTCCTTAGCACCAGATCGGCGGGCTCGTCACCGCGGGCGATGGGGAGGAGACCAGCTAATTTCAATGCGCAGCTCCTTCAACCACTTCCAGTTTCATCTCAGGAGGTCGGGGCTACTTCCCACACCATCATCAAACCAGAAACGCGACACTGATGCCTGTGACCAGCATCAAGACGAGGCCAGGCGCCACCCATCGGCGCAGGGTTGACGACCCGGTCGAGAGGACGATTCCTCCTTTTACGACGGTGTTCGACATGACAGCCAGCACTATTGCGCGCTCCGCTGTGATCAGGTCGAGTCCACCTGCCGTGCGGCTCAACTCGGCCACGGAGAGCGTGATCGCATCGACGTCCGCCAGTCCAGCGACGATGCTGGAAACGTACACGCCGGTATCGCCGAAATACGTCTGTGCAGCCTTAGAGATCAGCAGAATCACCGCGTAGACCAGGCCAAACTTGATGGCCGGTCCCAGATTGAATGGATTGGAGAAGGCGACTTTCCCCTCTTCCTCCGTACGCTGAGATAGGTAGAGGTAGCCACTGTAAATCAGCCCCACCGCTGCCGAGGCGGCCAACGGAGGCCACATCACGCGCAGCAACTGGCGGTTCAGCGCTGCGACCTCGACCACCACCCGAGGGAACATCATCGCCCAGGCCACCGTGATTGCCAGAGCAAAGGGCTTGGCCAATCCCCTCTCCCCCTGGCTGCGCTCTGAGAAACTGATCGTCACCGCCGTACTGGACGCGAGCCCACCCAGAACGCCGGTCAGGCCAATACCCTGTCTGGTGCCAACGATTTTGATCAGCAGGTAGCCGAGGAAGCTGATGCCGGAGATGAACACGACCATCAGCCAGATTTCGTATGGATTGAGCACGTTCAGCGGCGGTGGCCCGTAGGTCTGGTTCGGCAGGACCGGCAAGACGATGGCTGTGATGACGGCGAACTTCAAGGTGGCATAGACATCCTCACGCGTGATGCGTCGGACGAAGGCATCCATCTCTAGCTTGAGCGAGAGCAGAACCGTTGTCGCCACCCCGATCGCCGCAGCCAGCGCCAGGTAGCCCCAGTAGCACAGCGCGCCCGAAAGGACAGTCAGCAGCGCCGCCATCTCAGTAGTCAGGCCCACCACGCCACGCCAGGCGCTGACGAAGTAGGCGATAGCGATCAACGCGCTCACCGGCAGGATGATCCCGATGAAGGCCCACGGCGAAGCCAGCACGTCGGCCGCCAGCGCAGCAGCGCACCCGAGCACGCCCATCAGGGCCAGAGTGCGCTCACCGGCGAATATCTCCTTGCCCGGACCGCCATAGGCATACTCCCGTTGCAGTCCGACCAAAAACCCGATGGCCAGGGCCACACCGAAGCGGTAGAAGAGATCTGTTTGGTCCATAGGCATCTTCACGTCCGGCTGAGGTGTTTGTCTCGTCCACGTGAGTATAGCACACCTGATGGCATGCCACAATCGGGCTCCGCCGCGGCGACCGCTCCTTGGTTGAGGAGCGCCGGAAGCCAGACGTGGTGACTAGCTACCGGACAGTTTGGCCTAGCGCCGAGCCGAGGCGCTGATCGAGTGCTCGAGCGAAGCTCGATCGTATCGAGTCAAGCCTCGGCGGTTCAAATCGCTGTTCTTGGTCTCGATGCTGTGCTGAGTGGCTCAGCGCAGCTGAGCGTATCGAAGCATACAGCCCCTTCAGGCGCTGCCCTTCGGCAGGCTCAGGCCGACGCTCGACCGGCGAACAGCTCGCCATATATCAAAGTGTCCGGTGGCTAGACGTGGTGATCTGTGTCTCTGCCTTCCGTGCAGAGGTTCCTATCCAGGGCAAGTCCGGGACGTAAACTGGCCCTGCCCCTTGCGCCCAGTGAAGTGCCCACGCTGATAGACGATCTGTCCCCGAGAGATGGTGACTCTCACTTGGCCTCTCATCTGCATCTCCTCATAGGGAGTGTAGCCAGCGAGATGATGGAGTCTGTCGGTGGCGATGGTGCTCTCTGGCTGTGGGTCGTATACGACCACGTCGGCATCGAACCCAGGCAGCAATGCTCCCTTGCGCGGCCACAACCCCCAAACGCGGGCTGGGTTGGCCGAGAGAAGCGCAACCAACTGTGAAAGCGTCAGCCGGCCCTCGGCCACGCCGTAGGTGTACATCAGAGGCAGTAAGGTCTCTAGCCCCGGCAGTCCCCCCGGCGTCCGCGTGAAATCGTCCTGAGCGACTTTCTGCTCCCTTGTGTAGTCACAGTGATCGGTCGCTACCAGATCTACCCATCCAGCCTCGATTAGCGTCCACAGGCGGTGCGGCTCCCTGGGATCGCGCAGGGGCGGCTGGAGGATATAGCGCCAGGGCTCGGCTCCCTCGTACAGAACATCATCCAACAGCAGGTACTGGGGGCAGGTCTCGCAGGTGACCGCAGGTCCATCGTCGCGCGCCTCGGCCACCAGCGCGACGGAGCGGGCGGTGGAGCAGTGGCAGATGTGGACCGGACAGCTGGCGGCCTCAGCTAAGAGAAGCACCCGCTGGACTGCCTCCTGCTCGGCCAGGGCGGGACGGGAATGACCGTGGTGCCGCCAAGCGGTCTCCCCACTGGCAGCCAGCGCCTCGGTCTGGGCCGTGACCAGGGCGTCGTTTTCGCAGTGCACCAGTGGCAGCACACCGACGTCGGCGGCGGTTTTCATCAGGCGCAGGATCGTGGCATCGTCGGCGTAATAGTAGGGGCGATAGGTAGTGTAGAGTTTGACGCTGGGCGTGCCGAGGTCCACCAAGTCGGCCAGTTCACCCTCTCCGCCCGGCGGCAGGTCTGTGACCATCACGTGGAAGGCGTAGTCGATGACTGCCTCCCGTGCCTCTCTCAGTCGTGCCTCGACCGCCTCCCGTAGGGTCTGGCCTGGGAACTGGGTGGCGAAGTCGACGACGGTGGTGACCCCACCGCAGGCCGCGGCGCGCGTGCCGATAAACCAGTCGTCAGGGGTCTGGTACGTACCCGTATCCAAGGCGATGTGGGTATGGGCATCTATCACGCCCGGGATCACGTAGCAGTCGGCGGCATCGATCACGGGAGTGTCGGGGTCGGGGGGTAGGGCGCGTCCGAGAGCTCGGATGCATTCTCCCTCAATGAGAAGATCCCCCTCGAATTCGCCCTCGGGAGTGACGAGCGTACCGCTCTGGATGAGCAGGCTATTGGTGGCGGGTGGCCTCACGGTGATCTCTCCTCTATAGCTAGCGGGGGCACACCGGACCAGATCTGGGAGGCGACAAAGCGGCTGAAGTGTAGCATAGTCCGGCCCGCTTGGCAAAGGTTATGCGCTAGAGATGCTCAAGTTGGATCGAAGTTCTCGGCCCTTGACGTGCACGCCGCAGTACACTTGTGGAAATCCACGACCCCTAGATCCACCAAAGTGGGGCTTTCACGGATGCGTGTGCTCCCCCGTCCAGCTATACTATTTCTGCTGGAGCGGAGTGGTGGGCGGTTCTGCATTCGTGTCGATACCTGAGGCTCGCCACCGAGAGGCAGAGTTCACAGATTCTCGGATTCTCTGGCCGTCCCGTGTCTCTCTGCGGCCAGACGCTGAGTGTAGAGCCGCGCCAACGTAGTTGAGGAAGACTGCCGGGTGGTGTGTGAACCGCCCTAGAATCGGGAGTGGTTCGACGGCACGGCTGGCAGTCGATCAATCTGCCGGATCAACCGGCGCCGCCCTCAGCATCCTCGACGGGGAGACCTGGACCACTCACACGACTGAGGACGGCCTCGTGCATGACGACGTGCGGGCCTTGGCCATCGCCGAGGATGGCGCTTGGGTTGGTGCGTGGAGCGGCCTGAACTACCCTGTCTTCGACGGTAAGACAGATTAGGAAGCGCAACGTGCCCGTATGCGGGAGATCGCGATGAACAAGAAGTACTGGACTCTGGTCTTAGTATTCTGCCTTGGCACTGCGCTTGTGGGCTGCAGCGGCGCGGCCGGCGGGCAGCCGAACTCTCACGAATCCGCTGCTACGCTCGGAGCTGACTGGGTGCTTTCGGAGGGGCACTGGGAGACCTATACCACGGACGACGGCCTTGCGGGCAACCGCATCAAGGTCTTGGCCATTGATCCCGATGGGCGCTTGTGGGTGGGGACTGATCAGGGGGGCGGGCGATTCGACGGCGTCAGCTGGGAGACCGTGGTTGATTGGCCAATCCCGCTGAGGGATATTACTTTCGACAATCGGGGACGTGCGTGGCTGGCTGACGGACGCGGTGTCGAGGTCTACGATGATGGGGAGATCGTGATCACCTATGGTGGCTTTGACGGGGGAGTGTCTTCTCTGTTGATTGACGCGATTCTGATGGATAGCCAGGATCGTCTGTGGGCCGGCTTGGCCTCGGGCGGTGACGGTAATTCGGGGGGGATGATGGTGGACTACGGCGTGGATCTGCTTGAGGGTGAGCAATGGAGACACTTCGGCACAGGAGAAGGGCTGTTCAGCCCTACGGTATACGATTTGGCGGAGGATGCGTCAGGCAATATCTGGGCCGTGGGTGAGGGCGGCGTCGCTCGATTCAATGGCACGACCTGGGACGCTATGTTGTTGCCAGATCAAACTGCCCGGCAGGTAATCGCCCGTGTGGAGGCTCATCCATCTGGTCAGGTCTGGTTTGGGACGAAAGATCTGGGGCTCTGGATCTGGGATGGCGAGGAGTGGACTCAATACACCACGGAGGACGGGCTCGCCGGGGACACGGTGTGGGCTATCGCCTTCGACGGTGCCGGCCGGGCATGGATAGGCACCAATGGTGGCCTCAGCATCCTTGATGGGGAGACCTGGACCACTCACACGACTGAGGATGGCCTGGTGCATGACGACGTGCGGGCCTTGGCTTTCACCGATGATGGTGTCTGGATTGGTACCTGGGACGGGCTGAGCCATCTCGTCTTTGAGAGTGAGACCGAGTAGAATGGTCCATTCGGGCATTCGGGGAGTCTGCGTTCAGGGGAGGAAGCGTGGGTCGCTAGAACTGATACGCATGGGAGAGCCCTTGCAAGCTGCCCCGTGGCAATCTGGCGGGCATCGAGTGGCGGAAACGTAGACAAGGAGGGGAACGGTGAAGAAGCGCTTGACCTTGGTTTTGCTGCTGTGGCTGCTCCTTGCACTGGCGGGGTGTGGCGGTGACGGTGCCGATCCTGCGGCCAATTGGGTGCTTTCGGAGGGGCGCTGGGTTAGCTACACCACGGACAGTGGATTGCCAAACGGCCTCGTACGTGGGCTGGCCGTTGACGCTGAGGGGCAGCCGTGGGTGGGGACTGCTGGTGGAGGCGCTTGGTTCGATGGCTCCACCTGGCAAGTCTTTGCCTTTCCGTGCGACGTACAGGATATCGCCTTTGACGCTCAGGGCCGCGCGTGGTTGATCGGCAGCTATGGCCTCCAGGTCTATGAGCAGGGAGCGCTGACGACCCATAGTGAGGTTGAGGGCATGGTCTCCCTGGCAATCATGATGGACAGCCAAGGCCGTATCTGGCTGGGCAATATTCAGGGGGGACCCTCGCTGGAAGAAGGACGCGCTGGCGGCATCAGTCTCTTTGAGGATGGGCAGTGGAAGCACTTCGACACAGATGATGGCCTGTTCAGTCCGACGGTATGGGACCTGGTCGAGGAGCCCGACGGTACGGTCTGGGCAGTGGGAGCAGGAGGCGTGGCGTGGTTTGATGGAGCAGAGTGGGAGTCGATGACGCTGCCAGGCCGGCCTCCGGAGCAGGAGATCCCTTGCGTGGCAGTTGGGCCCTCCGGTCGGATCTGGTTCGGGGCAAAACGGTTCGGGCTTTGGATTTGGGACGGCGTGGAGTGGACCCAGTACACTTCAGATGATGGGTTGGCAGGGGAGACGGTGTGGGATATTGGTTTCGATGACGCTGGCCGGGCGTGGATAGGTACGGGCAGCGGGCTCAGTGTCTTTGACGGCGAGACCTGGACGACCTACACAGTGGAGGATGGGCTTGTGAACAATGATGTCCGCGCCCTCGCCTTTGCTGATGATGGTGTTTGGATTGGCACATATGATGGCGTGAGCTATCTCACCTTTGATGGTGCGTTCGAACAGGGCGACTCATTTGAGTAGGCTGCACTGAGGGGAGAAGTGAGAATGAGGAATCGGCTATCCATTCCCTCCGGTGTTTCAGGCGAAGCTCAGCGTGCACGTGCCATTGGTGATCCAGAGTGCCTCTGAAGGGTTGAGCTGGTCGCGCTGTTCAAAGTGAGAAGAAGCCAGTCGTGAGAACGGATACTCGTGGGAGGACCCTGGTGGACTGTCGCGCGGTGAGCTTGCGGACCACTGGGCAGCGGAAAAAGGGAAAGGAAGAGAATGGTGAAGAAGCGGCTGATCTTGGCTCTAGTCCTGTGGTTGTCCTTTGCGTTGACGGGGTGTGGCGGTGGCGGTGCCGATCCTGCGATCGACTGGGTGCTCTCGGAGGCGCGCTGGCAGACCTACGCCGGCCTTCCCTCTGACCGTATCTATGCCCTGGCCGTTGACGCCGACGAGTGCTTGTGGGCGGGAACCGACTCCGGCGTCTTGCGGTTTGACGGTGCTGGTTGGGAAAGCATCATTGCTGATGTGAATAGGGAAGTGTTGGACCTGGCCCTCGACGATCGCGGGCGGGTCTGGCTGCTTGACGAACGCGATGTTCAGCTCTACGACCAGGGGAAGCTGTCTACCTTCCACGATACGAGCGACGTAACCCGCTACATTCGCCTTAGGGCGATTCTGGTGGACACCCAGGGGCGTGTCTGGATAGGCGGTCACTGGTGCCACGAACCTGAGGGTGCTCCTGAGGAAGGTGTAGCTATGTTCGAAAGCGAACAGGTGAGGTACTTCAACGCCGACGATGGGCTTCCCAGTACGATGATCTATGACTTGGCGGAGGATGCCTCGGGCACCATCTGGGCAGCGGGAGAGATGGGAATCGCCAGGTTCGATGGCACGGCGTGGGAATCCATGACACTCCCGGATCAGCCTGTCAGCCAGGTGATAAGAACCGTAGCGGTTGACCCCTCTGGGCGCATCTGGTTGGGGACGAGGCAGCTGGGCCTGTGGATCTGGAACCACGAGGAATGGACTCAGTACGGAACGGACGACGGGCTGGCCGGGGACACGGTGCTGGCCATCGCCTTCGACGGTGCCGGCCGGGCGTGGCTGGGTACCAGCACTGGGCTTAGTGTTTTCGACGGCGAGGTCTGGACGACCTACACGACCGAGAATGGTCTCCCTCACAACCAGGTCCAGGCGCTGGCGATCGGCGAAGATGGGGTTTGGGTTAGCACCTACAATGGGCTGGGCCGCCTGGTCTTCGGGGGTGGGGCTGATTGAACAGAAGGATGGCTTGGCTGAGAAATATCAGTCTCCGGCGGTTGGTGTGTGCGAGGTGGATGGCAAGGCCCGACATCGGACCTGCGCGTTTGCCGCCTAAGTCGATCTCAGAGTCGGGCGTTGGGCTGTCTGTGATCTATGATAACTGGTCTAGCCACCGGAAACTTTGACATAGGGCGAGCTGTTCGCCGGTGGAGCGTCGGCCTGAGCCTGCCGAAGGGTAGCGCCTGAAGGGGCTGTATGCTTCGATACGCTCAGCTGCGCTGAGCCACTCAGCACAGCGTCGAGACCAAGAACAGCGATTTAAACCGCCGAGGCTTGATCTCGACACGATCGAGCTTCGCTCGATCACTCGATCAGCGCCTCGGCTCGGCGCGAGACCAAACTGTCCGGTAGCTAGATAACTGGCTATGACTGACGGTCTCCTCCAGGGGCTTGCGCTGACGGGGTGCGCGTGAGGCTCTCTGTTGTTTCTCAGACAGCGTCGAGATGTATGGCTACCAGCACCTCGAACTCATCGGGATCGCCGAACCTAACCCTGACCTCTTGGGGGCTCCACCCGGCCATCGGGCGTGCGACCAGGTCGAGCTCGGTCGCCTGAGGCAATATGCTCTGCACGGCCAATCCCAGATCGAACTGATAGCAGCGCCGTCCGCCGCGGAGGGCACAACCCAGGTCGGGCTTCGAGTAGCCGACGATGAGTACTGGGGCTGTCTTTGCCTAGTAGTTCCCCTTGGAGAGGGCCTCGCGCTCCTTCTGAAGAGCCTCCGGTTCATCGAGGACAAAGAAACCGCCAAGGCTGGTTGTTGGCGAAAGAGGCCGCCAGGCGTGCGGTTTCCAGTATGGCCTGTACCTTCTCCGGCTCGACGAACGCTCGGCAATTGCACAGGTCGCCTTGCGGCGTTGCAGCAATTCGAGAACCGTTGTCTCCGTTTGCTCCATCTCCTATGCCGCTACCAGCTCACGTGCTATTCGATTGTGACGCTCGATCACCGGTTCCAGGTCCACCGTCAGGAGACGGCCCTCGTTCACGACGAGCTGACCATTGATGACTGACAAGTCTACCCGCTGTGGGGTGCAGAAGACCAGCGCCGCCAGCGGGTCGTGGAGCCCGCCAGCGTAGTCGAGTCGGTCGCACCGGAAGCCGATGAAGTCCGCGGCCTTGCCGGGACCCAGTTGGCCGATGTCATCCCGACCCAGCACCTGTGCGCCTCCTCTCGTCGCCAGCCACAGCGCTTCCTGGGCCGAAAGGCCGGCAGGGTTGCCAGACACACGCTGCAGAAGGAGCGCCATCCGTGCCTCCGCCAGCAAGTGCGAGGAGTCATTGCTCGCGGAGCCATCAACCCCCAATCCCACCTGAACTCCGGCATCGAGGTACGCCCGCACCGGCGCGATACCCGAGCCGAGCCGCATGTTGGAGCTGGGGCAGTGGCAGACCCCCGTGCCGGTCCGAGCTAGCAGCGCGATCTCCGGTTCGTTCACGTGAACCCCGTGGGCGTACCAGACATCCTCTCCTATCCACCCCAAGTCCTCAGCGTACGCCACTGGCCGGCGGCCGAACTGCTCCAGGCAGAAGGACTCCTCGTCCAGCGTCTCCGCCAGGTGGGTGTGGAGGCGAACGCCGTAGGACCGAGCTAGAGCTGCCTCCTCACGCATCAGATCGGGCGTCACCGAGAAGGGGGAGCACGGGGCTACGACAATGCGCAGCATGGCGAACGGCTCGGGGTCGTGGTAGGCTTCGATGGCGCGCCGCGTATCTTGGAGGATGAAATCCTCGTCCTCGACGACACTGTCCGGTGGAAGTCCCCCCTTGGTCTCTCCCAGGCTCATTGAGCCTCGACTGGCGTGGAAGCGGATGCCGATCTCCTGGGCTGCTTGGATCTCGTCGTCAATGCGGCAGCCGTTGGGATAGATGTAGAGATGATCGGACGCCGTGGTGCAGCCAGAGAGCATCAACTCCGCCAACCCCACCACCGCGCTGGTGTAGATCGCCTCCGGCGTCAATCCGGCCCAGATGGGGTAGTGCGTTCTAAGCCACTGGAAGAGTGTGGCGTCCTGTGCATCCGGCACAGCACGGGTCAGCGTCTGATAGAGGTGGTGGTGCGTGTTGATCAATCCTGGCAGAATGATCATCCCGCGAGCGTCTAGGACCAGATCGGCGTCGGGCGGGAGTTCCACGCTGGGGCCAACTTGCTCGATCACGCCATCCTGGGCAAAGAGCCCTCCACCTGGAATACTCCGGATGGCGTCGTCCATCGTAATCAGATGCTCGGCTTCTTTCACTAGCAAAGTGGACATCTCTATCCCCTCTTGTAACTGTCTGCGGGGCCTATTGGCACCGGACCGAATGTAGCACATCTCACCAGTTTCTGCAAAGCTCTTCATCCTTTGGCTAACTCCACCTTTCGCGGTATAATCTACTCGTTCCCATTCTCAGTGTAGAACAAGGAGAGAAAAGTGGATCAATCCATACTGTTGCTTCTGATCGTAGTCGGCGCCGGAGCCTTCATGTTCTGGGGGCAGTGGCGCGCGCGCAGACGGTATCAGAAACAGATTGAAGACTTGCGCGTCGGTGACCAGGTCGTAACCATCGGCGGTATCTATGGCACGCTAACTCGCCTGGATCGAGACGCGGAAAGAGCGGCGCTTGAGATCGCTCCCGGCGTGGAGGTCAGCGTGCGTGTAAGGGCGATCAGTTCACGGATCGAGCTGACTGGAGAGGGCGAATAGGAGCGGGACCGGGACGGGATTCGCCTGTGCTCTGCCCCCAACGGTTGGTTTGATGGTGCAGACTGTCGATGGCTCGACTGAATCGGATTCGGCTCGTCCTGGCGCGGCCGATTGACAGCCCCACCGTCATGTGGTAGCATAGAAGCTGCTGAGGACGAGCCTATGACAGGTTGCGCGTTGTGCATCCCAAGCAGCCCAGAGCCGAATCGCCCGTTTCGGGGGACCGGTTAGCGCTGCTAGGGCATCG
>JASFWK010000154.1:0-4383 GCA_050049355.1 Anaerolineae bacterium | reverse complement strand
GGACCAAAAGCGGGGCCGGCCTCGTTGAGCCATGTTTGAGCAAAGCGGGCGAGCCCGCCGATGACAGCACAGTCTTGAAATCCCTCCTCAGCTTCCAGATGAAGTATCTTGGTCAGTTTCTCAACGGGTGTTGTCATAGAATCTCCCAAGCGACTACCAGACAAGCCAGCGATGAGTCACCCCAGAAGGGCAGCGAGACTTCCACTGCTCAGGTGCTTCAACACCCCCTGGAAGCCTATGAGCAACCGGCATCCGCGAGCACGAAGTCCCGCCCAAAACCTAGCCTCGGTACTACTCCCGCGATCTCCTGCCGCCGCTCCGTCAAACTCAGAGTCACACAGGGTTGATAGCTCAAGCCGGACCACAGGAGGCAACCTCACACATATGCAACCAGTACTTGATCACTGAGAATCTGATTTGTTGAAAGCTGCTCTTTACGCCTGCCTGTGAGGAGTTCGCATATCACAATCCATCTAGTCAAGTGCTAGTAGGCACCATCCTCCAATCCCTCAAAGGCCACCAGGCCCAACCCCTCCGGTCCCACGTGAGAGGCCAACAATGGTCCGTACGAGAGAACGGGGAAGGTCATCCCCGGGAAGAATGCCTGCAGACGCTCCTTGAGGGCGAGCGTTCCATCGGGGGGGAGCGAGCTGCTCTGAAGGATAGCAATCTCCTCAACGCTGGGGAACTCGCCAGCAAACTCGATCAGCTTGTCCAGCCCCTTGTCCCAACTGCGGACCTTCTCCATCGGGATGATCTCTCCGTTTTCGATGGCCAGAGAGGGTTTCAAGCCGAGCATCGTACCCAGAATGCACTGAGCCGGGCTAATTCGCGCACTACGCTCCAGATAGTCGAGGGTCTCAGTGATCATCACCACGTAAATACGGGGAATCATACCTCGAATTCTCCGCAGAATCTCCTCCCAGCTGCCACCAGCTTGAGCCATCTTCGCTGCCTCGCGGGCCAGGATCGTCAGACCCAGCGACGTTGTCTGCGAATCCATAACCATAATGTCGCAGCGTCCCAGGAAATCGGCAGCAGCCGCGCGAGCATTGCGGACGATGTTGCTGAGGCGGGCAGACGAATGGACAGAGACAATCTGGTCCGTCAATCGGGTAAGCCGAGTGTATGCGGCGCGAAAGTCATCAACTGTCGGTCCGACAATCTCCGGCCTTATGCGCTCAAGCGCCATCCGCATCAACAACTCTTCATTCCGTTCTCCTTCTTCGTCCTGGTAAACCTCCTTCCCCACCCGCACGGTGAGAGGAACCACAGTTATATCCAGACGCCGAGCCAGATCCCGATCCATCTGGCCATCGGCGTCGGTGACGATATGTACGCGAGTCACGAACTCCCTCCTCGTTGCTACTCAGCCGAGATGAGGTAGAAGTAATGTGGCTGTCCTCCCTCAATGAGCTCGAACTCCAGGCCGGGATGCGCCTTCCCCAGCCGCTCAAGCAATGCCTCAGCCTCAGCAGGAGATGATTCAGCACCATAGTAGAGGGTCACGATTTCCACATCGAGCAGATTCATGCAATCCAGCAATTCCTGCACCACCTCACCGGGCGTTTCGCCAGCCACGACCAGTTCGCCATCGTGCAGCCCTATGATCTGCTCTTTGCGCACAGACACTTGACCAATACTCGCATCCCGCGTAGCGGTGGTGACCTCCCCCGTCTGCACTTCCTGCGCTGCCTGGGTCATCGCCTCAGCATTGGTCTCCAGATCAGCCTGGTAGTTGAGGGCAAGAATGGCAGAGACCCCCTGGGGGATAGTGCGGGTTGGCACGACGACAACCTGCTTGTCGCTCAGATCCCTTGCCTGCTCAGCTGTCATCACTATGTTCTTGTTGTTCGGCAGAATGATAACGCGGCTACTAGGCACGCTCTCCACCGCCTGCAGGATCTCCTGAGTGCTAGGGTTCATCGTCTGCCCCCCCTCCACGATGGCGGCGGCACCCAGGCTCTGGAAGACACGGGCCAACCCCTCCCCGGCGACCACCGCCACAGGGGCGATCTCCTCCGCGCCCGGACGGTCAGAGACCGCAGGAGGACTCCCTTGACCCACAACGAAGTCCTCATACTGGGCTTGCATGTCCTCCACCGTCACGTCTTGGAGGGAACCCAGTCTGGTTCCATAGCTGATAGCCATGCCAGGATCCGGCACGTGGACGTGGACCCTCACGGTATTCTGATCGCCCACGACCAGGGCAGAGTCCCCCATCGCATCAATGTCTTGTAGGATGGCAGCCGCATCCAACCCGTCGCCCCTGATAGTGAACTGAACGTCGTATCCATATCCTTCCTCGACTGGGGTGGATGCGGGCACGGGCAGACCCGCCGGTTCGGCAAGCTCCAGTTCTAGCGTCACCTCCTCACCACGCAGGCAGCGGAGCATCCCCTCCAGCATGACATACAACCCCTGTCCACCAGCGTCCACCACTCCGGCCTGCGCCAGTACCGCCAGCAGTTCAGGCGTACGGGCCACCGCGTCGCGCGCTCGGTGGACCATCCGCTCCAAGACGTGGCCGAAGTCATTCGACTCCTCCGACGCCAGGGCCGCCTCCTCGGCTGCCTCACGGGCCACGGTAAGGATGGTCCCCTCGACGGGGCGGATCACCCCCCTATAGGCGGTCTGTGCCCCTTCCTCCATCGCTGCGGCCAAGTCCGCCCCATCCATGACTCCCTTGCCGTCGAGCTTGCGAGCCAGGCCCCGCCAGATCTGAGAGAGTATTACACCCGAGTTACCTCGCGCCCCCATCAATGCTCCATGGGCCACCTTTTGCGCCACTTGGCCCACTTCCCGCTCCGGTGCATTGTCCACCTCCTCCCACGCCGACCGCATCGTCAACACCATATTGGTGCCCGTATCGCCGTCGGGGACGGGGAAGACGTTGAGGACGTTGATGGCCTCCTGGTGTTGCTGGAGCCAAGTCAGGCCCGCTTGAACCAGCCGCCTTAGATCTTGTCCATCCGCCCTGAACACAGGTTCTGTCTTATCAGCCACTCGATCAGACCCCTAGTCGATATTGGAGACACGAAGCCCCTGGACGTGCACGTTCACCTCCGCCACCGGCACACCCAGCGCCTGCTCCACCCTGTACTTAACCACGTTCATTGCACTGCGTGCCACGGAGGCGATGCGAGTGCCGTACTCAATTACAATGTAGAGATCCACGACGATGCGATCACGCTCCACCTGCACCACCACACCCCGCCTACTCTCAGGCGAGAGGACGTCGGCGATGCCCGTAGCCAACCCTTTCGAGGCTGTACCCACCACCCCATAGCAGCTCATAATGGCCTCATGAGCGATACTAGCTATCGCTGTCGATGAGACCTCGACCTGTCCTTTCCATTCGTCTCGACCACTCATTATCTCTCCTGGCGGACCCCCGCCCGTTTGCACGAAACTACGCCCTGTGGTATGATAGCAACACTCGGACCAGAAAGAAGGGAAATCATGGCAAAATGTGAAATGTGTGGTAAAGGCTCTCAGTTTGGCCATAAAGTTAGCCGCTCCAAGCGAGCGACCAAACGCCAGTTCAAGCCCAACATTCAGCGAACCCGAGTGGTGATAGACGGCGAGACGCGGCGTATGCGGCTCTGCACGCGGTGCTTGCGCACCCTGACCAAGAAGAAATAACCCCGCTGTACACTTGCACTCTGCGCCGGCCCCCACAGGCCGGCGTTTTTCTTTCCCCCTTCCCCCCAAGAGATTCGAGCGCCTAAGGTTGCTGACCACCCCCTCGGTTGGCCGGCGATCTTGACGACAATTGAGTAGGTATAATACAACGGAACACAGAGAAGATCAAGCGCGTTGGCGTCGGAGCGCATCCTCTGGAGCAGCTGTCAGCGAGCTGAAGATTCACATCCACTCCCGCCAGATCTGGCGACCCCACCGTTCAACACCGTCTCGTAGGTTCAGGACGTGGCAACTGGGGTTGGGATCTGGGGAAAGGCGCCATCGCCTGGGGACTCTGTCCAAGCGCGGGAACAGGAGTGGCCAGCCGCCACACATCGTGAACGGCCCCACAAACTCGCCCCGGAGAATATTTGCCGCCCTCCCAAACTATGATATAATAATAGTATCTGCCACTAATTGCAGGAGCAATATACCGCAATGTCTCACTGCCATACTTTCATCAAGACCTTACGCCAGCGGGGGTATCGGATCACCCCCCAGCGGGAGATGGTCATTGAGGCCATCACTCACAGCGGTCGGCATATGACGGCGGACGAGGTATTCAAAGAGATACAGAAGAGATCCCAGGCCGTCAACATCGCCACGGTCTATCGGACCCTTGACCTCTTGGTGGAGGAAGGGTTAGTCAGCCGCGCCGATCTGGCGGGCGAGCAGGTGGTCTACGCCACAGCGCTCCAC
>JASFWK010000058.1:0-11794 GCA_050049355.1 Anaerolineae bacterium | reverse complement strand
ACGGATTTCATGTTCACCGGATACGCTGCCCCTGTTGAATCGATGCCTCGGGTCATGCAGGTTATCGCGAAGGTGATTCCTGCACACCATTGGCTGGCGATCCTTCGAGGCATTCTGCTAAAGGGGGCCGGCTTGGATGTGCTGTGGCCCCACGTCCTGGCGATGTCGATTCTGGGTCTGGTTATCGGTACGTTCTCCTTGCGCTACGTGCGCCGCACTTTGGACTGAGGAGGCGCGCGATGGAAGACAGCGATTGGGTCATCGTAGCTCGTGAGCTGACCAAACGATTCGGCGACTTCACCGCCGTGGCGGGGATCGATTTCGAGGTCCGGCGCGGGGAAATCTTCGGGTTTCTGGGTCCGAATGGTGCCGGCAAGACGACCACCATCCGTATGATGCTTGGGCTGCTGCGGCCAACTGCCGGAAGGGTGGAGGTGCTGGGGGTGCCGGCAGCCGAGCATCCGGAGAGAATCCGACCGCGGGTTGGGTACATGGCGCAGCGTTTCAGCCTGTACGATGATCTGACGGTGCTTCAGAATCTTCGGTTCTACGGTCGCGCGTATGGCTTAGATAACGCTTTGCTGGAGGCCCGGATCCGGGACGCGCTCCGAATGGCTGATCTGGAGGGTCGGGAGCGGATGCAGACCAAGGCCCTCTCAGGGGGGTGGCGCCAGCGGCTGGCGCTCAGCGCTGCTATTCTCCATCGTCCAGAGTTACTCTTCCTTGACGAACCGACGGCTGGCGTGGATCCCGTCTCCCGTCGGGCCTTTTGGGACCTGCTCTACAAGTTGGCCGCTGAGGGGATCACGGTCTTCGTCACCACTCACTACATGGACGAGGCTGAGCACTGCCAGCGATTGGCCTTCATACGGCGCGGGAAGTTGATCGCCTGTGGCTCACCGGATGAGATCAAACAAAATCAGATGCGCGGTCAAGTCTTGGAGCTTGCGCCTGCGGATACGGCCAGAGCGATCAAGGTCTTACGCGCTGCCCGTGACTCCGGACGACTACCTCTCGATGAGGTGGCGATGTACGGACCGTTGGTGCATGTCGTTGCATCTGAAATGGAGGAGCATCGGGATTCGATCGTCGCTGAGCTCCGCCGAGCCGATGTCGAGCCTGGGAATGTGGCGCTCATTGACCCCTCTCTGGAGGATGTGTTCATCGCTTGTATGCGATGATGTCGATCTGTACTCGGACCGCGCACCTTAACAGCTGAAGAGACGGGCCAAGAAAGTGGGAGTTCCGACAGTCCTCAATGCAGCCGTGGTGAGCTTCAGCCCACCTCGTCAGGATGGCCCCAACCTCCGTTGACAGCCCAATCTCGCTTGACCAGCCTTCTCTTAGAGTGTAGAATTGTGAGCGGTTGCTCACTCTGCTGAGCGCCCGCTCATGCCAGACTGAGCCGCAGCTCAAAGGAGGGGCGAATGTCTGGAGCTCACGATCCTATCCGGGAACAGCTGGTCGAGGCACGGCGCAGCCAACTCCTTGACGCCGCCGCTGTGGTGTTTGCTGAGAAGGGGTTTCACCGCGCCACTACCAAGGAGATTGCGAGGACGGCCGGCGTATCTGAAGGTACCATCTACAACTACTTCGACAGTAAGGCTGACCTGGTGATCGGCATCATGGCTCGGCTGACCGAGTTGAAGGATCTGGGCACGGAGCTGAGGGAGGCAGTGCGAGAGGATGCTCGCGACTTCCTCCTCGCTGTCTTCCAGCATCGCATGGAGCTCATCGAGCGAAACCGGGACATGATGCAGGCCGTCTTGCCGGAGGTGCTGATCACTCCTGCCTTGCGCGAGCGCTTCTACCAACAGTTCGTCCAGCCGACCGCAGCCCAGCTGGAGGAATACGTGCAGGCGCGAGTTGAGGTCGGGCATATGCGGCCAGTGGATGTGCCACTCACAGTACGCGCCGTGCAGGGTATGTTCGTGGGGCTGCTCATCTTGCGCATTCTCGGAGATGAAGGGGTTCAGGCGGAGTGGGATCAGCTCCCAGAGGTGTTGACTACCCTCATCTTCGATGGTTTGAGTCCCCCGGAGGAGGGGTGAGACGGTGATTTCGCGCACACTCTCGCTCATCCGGAAGGAGTTCCTGCATATCTTCCGCGACCCGCGTGCGTTGATCGTGATGTTTGCCATACCCGTCATCCAGCTTGTCCTCCTTGGGTACGCCGCCACCACCGACATCGAGCACCTGCGGACGGCCGTTCTGGATGGCGACAAGTCGGCGGCGAGTCGTGAGTTGGTTGAGTCGTATCGGGCGTCTGGCTACTTTGACATCGCCCTCTACGCCGAATCGCAGCACCAGCTAGAGACCCTGATGGATAGTGACCAGGTACGTGCCGGGCTCATCATCCCGGCGGGTTACGGCCAGGCGCTTGCAGCAGGAGACCGGGCGCAGGTGGCCTTTGTCATTGACGGGTCTGACCCGAACGTCGCCAATACTGTCTTCGCGGCGTCGCAATCGGTTGGAGAGGCCCATTCGATGCGCATTATCGAGCGGGCTTCGGGCCTTGATCTCGATCGCCTCCCCCGCGTACAGGTCCACCCGCGCGTGTGGTACAACCCGGAGATGAGGAGCGCCAATTTCATGATCCCTGGGATCATGGGTATGATTCTCTACTTCATGACCGCTCTTTTCACCTCAATGTCCATCGTGCGGGAGCGAGAACAGGGAACGATTGAGCAGTTGATAGTCACGCCGATCAAGCCGCTGGAATTGATCGTGGCTAAGGTGGTCCCTTACGTGTGCATATCCTTCTTCGACGTGCTGGAGGTGTTGGCTGTTGGTGTCTTCTGGTTCGGGGTGCCGATCAGGGGCAATCTGGGTCTGTTGCTGGGGCTCTCGGCTCTCTTCCTGCTCACCTCGCTTGGCATCGGCATCTTCCTATCGACTGTGGCGAATACGCAGCAGGAAGCGATGTTGCTGACATTTCTCACTGTGTTTCCATCGGTTTTCCTGGGTGGGCTCTTCTTCCCCATTGAAGCTATGCCTGGCTGGCTGCAAGTCATCACCTACTTCGTCCCGCTGCGCTATATGCTCGTCATCATCCGAGGCATCATCCTTAAGGGAGTGGGGCTGGAGATTCTGTACCCGGAGGTGTTCGCCTTGGTCATCTTTGGCATGGCGATTATGCTGTTGGCTGCCAGTCGCTTTCGCAAGCGGTTAGAATGAAGATGGAGAGATGATGGGCCATGAATCTATGCGGTACGTAATCGAGATGGCCGGCTTGACCAAGCGGTTCAAGGACCTCACGGCCGTGGACCGGCTCAACTTGCGCATCGAGCGCGGCGAGATCTTCGGTCTGCTGGGACCCGATGGTGCGGGCAAGACGACCACGATCCGCATGTTGTGTGCGGTTATGGAACCCACTGAGGGTCAGGCGTGTGTTGCGGGGTTCGACACCGTGGAGGAGCCCGAGGCGATCAAGAGACGCATAGGCTATATGCCCCAGCAGTTCTCGCTCTACGGTGACCTCACCGTGGACGAGAATCTGGCCTTCTTCGCCGATATCTTCGAGGTCGAACGACAGGAGCGGAGGAGGCGCACTCGTGAGCTGCTCGAGTTCGCTCGGCTGACCGAGTTTCGCAGCCGGCGTGCGGCCCATCTCTCTGGCGGGATGCAGAAGAAGCTTGCCCTGGCCTGCACGCTGATTCATCGGCCGGAGATCATCTTGCTGGATGAGCCGACTACCGGTGTGGACCCGGTCTCCCGGCGGGAGTTCTGGGAGATTCTCACTGAACTCCATCTGGAGGGTGTGACGCTCTTCATCAGCACTCCCTATATGGACGAGGCGGAGCGCTGTTCGCGGGTGGCGCTGATGTTCGAGGGAAGCATCATTGTCTGTGACGCGCCCGAACGGATCAAGGGGCTGGTGGAAGGAGAGCTGCTGGAGCTGAGGCCTGACCGGCTGCGAGATGCGAGCCGGGTCATCGAGGAGCTTCCCGGCGTGGTGGAGGTGCAGACCTACGGTGATCTACTCCACGTCTTCGTAGACGATGCCGAGAGGCGAGCCCCCGCTGTCCGCCAAGCGCTGCACGAGATCGGGATCGCTGTCCGGGGGCTGCGCCAGATCCGCCCACGTATGGAAGAGGCGTTCATCTCACTCATAAGAAGGGAGCGATTGGGGACAGAAGATACCGGGAGCGGAACGCGCAGCGCACAGTCTGGAGCACCCCGGGATGCGTGATGCTAGGGGTTGGAGGTGGCATGAACGAGTATGCTGTTGAAGTGGACAACCTGACCAAGAGGTTCGGCGACTTCACCGCTGTGGATGGAGTCACCTTCAACATTCGCCGTGGACAGATTTTCGGCTTCCTAGGACCCAACGGCGCAGGCAAGACAACGACGATCCGCATGCTGCTGGGTCTGCTGCGTCCCACGTCGGGCCACGCCAGAGTGTTGGGCTACGACATTGTCCGCCAGTCGGAGGAAATTCGCAAGCACATCGGCTATATGTCTCAGCGCTTCAGCCTCTACCAGGATCTAACTGTGGGCGAGAACCTGGACTTCTACGGACGCACCTACGGCGTGCGTGGCGAGCGGCTGCGCCAACGCAAGCAGTTTGCGATCGAGACGGCCGGGCTTGAAGGTCGTCAGGGGGAGCTGACGCGGAACCTCGCTGGCGGCTGGAAGCAGCGGTTGGCTCTGGGCGCGGCGATCCTACACCGGCCGGAGATGCTCTTCCTGGATGAGCCGACCGCCGGGGTGGATCCCATCTCGCGCAGGGAGTTCTGGAACCTGCTCTATGATCTGGCTGAGGAGGGGACCACAGTCTTCGTGACCACCCACTATATGGACGAGGCCGAGCACTGCCAGGATCTGGCGTTCATTCATCGGGGGAGGATCATAGCCCACGGGGCACCGGATGAGATCAAGCTGGGCATGATGCGGGGTCAAGTGGTAGAGATCGACTGCGACAAGCCAGACGAAGCGATCCAGGTCCTGCGACAGACAGGGTTGTTCGAAGAGGTGGCGCTGTACGGCGCGCAGATCCATGTCGTGGCCGATGAGGTTGCAGAGCACAAACCTCTCATTGGGCAAGTTCTGACCGAGGCGGGGATTCAAGTGCGGGCGATGAATGTTATCGTCCCCTCGCTGGAGGATGTCTTCATCTCCAACGTGCGAGTATAGGAGTGAGGGTATGAAGAGAGAGCGAATTCTTCCGATCGTCATCGTCGCTGTGGTTGTCGTCATCGTTTTGGCGGCGGTTGTCTACTTTGCGGCGAATCCAGCCAGTTGGAGGCAGGTGCTGGTGGAACTGGAATTGGCCCAGCCAGCCATCGGTGGTGTCTCTGCCTCCGGTTTCATTGAGGGGGAGGAGATCGATGTGGCCTCTGAAGTGGGCGGACGGATCGTTGGGTTGCAGGTGGAGGAGGGCGACTCGGTGGAGTCAGGGCAGGTCCTGGTACGGCTGAACGATGCACAGGCCAGGGCCCAGGCAGAGGTGGCCCAGGCGGGACTGGAAGTGGCCGAGGCGCGCTTGGCCCAGGCTCGTGCCGGGGCTCGCCCAGAACGGATCCGTCAGGCAGAGGCTGCGCTGGCACAGGCTGAGGCGGTCCGTGATGGAGCCTACCAGGCGTGGCAAGATGCCCTGGCGATAGTAGCGAACCCTCAGCAATTGGAGGTCCAGATCGCTCAGGTCGAGGCACGCGTGGCTCAGGCCGAAGCGGGGCTGGAACGAGCCGTGGCGCTGAAGGATGCAGCGGACATTGCCTTCCGAAACTTCGAGGAGGCCAGAGAAGAGGTGGAGGAATTGAAGGAGATCCCCTTACCCTATCGTCCACCTGTTCCCTCGATGCCGCTGGACTTTCACCTCATACCCAACGCTTACTGGAGGGCCTGGATCGGTGTCAACACTGCAGGGGCAGCTTACGAGGGGGCACAGGAGGCGTTGGGGCTGTTGTATGAAATGCGGGAGAACCCGCACCAACTCGAAGCTGCGGCGGATGCCGCCGAGGCACGATACCGGGCAGCCGAATCAGCGGTGGAGGCGGCCCGCGCCGGGCTGGAGGGCCTGCAGGCCGGCGCGACTGAGGAGGAGATCGACGCCCTTGAGGCTCAGGTACAGCAGGCGCAAGCCGAGTTGGATAGCGCCCACGTGATGTTGGAGAAGCTGATCCTCACTTCCCCCGTCAGCGGGCGGGTTCTGGAGGTGGCCGCGCGTGCGGGTGAATTGGCTGTGCCCGGAGCCACCCTCATTACCCTGGCCGACCTGGATCAGGTGATGCTGACCATCTACGTGCCTCAAGACCGACTGGGACAGGTACAGGTGGGCCAGAGGGTGGAGGTGCGGGTGGATTCGTTCCCCGACCGAGTCTTCGTCGGCCGCGTTGCATCTATAGCCAGCGAGGCGGAGTTCACCCCACGCAACGTCCAGACCGAGGAGGAGCGAGTGAACATGGTGTTTGCGGTCGAGGTAGTCATCCCCAATCCCGATCATGACCTCAAGCCAGGGATGCCGGCCGATGCGGTGATCGTCACCCAGGAGCAGTAGCTATGAGAAAGTCTCAGAGCCCGAGTCTCAAAGTCCGAATCCGTCCTGTGATCTTCTGGTCACTGGTTATTTGCCATTTGGCCTTCCTGACTGGCTGCGGAGATGACCAAGCCAATAGTCCCGTTATCGCGTCTGGATTTATCGAGGGAGAGGAGGTCCGTATCGCCTCCGAAGTGGGCGGAACGATAGCCGAGATCGCAGTGAGTGAAGGGGACGAGGTGGAGGCTGGGCAGGTGCTTGTGAGGCTTGACGATGCGCTCCTCCAAACCCGGCGTGGCGAGGCGCTGGCTGCAGTGACGGCGGCAGAGGCGAATCTGGCAAGAGTGCGGGCTGGAGCTCGCTCGGCGGAGTTGTCTGCCGCCCGCGCTGTATTGGCGGAGGCCCAAGCACGGCGGGATGGGGCCCTGACGGCGCTGGAGCACGCGCGCCGCGAGTTGCGGAACCCTCAGGAGTTGAACTCCCTTATCGTTGAGGCCGAGACCCAGGTTGCTCTGGCGGAACAGGAGGTGGAGAGGGCACGCGCCGATGTGGGAAGGGCGGAGTTCTTATATGAAGTCTATGCCGATGGGGATGGCGACGCGGAGCGAACTCGTTCGTTGGAGGTCGAGGCCGCACGGGCTGCTCTGGAAGGGGCCCAGGCACGAATGGAGGGTGCCCTTCGCTATCTAAGCATGCTCAACGCAATTCGCGACGAACCGCTGGAACTGGAAGCGCAAGTCCACGCGGCCGAGGCTGAATTCAATGCGGCCGAGGCGGTGGTGGCTGTGGCACAGGCCAGTGTGGAGGAACTGGAAGCAGGCTCAACCCCGGAGGAGATAGAGCTGGCCCAGGCTCAGCTTCATCAGGCCCGGGCTTCACTGACCCTCATAGAGGCTCAAATGGCTCAACTGACCATCACATCACCCATTACTGGGATGGTCACTAGCCGCAGTACTCACGCAGGGGAGACAGCCGCACCAGGGACTACGCTACTGACGTTGGCGAACTTGGATCAGGTGACGCTGGTCATCTATGTCCCTGAAGCTCAGGTCGGGCATGTGCGGGTGGGACAGCCGGTGGAGGTAGCAGCGGACTCCTTCCCTGAGCGAGCATTCGTTGGCACGGTCACCACGATCGCTGGTGAGGCGGAGTTCACGCCGCGCAACGTGCAGACTCGGGAGGAGCGGGTAAACCTGGTCTTCGCTGTCAAGGTGGTTATTCCCAACCCCGATCACGCTCTGAAGCCTGGAATGACGGCAGACGCGGTCATCCGGCCGTAGCCGGTGGATTGAGGGAGAGCGGTCTCGGCGATTGGAGAGTTATTCGACTGCCTCTTCTTCCTCCACCGCCCTTTCCGGCAATTCTTCCTCTTCTTCGCGCTCTGTGACCAACTCTGGTTCGACCTCGAAGACCTCTTCGATCTCTTCTTCCTCTTCCAGTTCCAGCCCTTCGTCCACCCGGCTCACCCGCACCACCATCTCCCTTGGGTCCGAGAGGATGCGGCTGGTGGCGGGGACTGCTAGATCGGCCACTGTGATCTGGTGTCCGATATCTGTCAGCTGGCTTAGGTCCACCTCGATGGCCTCGATCAGGTCGACGGGCAGACACTCGAGCTCGATGGTCTCCTTGGTCTGGAAGAGGACCCCCTCCTGCTGGGCGACCGGGGGCGATTCACCTACTAGCACCAGCGGCACCTCCACCGTGATCCGCTGCTCCATGTCCACCTGGTATAGGTCGAGGTGAAGCAAGTTCCTGTGAATGGGATCACGCTGTAGGTCGCGAACCAGCACCCGGAGAGGCTCCTCCTCTCCTTCGATGTGGACGGCAATGAGCTGACTGGTCCCCGCCCGGCTCACGATCTCTTCTGCCTGGGTTTCTTCGATCTGCAGCGGACGGCTCTCCACGCTCGCGCCGTACAGTACGGCTGGGATCCAGCCCTCTTCTCGCAGGCGTCGCACCTTCTTGCCGAGGACAGTTCGTTCCTTGGCATTGAGTTCTATCTGCTTTGCACTCATACTTGATCTCCTCGTACATCGGCGAAGGTGACAACCTTCTACCGTCTGTTCCAGCCAACCAAAAAGGCGGGGCAGGCCCCGCCTGGCCTAGCAACACATATTCTAGTCCAAATGAGACGTTTCGTCAAGTTAGGTCCGCTGTTCGATTCGCGATCGTTCGGTCTTCGCGCGGCGCCAACCCGAGACTGGAATGGTGCCACCTTCTGGCGATGGATACTTCTTGCAGGGCTACCCCCCGCCCACGGGTGGGAAAATGCCCACCTCATCTCCGTCCTTCAGCGGATGATCTCTATCTCGTGTGACCCCGCTGACAAAGACGACCATTACCTGTTCGCCTGGAAGATCTAGTTCCTCCAGCAAATCCTTCACCGTTGCACCCTCTGGCAGTTCTATCGGCATCGCTTCTCCGATTCCCAGGTCGGGATAGTAGCGACGAAGGGTGGCGAATAGCCTAACCTGGACGGTGATCACTGCGGGTATCCCACCTGAAACGGTTGTGAAGAGAGGATGGACAAGTCAGACTGGAGACTGCTCCCCCGCCTTCTCTCTCGCTCCGGAAGCAGCGCCGCGAGTCCGAGGGGCGGATGTCTCCGCATTGCCTATCCCCGAAAGACGGGCAGGCTCACGGTGAATGTACTCCCCTCGCCCATCTCGCTCTCAACGCCCACACTGCCTCCGTGCTTCTCAACGATCTCCTTTACCAGCGCCAACCCGAGGCCCACGCCGCCATACCGGCGCCGAGTGCTTCCGTCCACTTGGTAGAATCGCTCGAAGACCCGCTCCTGTTGATCTTGTGGGATCCCGATGCCGGTGTCCGCTATTCTCAGAACAACTTGGTCGTCTTGCTGCCGCGCGTCCACCGTGACCGTACCGCCGGACGGGGTGAACTTGATCGCATTGTTGAGTAGGTTGTCCAACATTCGACGTAGATAGATGGGATCACCAGCTACCGGAGGCAGATCAGAGGCGAAGCCCATCTCCAGCGTTATCCCTCCATGGTCGGCCATGATGTGGAAGTCTTCCATTGCGGCACGGGTGAGATCATCCAGCGCTACCGGCTTGTGTTGCAGACGACGCCTCTCTGCCTCCAGGATGAGCGTTATGTCCTCCACCAGGCTATCGAGCATTCGCGTGCGTCGTGCGATGATCTCAACAGGTCCCCTCTGTTGAGAATCTAGCTCCCCCAGCTCGCCGGTACTCAACAGCTCTGCGTATCCTCGGATCAACGCCAACGGCGAGCGAAGTTCATGAGAGACGTTCTGGATGAACTCGCTCTTGAGACGGTCCAGCTCCTTCAGATGGGTGATGTCCTGCATCATCAGAACGTATCCAACTCCCTCCACGGGGCTGAGCTGAGCGTTGAACGTCCGCCCATCTGCCACTGCGATCTCTGCGTGCAGGGTCTGCTTGGCCTTGGCCGCAGCCCGGAGGGGTTCCTGCAGCGTGGGATTGGAGATCACTTCAGTAGCCGGCTGGCCCACCACATCTTCAGGAAGGCTCAGGGCCGCACGCGCAGTTGGGTTGCAGAGGAGAATGCGCTGCTCCGCGTCTAGAACGATTACCGCCTCTTCCGTCTCTTGGAGGACTGCCTCCAGCTTACGCCGCTCCGTCTCTGCCTCCTCGTAGAGGCGGCTGTTCTCAAGGGCCACGGCGGCGTAGTCAGCCAGGGTGGAGAGTAGTTGCACCTCATGCTGAGTGAAGGATCGATCTGAGCGGCGGTTGGCCACTCCCAATACGCCGATGATTCCGCGTTCTGGTGAGCGCACCGGTACGTAAGCAAGGGTGTTCACGAGGTAGCCGGTCGCCACTTTGCACTTCCTGCCGTCCACCAGTACAGGCTTGCCGCTCTGCAAGACCTCACCGGCCAGACTGTCCTCCACTCGAACGCGGAGACCGTGGGCCACTTCCTCATCCACGTTCTTGGCCGCACGAAGCACCAGGTTGTTGCTCTCCTCCTCTACCAGAAGGAGCAGCCCTTCTTCCGCCCGGGCAAGGAAGACGGCTGCCTCCACCACCCGGGTGAGAACGGTCTCTAAGTTGAGAATGGAGGTCACTGAGCGGCCGATAGAGAAGAGGATGCGCAGTTCCTGCACCAATCCGTCGCGCTCCGCCCTGAGCCGCGTCTCCTCCATCACCCTGTCCACCACCCGCCGCATCTCATGGGGCTTGAATGGCTTCATGACGTAGTCCCGAGCCCCCAGGCGAAAGACCTGCACCACCAGATCCTCCGATCCGTAGGAGGTGATGAAGATGACCGGGACCTGGACACCTTCTCCCTTGAGTGCCTTCAGGATCTCCATGCCACTCCGGCCAGGCAGTCTCTCATCCAGGATGACGAGATCTGGGTGTTCCTCAAGGATCAGTTGCAGACCCTCTGCGCCGTCGTTGGCAGTCAGCACCTGATAGCCCCCTGGCTCCAAAACCAGGTCGCGTAGAGCCTTCTGGATCTCCTTGCTGTCGTCTACTACGAGAACGCGCTCTTCCGCCACTGGTTTCCCCCTCTTATCTGGTCAACGGACTAACGGGCCTCGGCAGCTGCAGCGAGAGGTCAAGCTAGGGCCGCGATGAGCAGAATAGTAGACTGCGAAGCTGAGCCAGACGTCTCTGGCATAACCACACGAGGGACCGCATGCGCAGTCCGCCGGAGCTGGGACTTGGTTCGGTGCCGATTTCTGATGGGTACCGACCTACCGCATCTCATGGTGACTGTTCGCTCAACTACAGTATAACGGAACCTTGCGCATAAGTCAATAGTCTGTCAGTCCTGGGTGCAATTCGTTCTCTGACCTCTCTCCCCCTCTTAGGGTCCGAATCCACCCTTACCCGTTGCCGGCAAGCAGTTTGGATCGTTTCGGCTGTTGACATCGTCAGTGCGTTCGAAATGTCCTCAGGCAGGACTTGCGCCGCCGCGTAGAGCGGGGTAGAATCGTGCGTCACGTGGGCCAGGGACTGAGGTTTGCAGGGGGTCCAGGAGATACAATGCGCACACTCATTCGAAATGCGACTGCTATTCCCTTGGATGATGGCGATCATGTCCTTCGAGGCGTTGACATAGCCATCGAGGACAGCCGCATCGTTGCTGTGGGGGCACCCCCGGCGGACTTTGCGCCTGATGAGAGAATCGATGCGCGAGAGCACATCGCTCTCCCGGCCTTCTTCAACGCCCATAGCCATTCGGCGATGACGCTGGAGCGCGGATGGGCGGAGGACCTGCCTTTTGAGTCCTGGCTCAATGAGAAGATCTGGGTCGCTGAGTCGGCGCTGGAAGAAGAAGACGTCTACTGGGGTGCGGCGCTGGCCT
>JASFWK010000057.1:0-11916 GCA_050049355.1 Anaerolineae bacterium | reverse complement strand
CGGCGGGATGTCGGCCTGGCCGGCGATGGTGCTGGAATGGCCAGCGGTAGACTGGATCGTAGAGGTCGCGGCCCACGAATGGACTCATCACTATCTGTATCTCCATCCCCTGGGCTGGGCCTACGACAAGGGACAGGAGGCGCGGACGATCAACGAGACGACTGCCAGCGTTGTGGGCAAGGAGGTGGGGCGACAGGTGCTGGCGCGCTACTACCCTGACCTCCTCCCGCCGCCGTCGGATGGGCAATCGATGGTGGAGCCATCGCCGGAACCGCCCGGCTTTGACTTCCGCGCCGAGATGCACCGGACCCGAGTAGAAGTGGATCGACTGCTGGCGGAAGGGCGAGTTGAGGAGGCAGAACGTTTCCTGGAGGAGCGCCGGCAGTTCTTCTGGGAGCAGGGTTACCAGATTCGCAAGCTGAATCAGGCCTACTTCGCCTTTCACGGCTCTTATGCTGACGAGCCCGGACCGGCCGGGGAGGATCCCATTGGGCCGGCGGTGCAGGAATTGCGCCGGCGGAGCCCCAGCCTGCGCAGTTTCCTCGTCCGAGTTGGTAAGCTCACGACGCTGGAGGAACTGCGAGCGGCGCTGGCAGAAGTCCCCTCAGATACCCCGTAAAGCCCGGTTGGAGAGTGTCGGAAGCGATTGCGTCTCCTACTCCCCGGCCCTCCGTCGGTCAGATCCTATCGTCTGGTCACTCTGTGAGGTTCATTCTGGTAGGATGGGGTAGGTGCGCCCCACCGCTGGATTCTTGCTCGATTTCGCGTAGTCGCAATACAAAAATCTTGACGACGGCGTTCTTTTTTGTTATAATACACCTTGTGCAAGGGGTACGAGAGGTCAGACAACGCGTTTCAGTGGTCAAAAGCCGGGCTGTTGAGCCGGGCTTCATTAGTGTGATATGATGTTGCAGTTTGATCTATCCCCGCTCATCGGTGCTCAGCCGGGTGAGCGTCTCGTTTTTTCCCTGGACGAAGGCCCTTGCCGCTTGGAAGATGTCTCTGTCGAGTTTTTGCTTGGCGAGCTGCAATTCACTCGCGTACAGCAAGGTATATTGCTCACAGGGGCACTTGAGTCCGAGGTCGAGGTTGAGTGCGTTCGGTGTTTAGAGCCTTTCTGTTTTGCTTTCTCCGGGGAACTCGAGGACATCATCGGTATCTCAGAAAACTCAGGGACCCCCTACTTCCTCACGGACGAGGGTTGGCTTGACGTCTCTCCTCTACTGCGCGAGCAGGTCTGGTTGGCCATTCCCATCAAGCCGCTCTGCTCGCTGGAGTGCCAGGGATTGTGTCCTCAGTGCGGGGTCAACCTGAACCGTGAGGAGTGCGACTGTCGCCAGGAGCGGGTAGATCCGCGTATGCAGGTGCTGGCATCCTTGTTGGAAGGGGGGCAGGAGCAGGAGTAGGTCTATGGATATAGTTGAGGAGCTATTGGAGCTGGCTGAGGTGCAGGGTTATCTGACCACCGACGATATCTTGGATGTACTGCCTGAGGCTGAAGACTCTTTGGATCAGTTAGAGGAAATATTCATCGCGTTGGAAGAGGAGGGGGTTGAAGTCTGCAAGAGCGATGAGGAGCCCGACGAGGAGGCAAACTCAAGGGTTAGTGAGAGTGAGGAGGATGTTTGTGACTTGAGCAGCATTTCGCCCGACGACACGGTCGGCCTCTACTTGAAGGAGATGGCACGGGTTCCCCTTCTGAGCACGGAAGAGGAGGTGCGCCTGGCTCGCATGGTGGAGCTGGGGCGGGAGGCGAAAGAGCTGCTTTGCGATGACGGCAACGAGCCGGAGGAACGGACTCGCCTGGAGGGCCTTGTCGAGCATGGGCGGGCTGCCCGAGAGCATTTGATCAAGGCCAACACGCGTCTGGTAGTCAGCATCGCCAAGAAGTATATGGGACGAGGCGTTCCCTTCCTCGACTTGATCCAGGAGGGCAACCTGGGCCTGATGAAGGCAGTGGAGAAGTTCGACTACCATCGGGGTTACCGCTTCAGCACCTACGCCACTTGGTGGATTCGCCAGACGATTACCCGTGCCATAGCAGACCAGGGTCGAACCATCCGCGTTCCGGTCCATATGTCTGATCGCATCCGGCGTCTCTACCGCACGGCCCGCAAGCTGGAGCAAGAGCACGGCCGCGCACCGACGCCCGAGGAGATCGCCACCGCGATGGATCTGGACCCGCGCAAGGTTCAGTGGATGATGAGAGTCTCCTGGCAGCCGCTTAGCCTGGAGCGTCCGGTTGGTGAGGAGGAGGACAGCGAGCTGGGTTCATTCATTGAGGACGAATCCGCTCCAGCCCCCTCGCACAGTGCCTATCAGAACATGCTGGCGGAGAAGATCGAGCAAGTTCTCACGACGCTCAGCCCTCGTGAGGCGCGCATCCTCCGCTTCCGGTTCGGTCTGATCAACGGCCGTAGCTATACCCTGGAGGAGGTGGGCCAGAAGTTCGGCCTCACCCGTGAGCGGATACGTCAGATCGAGGGGAAAGCGCTGCGCCGGCTGCGTCACCCGCGTCGAAGTCGAGAACTGCGTGACTATTTGAGTTGATGAGATGTCTGGGCCAGATCGTTCAACCGTGCTGATTATTATGATGATCTATCGTCTGCCGTGGCGGTCGGGGGGAGAGGTGCCCTGACCCCAAGGTCTGTACGAGTTCCAGATCGTCGGCAAGAACCGCCAGCCTCGCTGGCGGTTTTCTGCTTTTTGTGTTCTGTGGTAGAATACGTTTCTTAGAGGAGGGGAACTTGTCCGAGAAGATTCTTGCCTGCGTCGCTTGGCCCTACGCCAATGGAGACCTCCACATCGGGCACCTGGCTGGCGCCTATCTGCCTGCCGACATCTTCGCTCGATACCATCGACTGGCCGGCAATCAGATCCTCATGGTCTCCGGCTCGGACTCCCACGGTACCCCTATCACCATCCGCGCCGACCAAGAAGGTGTCACCCCCCGGGAGATCTTCGAGCGGTACCACGCGCGTTTCTTGGAGACGCAAGAGCGTATTGGTATCAGCTATGACCTGTTCACGCACACCGACACGGAGAACCACCACCGGGTGGCCCAGGACGTCTTCCTGCGCTTGCTGGAGCAAGAGTGGATGTATCGCCAGGTGCAGCGCCAGCTCTACTCGGAGGAGGAGGGGCGGTTCTTGCCGGATCGGTACGTGGAGGGGACCTGCCCTCACTGCGGCTACGAGGAGGCACGAGGCGATCAGTGCGACAGCTGTGGGAAGCTGCTGGACGCGCTGGAGTTGATCGATCCCCGCAGCAAGATCGATGGCACCGTTCCCGTGGCTCGGGAGACGGAGCACTTCTTCTTGGATCTACCGGCGCTCCAGGATCAGCTCAGTGCCTACCTGGAGGAGGATAAGGAACACTGGCGGCCCAATGTCCTCAACTTCTCCCGCAACTACGTCGCGGCCGGTCTCCAGAGCCGACCTTTCACCCGCGACATCGAGTGGGGTATACCGGTTCCCCTGGAGGGCTACGAGGACAAGCGGCTCTACGTCTGGTTTGAGGCGATCGTCGGGTATCTCTCCGCCAGCATCGAATGGGCCCGCAACGTGGGCCAGCCTGAAGCCTGGAAGGAGTGGTGGTACGACCCCGATGCTCGCACCTACTACTTCATTGGCAAGGACAACATCCCCTTCCACGCCATCTTCTGGCCGGCGGAACTGATCGGTGTGGAGCGACTGTATGAGGATGAAGCCTCTCGACAGCTCAACCTGCCGTACGACGTGCCGGCCAACGAGTTCATGAACTTGGAGGGAGAGCAGTTCTCCAAGAGTCGGGGGTTGGCGGTGTGGCTGCCGGACTATCTGGAGAACTTCGATCCGGATCCTCTCCGCTACTATGTGACCGCGGTGATGCCGGAGACGCGGGACACCAACTTCAGGTGGCAGGATTTCGTGCGTCGCAACAACGACGAGCTGGTCGCGACCTGGGGCAACCTCTGTCATCGGGTGCTCACCTTTGCCTACAAGCACTTCGACGGCCGTGTGCCGGTTCCCGGGTTGATGGAGCGAGCCGACGTTGGGCTGCTGGCTCGCATTGACGTGGCCTTTCAACCGGTGGGTCGTCTTTTGTCCGCCTGCAAGTTCCGCGCTGCACTGAACGAGGTCATGACGCTGGCGCGGGAGGCCAACAAGTACCTGGATGAGAAAGAGCCCTGGTTCCAGATTAAGGAGGATAAGACGGTTGCGGGGACCACTATCTATGTCGCCCTGAGGGCTCTTGACTCCCTCAAGATTCTGTTTGCACCTTTCCTCCCCTTCTCGTCCGAGGCCCTTCACCAGTATCTGGGCTACGAAGGCCCCCTCTTTGGCCGCCAATACGTTGACACCTTCCGAGAGGAGGGCAAGACTCACGACGCTCTCTGCTATGATTCAACCGAGGCCACGGGACGGTGGGCCCCGAGTGAATTGCCGGCAGGGCAGTCGCTTCGCAAACCCTCTCCTTTATTCCGCAAACTGGAATGGGACGAGGTAGAGGAGGAGCTGCGGTAAGGCTGTGCGGGGCGCTGAAGTCTCCGAACAGCGCCGCGCACTCACAGGCAGAACCCCCCAAGAAGGCTCGACCGCGCCCTTCATGCTTCTCCGATCCGCATTGGAGTGATCTAGGCAAAGCATGGAGGTATGGAGTGTCTGGCCTTCGGTGCCTGGGGCCACCGCCGGCTTGGAATCGCTCACTCCCTGGGAATCAGACGGTCTGATGGCTCCTGTTCTGACAGTTGACCCGGAGCGCCGGGATTGGCAGCTGCTCTCTTTTTTCCCGCGCGATTACTACGAATAGGTCCTTGTATCCTATCACACAGGAGAAGCGGCATGAAGAGAAGGGTTTTCGTTGGCGCAATCTGCTTGTCGGTAGGACTGCTGACGGTTATGTGCGGAGCTTGGGCGCGCTCCTCACACGCCAGCGTGCTCGCTGGCGTCACCCCAACGCCGACCTCCACGCCAACCCCCACCACCTTCCCCAGTCCTAGACCGAGCCCTCCCCCCCCCGCGCAGGCCAGCCTCAATGTGGTGAAGGCAGCTCAGGAATCGCGAGTCACCCCCGGGGGACTCGTAACGTACACCATCGTGGTAGAGAACCCGAGCTCAGCTACCGCGACAGGGGTCATGCTCCTGGACGATGCTCCGCCTCAGCTGGAGGTGATAGCAGCCTCTGTCTCCCAAGGAGAGGTGACTGTGGAAGGAGACCAGGTCACGGCAGACGTGGGAGTCCTGGGGCCGGGTTATTCCTCCACTCTCACCATCACTGCCCGAATACGTTTTGGAGTCGGTCCCAATGTGCAAATTGAGAACATCGTCCTGGCCTGGTCCGATCAGACCGGAGAGATCGTCTCCAGTGTGGTTATCACCGTAGTTGGGCTGCTGCCTGAGTCGGGCCAAGGGACAACGTGGCTCGCCATTGCCCTGGCCGTGCTGGGGGCTGGGCTGGCATGCCTGGGGCTGTTCCGCAAACGGTGGGCTGCCTGAAAAGAGCACACGGTCGGCAGCGGAGCACTTGCCAAGGTGCAGAGCAATCAATGCGAGGAGGTGCCTCATGTGGATGCTACTCGTTCTTCTGATCGTATTCTCTTTCCTGTTAGCAGTCGTCGCCCGGGAGCTGCGCAGAGCTCTGGATCGGAGTGCCGGGCGTGTCAAGGTGGCGGTGGGGCGTGGGGTAGCTGCACCGCGTCCGACAGCGCGGTCCAAGATTGAAATTGCGTTTCGACCTCGCCGACGGAGAGGTTGGCGGAGGTTGGTGGCAAGCCTGACCCGCCTGCCTCTCAACCCGCTCGCCGGCTACCGAGCCTTGTCGCTGGCCACGGTGTTCTCTCTGATCGTGTCGCTCACTGGTCCGTTTGTTGTTTCTGCTGCGCCTCGGCCCACCGATTATTTGCAGGGTGATTCGTCCGAGCATTGGTCTGCCCAGGTGGTGCCGGATTGGTTCAGCTTTGCCAGCCCCCCTGCCGCCCCTCTCGGCAACGGGGGTGGCCCGCTGACTGTTGAGATTGGCGCCGCGTACAACCTGGTGGTGGATTCCAACGTGGGGTCCCCTTCCACCTATGCCCCTTCAGTCGCGACCGTCATGGGCCGCTTCTGCAATACCAGCACTACTGCCAGCCTGTATAACGTGTGGGGCCACATCGGTGATTTCACCAACAACACGCCTGGCATCTACCCTGCTCGGGATAGCTCGGAAGCTGGGTTTATCTCGCAGCATCCCGCTCTGGCCAACACTGGCACCTACTCCTTCACGCATGTCGGCGGTAGAGTTGGTCTGGGCGATGCATCGCGCTATCTCGGCGACCTCGCCCCTGGAGAGTGCAAGGTGCAGTATTGGCACTTCACATATCCTCGGTGCTCCAATTCGGAAGAGCCTCCCTGTTCAGGGACCCCGGTTTGGGGCGAGTCCGTGAAGGACCAGGATGACCTGTGGCTGGAATTTGACATTTGGGCAGCTGCGGACGGTGGGTATGAGGACAACGCGACACGCCGCATGACCATGCGCAACGAGATCTCTGCCATGGCCAACAAGATCTACCCTCATGACGGTGCCTGGTTCAACACCGAATCCGACGTCGTTCGGCCTGGGGAGGTGATTACCTCCAATGGCGTTCGCTATGAATTGGGCAATGTCAATAAGGGATTTGACAACGATGGCGACGGTGACTACGACTACAATGCCTGGCTCCAGCCCGTCGGCGACCCCAGCTACGATCCCAGCTGCTTCCGTCTGATCCGAACCAACGGCGTGCTCACCGTCTCGCGCAGCGGCGGCAACCCTGATCTCGTCATGACCTTTACAGATCAACTCTACTTCACCGAGCTGCCGTCGGACAATACCGGGGTGATCGGCAATATTCATTACAGCTTCCTGGCCCTGGACGGTCCCTGTTCCACTCACCTCACGCCATACCAGGAAGTCGCCTCTGGTGCCGATAACGAGAAGTTCAACGGGGACTATGGCGCCGGCATGCCCGCCGTGGGTAGTTCGGAGCCGGAGGTGGAGATAGACAAGACGGGCAACGTCACCGCCACGTCTGGCGGGAGGATCACCTACACGATTCCCTTTGAGAACTTTGGCGATGGCAGCGCTGGACTACCGCTGGCCAGCATGCCCCTGGTGGTGAGCGACACCATCCCAGCGAGTACCACCTATGTGGCTGGCAGCTCGAGCGCTTCGGTAGGCGTCACACCTCTTTATTCTACGGACGGCGGCCAAACCTACACCACTACCGAGCCGGCTGCCAGCGATGTTGCCCTTGTTCAATGGTGGCTCACCGACACCCTTGCTGCCGGAGCGAGTGGTGCGATCACCTTCGCGGTGCAGGTTGACGGCGCTTTTCCCCCACCGGGCATCGGCCCCTTCATAGAGAACTGTGCCGATGCCCGCTTCGGCCACGGGACGCCCTTCCACGAAGCCTGCGTCGCCACCATGATCGAAGGCACCAACAGCATAGGAGACTTCGTCTGGAGGGACGATGATGGCGATGGTTTGCAGGATACAGGCGAGCCCGGCATCGCCAATGTCACTGTCTCTCTGTATTGGGATAGGAACGGCGATGGCGCGCTGGACAGTGGGGATATGCGGGTTCTCACCACCACGACGGACGCCGATGGCGATTACTCCTTCGATAACCTCTCCGACGGCGACTTCTTGGTTCAGGTGGATGGGGACGACCCGGATCTGCCCTTAGGGTACGGCCACACGACCGCTGACATCTACGCGGTGAGCGGTCTGGGTACCATCATCACGAGCCCCTATCTGGATGCCGACTTTGGCTTTGGCCCTGTCTTGCGCATCGATAAGCAGTTGGCCTTCGGCGATCCGGCCTACGAGGGCGACCAAGTCATCTATACAATTGACCTGGTCAACACCCGCCCCGGTGATGGCACTCCCGAGCCATCTCTGTGCCAGCATACGATTTGGGCCGGATCCGTCACTACTGATAGCACTTCTCGACCTCCCACGTATTACCCTCCGAGCAATAAGGTTTGGGAAGATCCGACGAATGCGCTTGGTGCTCCAGACTCTGCGAACACGCTGGCGGATCTGAACAACAATACCCAGGAGCTAGGTCTCAGCGGTTTCAACATTGGCCCCCAGGCCGGAGGCATCCTCACCGTTGAGCTGGTCCTGTATTTCGAGGAGATTGTGGAGCTCCAGAATGGCGACAATGCCGATGCCACTGTCTGGATGAATGACGACCCGGTAACAACAATGACATTCCGCTATGATGGGCTGAACGACTTCACTGGTTCAGCTGGTGACACCTACGTCTTTGCGGAGGTACTCACACATCCCTGGCAGTGGTCGGATTTCAGTGGCAATTTCACTGAGCTTGCACTTGAGGCAGACAAAGGCCCGGGCCCCAGCCCTGGGGACATCGGTCTGGATGCCGTGGCCTTCGTCATCACCACGGATCAGATTTGCGGTGGCGACGAGGGCGCTATCGCCACCCTGCCCCTGAGCGACACCTATGACGCCGACAAGGTGCAGTTCGTCTCGGCGCTGCCGCCGCAGAGTGACGTCTCCACCGGTGGCTCCTCGCCCTATGCCAACACCGGCACCATCACCTGGGATGACCTCGGTCCCCTTTATGCCGGTCAGACCAAGATCGTGACCCTGACCTTCACCGCTCTGGAGCCGCCCAACAACACCACCACTACACTCAGCAACACGGCCACGGTCAGAAATGCCACGTTCCCCGACGGCGGTCCGGTCAATCCCGCCACCGACACCGCCACCAGCACCCTGGCACCCAGCGGCTCCATTGGCGACTTCGTCTGGCGTGACCTCGATGGGGACGGTGTCCAAGATGGCGGCGACGAGGTCGGTATCGGCGGCGTGGTCATCAGCCTCACCGCCGACGTGACCATCACCGTCGGTGGCGTCGCGTACCCACCCGGTTCGACTGTCACCACCACCACCAACGCCGATGGTCTGTACCTCTTCGAAGGCCTGCGATACAGTGGTGGGTACACGGTCACCGTGGATGTCTCCACACTCCCTGTCGGCACCGGTATGTACACCAATACATATGACCTTGACGATGGTACGAGCAACCCGAACAGCGAGACTAGCGTCGCCCTTGACCATGACGCCATGGACGGCAGCGACACCGTTGACGGGGCGGACTTCGGCTATCAGGTGCTCAGCCTGATCGAAGGCACTATCTGGAACGACTTGAACCGGAGCGGCACCAGTGCTCCCGATGCGGGTGAGGAAGGCCTGGCCGGGGTGGTTGTCACGTTGACCAACGGGATAGAGATTACCACGGTTGCGGACGCGGACGGGTACTACAGCTTCGTCGGCAACTTCACAGGCACCTATACCGTGACCGTAGACAGAGAGAGCGGTCCTCTGGCAACGGGCACGTGGACCCAGTCTTTCGACTCCGACGGCCTGACGTCGCCAGATCAGAGCACGGTGGACGTGGTCACCGGGGGCAGAGGTAGGGCCGATTTCAGCTACTATGAGACCGGCAGTTTCTCCATCGGCGATATGGTGTATACCGACTGGAACGGCGACGGTGACCGGGACAGCGGTGAGGAGGGTATCCCCAACATCAGCGTCTCGCTCTACGACGACCAGAATGGCGACGGGGTGATAGACGCCGATGCGGACGCGCTGATCACTACCACCACTACTGGGGCTACGGGCTACTACCTCTTCGCCAACCTGCCGGCGGGAGACTACATCGTCGTGGTGGATGAGGGCGATTCTGATTTTCCGAGTGACTATAGTCAAACTCAGGACCCAGACGAAAGTGGTGTCTGCTCGACCTGTGATGCCCAGGGCAGCACGACGCTGGGGCCAAGCGATACCAGTGTTGACTTTGGATACCAGCCGACTGGCTTCGGCTCCATCGGCGACTTCGTATGGAAGGACGACAATCGCAATGGTATCCAAGATGCAGGTGAGACCGGCATCGCTGACATCACCGTCAACTTGTACGAGGACAGCAACGACGACGGTGCGATTGACGCCGGCGACGCGCTGGTGGCGACCACTACGACCGATGCCAACGGCAATTACTCGTTTACGGGCTTGCCGCCCGGAGACTACCTGGTTGATGTGGACACCGCCGATGCGGACCTGCCAACCGACGGCAATGGTAAGCCGTATGTCTTGAGCACCGACAACGATCCGCATGATGTCGCCCTGAGCGCCGCTGAGGACTACACCGATGCGGATTTTGGCTTCGCGATTGGTGGCACCATCGGCGATCTGGTCTGGCGAGACGATAACCAGAACGGCACGCTGGATTTGGGTGAGCCGGGCATCGCTGGCGTGACTCTTGAGCTGTACAACGATTGGACGGACGTGGATGGCGATGGTATCTATTCACCTATGACTGACACGCTGGTCGGTGCTCCTCATATGACTGCTACCACGAATGTAAGCGGCACCTACCTCTTTACCGGCCTGCCAGCGGACGACTACGCGGTCGTAGTGGTCACCACGACCCTGCCTGCGACCGTCAGCACTACTCAGACCGGGGATCCCGACTACGTGATCGATGGTGCTACGAGCGTCGATCTCTCACCCGGGCAGGTCTTCCTGGGCGCCGACTTTGGCTACGCGGGAGCGGGCGTCATCGGCGATGCAGTCTGGATTGACTTGGATGGAGATGGTGAGTACAGCCCCGGTGAATCCGGTGTCGCAGGCACTGTGATCACCCTTACGAACAGCTCCGGTACCGCCGCTACAACCACCACAGACGTGGATGGTTACTACATCTTCTCCGGCCTGTCCGACGATACCTACACCGTAACCGTCAACACGTCCGATCTCCCGCCTGGGCTCGTGCAGACCTTCGATCCCGACGCCACGCTGGACAATGAAAGCACGGCGGTCATCGCTGGCGGCAACACCATCCTGACGGTTGACTTTGGCTATGCTCCCGACCTGAGCCTGGACAAGAGCTCGAGCGGCGGTGGTATCCCAGTTAGCGCCGGAGATACCATCACATACACCATTGTTGTCGTGAATCCAAGCTCTACTACCGTCACCGGCGCGGCAATCTCCGATACCACGCCCGCCAACACGGACTTCGTGCCGGGCAGTATTGCCATCACCCCTCCATCCGCTGGAATTGCAGGCACACCACCGACTATCGTCAGTCCCCTTACCGTGACCGCCGACTCCTCCGTTACTGTCATCTTTGAGGTCGTCGTCGATGACCCGCTTCCCGGCAGCGTGAGCGTAATCACCAACATGGCTCTTCTCACCACGACCTTCGGCGTGACTGACACGGATACGGTGACGGATGTGGTCACGGAGGAGGCGGATCTGAGGCTTGCCAAGGATGTTGATGACGCGGCTCCCAATGTTGGAGAGGATGTCGTTTTCTCCATTGTCCTTACCAACGACGGCCCCGAAGCCGCTACCAACGTCGTTGTTGAGGACTCTCTGCCGAGTGGTCTCAACATGGTCGACGACAGCGCCTCACAGGGGTCCTACACCCAGGTGACCGGTCTGTGGACCGTTGGCGACATGCCCAACGGATCTAGCGCAACGCTCACTCTCACCGCTACTGTGACCGCCGCGGGGATCTACACCAACACCGCGCAGGTCAACGCCTCTGACCAGTTCGACCCGGACTCTATCCCCAACAACGACGACCCGTCCGAGGACGACCAGGACTCGGCCAGCCTGACGGCGCAAGGAGCCTCGATCGGCGACTTTGTGTGGGAGGACGTCGACGGCGATGGGCTGCAGGATGTGGGTGAGAGCGGTCTATCCGGTGTCACGGTCTACCTGGACCTGGATGGGGACGGGGTGCGGGACGCTGGTGAACCCTGGGACGCGACCGATGTCTCGGGCGGGTACGACATCACGGGCCTGGCGGCGGGGATCTACACGGTGACGGTGGAGAGTGGGACGGTCCCCGCGGGCTACGTTCTCACCACGGGCAACGACCCG
>JASFWK010000056.1:0-12093 GCA_050049355.1 Anaerolineae bacterium | reverse complement strand
TGCTCGCCCCTTTCGCCGATGTGACGTCCATAGAGCCAGAGGTGCGCCGCGGCGAGAGCAGGCTCGACTTTCGCCTGGACGGGCCAAGAGGAGTGTCTTGGGTGGAGGTCAAATCAGTGACACTAGTCGAAGACGGACTGGCTCTCTTCCCGGACGCCCCAACCCTGCGGGGGAGGCGTCACCTCGAGGAATTGATGTCTCTTGCGCAGAAGAAGGCACGCGCAGCAATTGTCTTCGTCGTCCAGAGACCGGACGCCGCAGCGCTCGCCCCACACAGAGCGGCTGATCCCGCGTTCGCCCGCGCACTGGTTGACGCGGCGAGGGCTGGAGTGGAGACATACGCCTTTCGCTGTGCGGTCACGCGACAGAGCCTGTATCTCACTTCCCAGCTTCCTGTCCTGCTCAGCGACCCCGAAACAGCGTAGGTGCCGAGCGTCATCGAGACACCCGGCACCCTTGCCTTCCAGCTGTATTGGAGAGACTCCCCTTCCCGGTGAAGCCGTCGGAGGAATCTACGGAATCGTGAAGTCCACCGTCTTCTCCAGGCACGACCCGCCCCCGCCATCCTCGGTGCACAGCTTGATGGTCGCCTGGGCGGAGTGCCCGCTGGGCGGCGAACCGATGGAGGCAGCGATGTAGGCTGTGTCACCTGCATCCAGCTGGCTCGCCCCCGGTGGGCAGCCGTTTGCATCGGCCACGAACGGCGCAGAGTTGCTCCCAGGCCCATACAGGGACCCAGAGGTATCCAGGTCCTGGATATGCAGCCTCATCCACTCCAGCGTGATGGGGCCTGTGTTCTCTATGCTGAACGTCGCGTATTCGTGGCCGATGCAGTCATGGACGTTCACAAAGGCAGCATCGAAATTGGGCAAGGAGGGAATGACAGGGATCAGGGGCGTGAGGAGAATGGGCGGCATCATCGGACCACAGTCCGGGGTGTCAAAGCTGATCGTCGCCTGACCGATCTCGGAATCTCCCTCTGCGAGGGCGATAATCGTGAAGTCGCCCTCCCCTCCGCAGCTGAGAGTGCCAGCGTTCCAAGAGGTCGTGTCAGCCGGAAGAGCATTCGTGGTGGCGACGCCGAGCCCGCCGGCGGCGAAGGAGAACTCATACTTGTACCCCACCTCCCCTACAGCGTCGTCCCAAGTGAAGAGCAGGGTATCGTCCGGCTGGACTGTTGCCTGCAGGTTAGTGGGCGGCTCGGGCTCCTCGGTCGGCACCTCGGTGGGCTCCTCCGGCACCACGATCTGGACATACACCGTGGAGCCAAACCTCAGCCCTTCGTCCGACCTCATGCGCCAATTCCCTCGGTAGGTACCAGGATCGCTCGGTGCCGTCAGGTTCACGCTCACGTCGGCGGTGCTCCCAGCTGCCGTCGCCGGCACCGCCACCGAACCCGGTCCTCCCATCGCGTCCCCGCTCACGAACACCAGGCCGAAGCCTGGACCCCAGTCGCACGTCCCGCTGTTGCGGAAACGCCAGGTCTTGACGAACGGTTCTCCCGACGCCATCTCGGTGTCGTCGGGGACAGTCACGTCGGCCACGAAGGACGCGTTGAGCGAGCAGCCGCCTTCCCCCTCCACGTCTGGAACCGGTGTCGGCGTCACCTCCGCCACCCCGGCTTCCACCCGCAGGGCGATGCTAACCGGATCCGAAGCCTCTCCTTCTGTATCGTAGACCACGACCAAGACCGTCGCCTGCCCCTCCACCATGGGGGTCCAGGGTTGAACAATCGAGAAGGTTGTGGGGTTCCCGCTCGGTGGGGTGTCTCTGCGCACCACCTGGCCGTTGATCGAGAGCTCGACCCTCTCCACGCCGGCCTCGGAGCTGGCTGTGGAGACGATCTCCACCTCCTCACCGACCTGCACCGTGGTTCCACTGGCGGGGCTGGTGATGGTGATGCTGGGCCGGGCGCCGCCTCTCGGCCCGCAGGCCGACACGACCAACACATGAAGGGCAACGACGAGGGCCATTCCATTCAGTTTTCTCCACTTCATGTTTGTCTCCTCCTCTCCTGGAACACCTGCGCGCTGCGGCGTCTCGCATCCTGCTGCGACGGCTTGGTCTGGCTCAGAGCGCGGGCCGGCATTCGCTGCTACGGCTGGTAGATCACCCGCAGGTACGGACGGGTGACTGCAGCGCCCTCACGGCTTCTGAAGACCCGTTCGTCGCCATCGCTGCCACCTCTTATGCAAATTCCGTGGTTCGTCGTTGGGTTGGAGTGCTGCTGCTGAACCAGCCCTGTCACATCCCAATCATACCAGCCACTGCCGCTGCCCACGCCCCGTGATGCTCCCCCGCTGGTCTCGCACACGGGCTCGACCGAGTGATCGCCCTCAGACCATGGGGAGGTGATGCGTCGGGCGCTAAGCTGGACGGTACCAGACCCGCCTGCGCTGGTCAGGTAAAGATGAAGCACCGCCTCTTCGATCGTCGCTCCCTCTGGGATACCCCCCAGATCGAAGTGCAGAGCCAGCCTGCCCGAGTACAGGATCGGCATATCTCCGCCGGTGGCGCTGTTGGTCAGCTCTAGTTCCGTGCCACCTCCAAAGTCCGGGCACGTGCCAAAACAGACCATGTTATCCGGCCACCAGTAGGCATCGGCGTCGGCCACGATATCCAGCTCCACGGGCTCTGGCTCATCGGTCGGTTCTTCTGTCGGTTCCTCGGTCGGCTCCTCGGTGGGTTCCTCCGTAGGCTCTTCTTCCTCCGGGACGACGATCTGGACGTAGACGGTGGAGCCAAACAGTACGCCCTCGTCAGACTGCATGCGCCAATTCCCTCGGTAGGTATCAGGATCGCCGGGCGCCGTCAGGTTCACGCTCACGTCGGCGGTGCTCCCCGCTGCCGTGGCCGGCACTGCCACTGAACCCGGTCCTCCCATCGCGTCCCCGCTCACGAACACCAGGTCGAAGCCGGGACCCCAGTCGCACGTCCCGCTGTTGCGGAAACGCCAGGTCTTGACGAACGGTTCCCCGGACGCCATCTCGGTGTCGTCGGGGACAGTCACGTCGGCCACGAAGGACGCGTTGAGCGAGCAGCCGCCTTCCCCCTCCACGTCTGGAACCGGTGTCGGCGTCACCTCCGCCACCCCGGCTTCCACCCGCAGGGTGATCGTTGCCGCCTCCGACGTCTCCCCCTCCGTGTCGCGTGCCACCACGGAGATCGTCACCTCCCCCTCTGCCGTAGGGCTCCAGGGCTGAGCTATCGAGAACGTCGTGGGGTTGCCGCTGGGTGGTGTGTCTCTGCGCACCACCTCTCCATTGACCAAGAGCTCCACCTCCGCTATTCCGGCGTCGCCAGCAGCTGTAGAGACGATCTCCACCTCCTCCCCGACAATCACCGCAGCCCCATGGGCAGGGCTTGTGATAGTGACGCTGGGCGCACCCGCACCTCCCGCTGGTCCACAGGCCAACACGGCCAGCATCAGTATGAGAACAGCCAACGTTATCCTATGCACACTTCTCCGTTTCACCTTCTCACACCTCCTCAGCGATTCCCGCCGCAGCTAGCGGCATCCAGAACCCGAGTACGAAAGGAAGCGTCAATCTATCGCGACAACAATGACATCCCTGGCCATGGGGGCCACTCACTCGTCCAAGAAGTGAAACCACTTACGCCCGTTGCCCCGGGCGCAAACATGGCGCTCGTCCGCTTTGAGCGGTTCATCGCACAGCGGGCAGTTCGACAAGCCAGCCGCCACCAGCGCGGCAGCACGCTCTGCCAGCGCTAACATCTGCACCCGGGTGCCCCAGAGGTGGATCTCTGGCGGCTCCCGCCGCTCGTCTGCTTCCGCCACCGGCGCCCTGGCCACGATCACCAGCGCGTCCACTTCCGCATTGTATCCCAGCCCCAGGCTGTCCGCCTGGAAGAGGGGTCGAACGGGACACCGCAGTTCCACATCGATGAGACCCCACTCCTCGTCAGGGATCCCACCCAGTTCCTCCAGCATTTGATCGATGCCAAGAGAAAGAGCAGCGGCTTGCTCCTTTTCGATGACCACACTTACCACCAGGTCACCCTGTGCCGCCTGGAGGTAGAAGGTCGGCTGATCCGCAGGACCCGCCGTCCCCACGGTGATGAAATCTACCTGATCTAGAGTGAAAAGCTGGGGTGACATGACAACCTCTCGAAAGCGCGGCAGTCGGCACCAGGCACCACTTGGAGCACTCCCGCCTGGCTGCGCTCGTGATTCGCCTCAGGCCTTCGGCTCCTCCCGCACCTGGATCGCATCCGGACCCACCAGGTCCGCGAGCTTTGCCGCCAGCTCAGGACAGTAGCTAGTCGTGTCATTGGGAAACTCCAGGAGCCGATCCGCGTTGGGCCCTCCCAGCAGCACAAAGGCAAAGTGATCCTCCCCTGGATAGGAAACCAGTAGCTCGTGCGCTGCGGAAAGGAGTGCGAAATCCGTCGCCTGGTCTCCCGTGCGGCGGAAGGTAACCTGGATAGAGCGCCGCTGAGAGGGCGGCTCCGGCGACGGCTCGGCAGCCGGCCTCACGACTTCCTGCGGGGCCTTGACCCACTCGCAGATCAGACTCGGTGGGAGGCGACGGAAGCTGACCTTGCCGCGCACCACGACGACCCGGCCGGGAAGCCAAGATCCCTGGGTCCTGACCCACACGCGAGGGAAGACCACGACGTCGCAGCTCCCGTGCAGATCCTCCAGGGTGACGAATGCCATCTCATCCCCTCGACGGGTGGTGTGACGGCGTACTCGTCGGACCATCCCAAGCACCGTCACCAGCTGATCAGGTTGCTCTTCCTCCAGCTGCCCCGCGTAGGCGGTGGTCACGTCGGCCAAGTCCCGCATCGCATCCATCAGTGGGTGCTGGGAGAGGTACGCTCCTGCCAGCTCCTTCTCCCACTCCAGGACCTCCCTTCTGGGCATCTCGGCCTCCGATGGGGAGCCCGTGAAGATGCTGGCGTCCTCTTCCAGTCTAACACCGGTGGCCTCTCCGAAGAGACTCAACTGTCCAACCTGTCGCGCCCGGTGGATGCGCGCGCTGAGTTCCATAATACGGCTCAACGCAGCCAGCAGCCTCGCGCGGGATCCGAAGGGGCTCAGTGCCCCCACTTTGACCAGGCTCTCCAGCGCCCGGCGGTTGACCTCCCGCAGATCCACCCGTCCACAGAAGTCCTCCACACTCTGGAAGCGGCGCTCGCCCCGTGCGGACAGAATCGTCTCCACAGGTCCATCTCCCACATTCTTGACTGCACCCAGCCCAAACCGAAGTGCTGGACCTTCGGAGCCATCCTCAATGGTGAAACGGAGGTGAGAGCGGTTCACATTCGGCGGGAGGACATTGATATCCATGCGACGGCACTCCGCCACCAGTCTCCCCAACTTGTCAGTATTGTTTCGCTCCACCGTTAGCAGAGCGGCCATGTACTCCAGTGGGAAATGCGCCTTCAGATAGGACGTCTGGCAGGTGAGGACAGCATAGTCGGCGGCGTGACTCTTGTTAAACCCGTACCTGGCGAAATACTCGATGTCGTCAAAGATGGCCTCAGCTGTGTCGCGAGGAATGTCGTTTCCTACGCACCCCTCCACGAACTTGGTCCGATGGGCCAGCAGGGCCTTCTTCTTCTTCTTTCCGACGGCCTTACGAATCGTATCCGCTTCGCCCGGCTCGTAGCCTGCCAGCTGCGCAGCGATCTGGATGATCTGTTCCTGGAAGACGATGATCCCAAACGTCTCATCCAGGATAGGAGCCAGTGCCGGATGGCGGTACTCTATCCTTTCCTCTCCATGCATGCGCCGGATATAGTCGGGGATGTGTTCCATCGGCCCAGGTCGGTAGAGTGCCAACACGGCGACGATGTGCTCATACCGAGAGGGTCTCATCTCCCGCAAGACGCGGCGGAACCCAGCTCCCTCAACCTGGAAAACGCCGGCCACGTTCCCGCTGGAGAGCAGCTTGTAGATCTCGGGATCATCGAGGGGTATGGAATCCAGGTCCAACTCCACTCCGTGCCGTTCTTTGATCAGGTCGCAAGCCAGGTGCATCACGGTCAGCGTGCTCAGCCCCAAGAAGTCCACCTTCAATAGGCCAATCGCCTCCAAATCATCCATCGGCCACTGAGTCACGGCACTCAGGACGGAGGAGCCATCCTCTTCACCTGCGACTGACACCCCTCCCCCCTTTGTAGGTCGATGGAGGGGACAGTACTCGACCAGCGGCGCGTCGGCGACCACGACTCCGGCGGCGTGTGTGGAGGCATGGCGAGCCACCCCTTCAAGCTCAGCGGCGGTGTCCAACAGATCACGGATATAGGGGGTCGTCTCGTAGAGCTCCTGTAGGTCCGGAACCTGCTCCAACGCTTCTGAGATGGAGGCGGGCTTGCCGGGGATGCTGGGGATCATCTTGGCAAGTCGATCCACCTCCGTAAGCGGAATATCCATCACCCGTCCCACGTCCCGAACGGCCGCTCGCGCACCCAGGGTGCCGAAGGTGATGATCTGGGCCACGTTCTTCCGTCCGTACTTGCGGACCGTGTACTCGATCATCTCCCCCCGCCGGTCGTCCGGGAAGTCCAGGTCAATATCCGGCATGGAAACCCGGCCCGGGTTGAGGAACCGCTCGAAGATGAGGCCGTTGGCGATAGGATCCACCATCGTAATGCCAAGGCTGTAGGCGACGATGGAGCCGGCGGCGGAACCACGTGCGTTGTACCATATCCCCCGCTCCTGGGCGGCCCGACACAGGTCCCACACAATCAGGAAGTAGGTATCGAAGCCCATCTGGTGGATGATCCTCAGCTCGTGGTCCAGACGCTGGCGGATCAGAGCAGAGTCAACCCCATCGCCATACCGACGTCGCAGCCCCTCCTCGCACAGCCGACGAAGATAGGACTGGGCAGTGTGATCCTCAGGCACCTGGAAGGGAGGAAGCCGGGACTGATCAAAGCTCAGCTCCACCTGACACATCTCGGCGATGCGAAGCGTGTTGGTTAGTGCCTCAGGCACCTCAGCGAAGAGGCGAGCCATCTCCTCCGGGCTGCGGAGATAGTAGGAATCTCCATCCATCCGCATGCGGTCACCATCGTTGATCACCTTCCCGGTCCCAATACAAAGGAGAACGTCGTGGATGGGAGCCTGCTCCCGAAGGACATAGTGGACATCGTTGGTCGCCACCAACGGCAGTTCGAGCTCGCGAGCGAAGGTCAACAGATGCCGGTTGACCGTATCCAGTTCGGGCATACCATGATCCTGCAGCTCCAGAAAGAAGCGACCCGGAAAGACCTGGCGGTACCAGCCGACGGCCTGGCGCGCCTCGTCCAGGCGACCTTCTTGGATGAGACGCGGGATCTCCGAGGAGCTGCAGCCAGACGTGACGATAAGCCCATCGCTGTGTTCGGCCAACACCTGCTTGTCGACACGCGGTTTGTAGTAGAACCCCTCCAACATGGCGATCGTTGCCAGGTGGAGCAGGTTCTGATAGCCCGTCTGGTTCTGGGCCAACAGCAGGAGATGATGGGATCTGCGATCCTTGGCGGTACCCCGGTCCCGAATAGTGCGCTGGGCCAGGTACGCCTCCATGCCAATGATGGGTTTGATGCCCGCCTTCTGGGCGGCCCGATAGAATTCAACGGCGCCGTAGAGGGCGCCGTGATCTGTGATGGCAAGCGCCGGCATCCCCAACCTCGCCGCCCGCTGCGCCAGCGATCGGGGACTGGCGAGACCATCCAGCAGGGAATACTCCGTGTGGACGTGTAGGTGGACGAATTCGGCCATCGCTCTGAGGATTATACCATAGACCGCAAGGTTTCGATAACCAGATTCGAGGGACCTCCCTCGCGGCACGGACTTTGCGCCACAGCGCCGCGCCAACACTGGCGCGGTAGTCTATCCTTCCCTCAGGAAATCCGGAAGCCTCCGAGTGGCGCGGTATGCGGCCCCCTTTCTCGTCTCTCAAGGGGCCATCGGAGGGACACTGGCGCTTCTAGATGGCGATCTTCGGTGCAGGTGACGCGGATCCAGCAAGTCTGAAACGATCAGAGCCGAGTTTCCTGAATTGAAGATGCACTACCACTGGCGCTCTTCCTTGCCCATGCTATAATCCTCCTGTTTGCCGTGAAGCTGGGAGGATACCATGCGACGAAGGCGCAGAGGAACCAATACGTGGAGCTTGATTGTGGGGAGCCTGTTGCTGGCCCTCCTGATCTGGCAGTTTGTAGGCTACTGGAACTCTCTCCGGGTCCTACCCAAAGGGATGACCGTGGCCGGCCTCGAGGTCGGGGGAATGCGGCTGGATGAGACGCTGGATAGAGTGGAGGCCGGTCTCTCTGAGCCAGTCGAAGTCACCTATCAGGACCGGACGCGCCTGCTGAGACCGGAGAGCGTAGAGTTCCGCTTCGATCGGGAGGGCACTCGAACCGCCATCAAGACGGCTCTAGGGGGACGCAGAAGCCTGGAGGGTTTCGTGGCCTACCTACTGCGACGCCCCCAGCAGACAGCGGACGTCCAGGTCGTGGCTGAGTACTCACAAGATCGGCTGGAAGGCTTCCTGACCAGCACAGCCCAGCAGTACGATCACCCACCTCAGCCACCGGTCCCTCTTCCAGAGGCCCTCACCTTCCGCGCCGGCAGACCCGGTTATGAGCTGGATCACGCGACCTCGCGCGAGCGAGTGGCCGCTGCCCTCCTCTCCGCTACGGAGCGGCAGGTTGAAGTAGCCGTCCGCGTCGAGGAGGCCCCCGCGCTGCAGATGGCCCAACTGGAGGAGATGCTTAACTCCCTGCTGGCCGACTTCGATGGCATCCCCAGCATCTTTGTCAAAGACCTACAGAACGGCGCGGAGTTGGAAGTCAACCCCGACGTGGCCTACGCGGGGATGAGCGTCCTCAAGATCACCGTGATGGTGGAGACGTACCGCAGCCTCGACCAACCGCCCAATGTGGAGCAGACCAAGCTTCTGACCGAGACAATGACTCTCAGTGGGAACTTCACCGCAAACCTGCTCCTTCGGGACGTGATCGGAAACGGTGACGGTTATCAGGGAGTGGAGAACCTGACGGCCTCAATGCGCTACCTGGGCCTGGTAAACACCTTCTTGGCTACCCCTTACGACGAGGAGGTGGTGCCCCCTACCATCGTGACTCCAGCCAACTCACGTACCGATCTCAACACGCAGCCCGATCCCTACATGCAGACGACTGCGCAGGATATGGGGCTTCTCTTGGAGATGATCTACCAGTGCAGTCAGGGGGGAGGCTCCTTGATGGTCGCCTACCCCGGGACCTTCACATCTGAGGAATGCCAGCAGATGCTGGATATGCTCTCGCAGAATCAGATCGACAGCCTGATTGAGGTGGGGGTACCCCAGGGGACGACCGTGGCGCACAAGCACGGCTGGATCGGCGACACCCACGCCGATGCCGCGATAGTCTTCAGTTCGGGCGGCGACTTCGTGTTGGTGGTCTTTCTCTATAACCCGACGTGGCTGGAATGGGAGATCTCCAACCCACTCATCTCCGACATCGCCACCGCCACGTACAACTTCTTCAACCCGACCGAGTGACGATTTTCTCGTACTCGACGGCCGGATACCCCTGGAGATAAGGGGCTCCTAGAAACCTCCCACAGAAACCGTGGGTCGTGGCGAAGAAGTAGGAGGAGTCCGCATCCCAGTCCGTTTCACCGCTGTACCCGCTCCACGTGGGCCCCGAGGCGTTGAAGCTTCTCCTCGACCTTCTCGTATCCTCGGTCTATCTGTTCCACGTTGCGAATGATACTCTGACCCTCGGCACACAGGGCCGCCCCCAGCAGCGTTATGCCAGCCCGGATGTCGGGGCTGACCAACACGTCCCCGTGGAGAGGAGATGGGCCCTGCACCACACAGCGATGCGGATCACATAGAACAATGCGCGCCCCCATGAAGATCAAGTTATCCAGGAAGTAGAGCCGGCTCTCGAACATCTTCTCATGGAAGAGAACGGTTCCCTCCACCTGGGTGGCAAGCGCGATAGCGATGCTCATCAGATCGGCAGGGAAGGCAGGCCAGGGGGCATCCTTGATTGTGGGAATCGCCCCACCGACATCGGGCACCACAGCCAGGGATTGATCGGCCGGTACAACAACGTCATCGCCCTCCACCTCCACCCGCACGCCCAACCGCTCGAAGACGAAGCGGATCATTCGCAGGTGGTGAGGAGCGGCATCCCGGATGCGGACCTCGCCGCCGGTCATAGCCGTCATAGCGATGTAACTCCCCACCTCCATGTAGTCCGGCCCGATGGTGAACTCGCCGCCGTGCAGATGATCCACACCCTGAATCGTGAGCAGGTTAGAGCCGACCCCCTCAATGCGCGCCCCCAGTTGATTAAGCAGCTGACACAAATCCTGTACGTGGGGTTCGGAGGCTGCGTTGCGAATGACCGTCGTCCCCTGCGCCAGCACAGCCGCCATGACAGCATTCTCGGTTCCAGTGACGGAGGCTTCATCCAAGAGGATGTCCTCACCACGCAGCTGACGGGCCTCAAGACGGAAGGTCTCATCAGCTTTCACCTCCGCCCCGAGCGCCCGAAAGGCTGTGAAGTGAGTGTCCACCCGCCGTCGGCCGATGACATCCCCCCCCGGAGGCGGCAGTTCCACCCACCCCGCCCGGGCCAACATCGGCCCAGCCAGCAAGATGGAGCCGCGGATACGGCGGAACTTCTCTCGATCGAAGGCAGGCATGCGGACATCGTGAGCGTGCAGGCGCAGAGTGTGAGACCCCAGCCGCTCAATCTCCACACCAATCTCGGTCAGAAGCTCCTCCATCGTCCACACATCCTGGATATCTGGCACGTTGTGCAGAACGACCGGCTCATCGGTAAGCAGGCAAGCAGCCATCGCCGGCAGCGCAGCGTTCTTGTTGCCGCTGGGAACCAGGGCTCCCCGTAGCGGATATCCTCCCTCAATTATCAGCTCCTCCACGCCTCTACCTCCTCATACCCGTCGCAACGCGTTCACTGGAACGTAACCACCACCGGCTCCCCTCGGCACGCGCCAAGCTCCTCCGCAGCGCTGCCCTGGCGAACTCCGATCTCCAGAAAGCCAGAACTCCCTACCAGCGCGAGGGATCGCCCCATCGGCACCGCTCCGTAGGTCCGATGGACGCCTGTCAACGTCCGTTCGGCCAGCTCCACCCGCGCCGTGCTGGCGGGGAACTCCGCCGCGGGTGCGCTCCGTTGGCCGAAGGCGGGAACCAGTACTAGATGGTCTTCCTGCCACCACAGCCGTCCCACGCTGGTGATCAGATTTCCGAACCGGTCGGCGTGCAAGACCTCACCTTCCACCCGGTTTCGGGAGACCGTCAGTCTTGGAAGGGGCAGAAGACTGAGATTGGTCAACGATCTTCCCAACTCCTCAAGCGGAACTCCTGCTGCCAGATGGGCGGCAGCCGGCGCGAAGAGATCTCGCCCATGGAAGGTGTCGCTGACCCCGGGCAGATGATACTCGGCGTTGGTCAGTTCCACCGCCGTCCAGGTCTCCGCCTCCGCGAGGACGTAGGTGAAAACACCGTTGTCCGGCCCAACGAAAGAACCTTCCGGTGTCCTCAGGGCGATCGCTCGTCGCTCTGTGCCGACACCTGGATCCACCACGACCAAGTGCACAGCGCTAGGCGGAAAGAAAGGAGCCGCCATGCACAACACAAAGGCAGCGCGGCTGATCTCCTGCGGGGGAATCTCGTGCGAAAGGTCCACCAGCCGAGCCTCAGGCGCATGCGAGAGAATAACCCCCCTCATCGCACCTACGTACCCATCGGCGGTGCCGAAATCGGTGGTCAAAGTAATGATGCTCATTAGAGCATATTCTATACGGCTGGGACGGGACGTCAAGGAACTCAAGGCCCAGAGGGGAGGGATGGAGAGACCGAACGGCAGCGCCGAGGATTGACAGCAGGAGAGGCTTAGGTATACTGAAATCGCCAGAGGGATGGAGAGACTGAGAACTCTCTCCCCTCAGGCTGTGGCAGTAGTCCCGGACCCAAGAGACGGGAGGCAAGAGATGCGCATTGGTATCTTGACAGGCGGAGGCGACGTCCCCGGTCTCAATCCTTGTATCAAGACCCTGGTCTATCGCGCCATCGACGAAGGGGATGAACCCAT
>JASFWK010000153.1:0-4518 GCA_050049355.1 Anaerolineae bacterium | reverse complement strand
CAACTTGAGCAACTCCAACAGGGCCTGTGGCGCAGACGCATCGGGGGGGAGTTGCCCCAGACCGCGTTCCACAACCAGCGATGCGATCACGAAAATCACGCCCACCGCCGCCATCGCCAATCCGCCAGCTGCCAGCAGCGGCCATCCAATCCACCGCAGGGCCTGGTCCAGGCTTCGGGCCGCACAGAGGAGCGCCAGCGCCAGCAGGAATAGGCAGACCGGCCAGACCAGCACACTAGCCACAGTGAAGACTCGATAGACCTGCTGTATCTTCCCGAGGTTCTTCAGGGTCTCCAGGTCGATCTCCCCTATCCTCACCATCTTTCGGAAATCGACGTCCTCGGGCAGCCTCTCCTGCAGTGCTGGCAGCTTCTCCTCCATCGCCTCGTCCAGGGCCGGATCCGGCGGGCGGCAGTGAGGAAGCAACTCCTCCTGAGTGGCAAACTCCTCCCCGAGCTCGCACGGTGGCAGACGGGATAGGAGGCTGCGCAGCGCCTCCTGGCCCTCCTCGCTGTTCAACCTTTCACCGATGTCGCTCAGGTCCACTCGCAGGTAGGGGTAGGGAGTCTCCCCTTCAAGCCACGCAAACATTGCCTCGATGTTCTGCTCGATCTGCTGCTGCACCCATGCCGGCGGGATCAGGGTATCGAAGAATTCCTCGAACGCCTGACGGCCGAACTTCCCCTCCAGTTCTGCGGCCACCGACGGGCCTTCGGACCCACTCGGTCCTCCTCCTTCCTCTTCAAATCCTGTGGGCGCCTGCTCGAAGATTCCATCTACCGCCAGGTCCGACAGCTGGGCGTAGACCCTCTGCCGAATCAGCAGCCCCTCCCAGAAGGCCGGAGTGAGCAGGGTGAGTCGCAGATTCAGCACCACCAGCCCAGCGGCGAGCAGGATAACAGTGAGTATGATAACTCCGATGGCGAACACGCGGAGGCAGGATCTCATCTCTCTCTTCCTCTCCACCCAGGATGCGGATCAGGACACATAGAGCAGCAAGTATACACCGGTTCCTCCGATGCTGGTAAGCACCCAGAGCAGGAGCGCCACCACCATCAGCCGATGGGTGCGCCGGGGCGGGAGTCGCTTGAGCCAGTACATTCGCACGACCGTGTAGGTCATCAGCAGTTGCGTCGCCACGCCTGCCGCGCCGTGCACGAGAGGGACGAAGGTGCGAGTACCCGCGAAGGCAGCCGTGCCGCTTCGTGCCAGGCTTATCCACGGCGGGAGCATAACCGACAGTACCGCTGCCCAGTTGGCCAGCGCCGCCACCGCCATCAGCCGGCAGTGAAATGGGAATCGTCGCCGGCGGGCGCGCAGCCATCCCGCGACGGCCGCCACCCCAAGCGTCAGCGTGAACACCAATGCCAGATCCGACCCAAGCTCCGCCCTCGTTCCCAGGAAGCCTTCCATACCAATCCCCCTATCGGGCCACCACTACGGTGACTTCCCCTTCGCCCCAGGTTTCCACCTGCCCTTCCGGGCCCAAAGCCAGCGCTGTCCTCTCCGGGAGACCTATGCCGACCAGGCCGGGTCGCATCCTCAGTGCTTCCTGCAGATCGGACTCCCGCTCAGCACCAACGAAGGAGGGCACAATCACTGCTCTGGTCACCGCGCCCCAGCCGCGGCTGCCACCGGCCGGGGCCCCCTCCGCCACCACCCACTCCCCCATGAACACAGCTCCGCGCCTCACCCCAACGATCAACGAACCTCGGGCGAACGCCTTCGTCATCGCTTTGAGTGCAGGACTTCCCCGCAAGCTCTGCGCTAACACCAACGGATCCCCATCCCCAATGATAATCACCCCAGCATCAACGAGCAGGTCGCAATTCGCTTGCTCCCTCGCGTCTCCGGCGTCAAGTATGGGGACTGTGTACGCACGTGGCCCGCCCAAATCGGCGTAGTACCTCAGCAACGGCTCTCCTGAGGTGAGAGATCCACTGGCGGTGGGGAGATAGGCTATGGGGAGATAGGGAGCCGCGTGGCCGAGAAGACGGTCGCCTATGTCCTCCGTCCGCTCCCACTCCCCACCTCCCACCAGAATCAACCAGCCCGACCCCGTCGCCCATCGCAGCGGGCCTGCTCGAGTCATATCATCCTCTCAGCACACGGTGTACCCGCAGTAGTAGCAGCGACGACATCCCTCCTCGCTAATAAGGGCTGCGTGTCCACAGTCGGGACAGAGGTCACCTGGTGGGAAGAGAGCGAGCTGCTCAGCCGCCCCCTCCTCCCTCCCTGGCTCCGCCAATCCCAGGTGCTCCGCCAACACCTGCGCCACCCCATCAGGCAGGGAGCGCACTCGCTCGCGTCCGAAACCGAGCGAACGGCCACCGCCGATCCCCTTCAGTTGCCTAATCACCTGCTTCATGCGCCGGGTCGTCGTGAGAGACGAGGGAACACGGAGGATCAGCGAGATCAGCCGCCCGATGGCCTCCGCCACTGCTGCCGTGTCCGAACCGGCCTTACCTACGTTCAGAAACACCTCGAACGGTTCCCCGGTTTCGTCGCGGTTGATGGTGATGTAAGCCGTGCCCAGGGGCGTGCGCAGACGGTAGGTGCGTCCCTCCAGAGATTGGGGCCGGGGACGGATCTGCGTGGGGATAGCCAATCGCTCGGCTTGGGCGGCGCGGCGAGTCCGCTCGGTCTCCAGCACCACCCGTTCCCGTGAGCCGGTGACGTAGATCGTGAGTCCCTTACAGCCCAGTTCCCAGGCCAGTCTGAAGGCGCGCGCCACATCCTCGGGTGTGGCGGTCGAAGGGAGATTGACCGTCTTACTGATCGAAGCATCCACAAATGCCTGCAGCGCAGCCTGCATGCGCACGTGCCCCTCGGCCGAGATGTCCCCGGCCACGACGAAGACGTCACGGATCTCCTCTGGCACCTCCTCTAATTCCTGACAACCGCCGGTGAGTGCCACCTGCTGGGCGATGCGCTGCTGCACCTCCTGATCCAGTCCCGCCCGCCCCAGCGCCTCAAGAAAGAGGGGACTGGTGTACTTCAACTCCACATCTTGACCACCATCATCCACGTGGCGCACGTAGGCCAGGGCGAAGACGGGCTCACATCCATAGGCCTCACAGCCCGCCACGGTGGCGGTAGTGCCAGTGGGCGCGATGGTCGTCTGGGCAGCGTTCCGAATACCGTGCCGCTTGATGCCGTCGACGACCTGCTCCCAGTCGAGCGGGGGCCGCTCCCACTTCCCCAGCCGCTCGTAGGGGTTGAGCGGACAGGGTGGCGTCCACCGCACGTCCTCCGGGTCGTAGATGCTGCCGGCGATAGCCGGGAACGGACCGCGCTGGCGGGCCAGCCGGATGCTGGACTGCATGGCATGATAGCGGATGAACTCCATCACTTGAGCAGCCAACTCCTGAGCTTCTTCGCTGCCGTAGCGTACCCGCAGGTGGTACATAAGATCGCCCAGACCCATGATGCCCAGGCCTATGCGGCGGGTGCGATGTGCAGCCTCCTCCAATTGCGGCACAGCGGGGACGTAGTCGTTGGCATCCACAACATCGTCCAGGAACCGGACCGCCCATTCGACGGTCTCCCGCAGCTTCTCCCAATCCACCGTTAGGCGCTCTCCGGCCGCGCGAACGTGGCGGACAAGATTGACGGAGCCAAGACAGCAGTTCTCGTAAGGCAAGAGAAACTGCTCACCACAGGGATTGGTTGCCTCATACTCCCCCAGATGCGGACACGGGTTATCCCGGTTTGCGGTTTCCAGGAAGAGCACGCCCGGCTCTCCGTTCCGATGCGCCCCAGCGACGATATCATCGAAGATCTCGCGCGCCTGCACGCTCTCCCAGACCTCTCCGTCTTGAGGATTGACCAAGCCGATGGCGCCATCAGTCTCAACAGCTCGCATGAAGGCATCGGTCACGCCAACCGAGATATTGAAGTTTGTGACAGCCTTCTCTCTGCTCTTGGACCGGATGAACTCACGAATGTCGGGATGATCCACCCGCAGGACGGCCATATTTGCCCCGCGGCGCGCCCCTCCCTGGCTGATGATCTCACAGGCAACGTCGTAGACCCGCATGAACCCCACAGGACCAGTGGCCTGGCCACTGCTGGAGCGGACACGGGCGCCTCTGGGCCGAAGACGGGAGAAGGAGAAGCCCGTCCCGCCCCCCGTCTGTTGGATCAGCGCCATGTCGCGCAGGGTCTGGAAGATGCCATCTGCTTGGCGGCCCATGTCGTCGGCGATAGGAAGCACAAAGCAGGCGGCCAACTGCCCTAGCGGAGTTCCGGCCCCCGTGAAGGTTGGCGAATTGGGAAGGAAGCGAAGAGAGCTGATGAGATTACAGAAACTCCGTTCCACAGCGTCGACATCACCCTGCCAGGCCGCCTCGACGGCTGCCACGTGGCGAGCCACCCGGTGGAAGACCTCTTCCACGGTCTCTACCGGCTCGCCGTCGGGCCCGCGCCGCAGATAGCGCCGGCGCATCACCTTCAGAGCATTCGGCGAAAGGCGCGCTGTCACAGATGATTCTGGGTTCGCCACCTCCATCACATCTG
>JASFWK010000003.1:0-55933 GCA_050049355.1 Anaerolineae bacterium | reverse complement strand
AGAGAACCCTGAGCCCAGAGAAGGAGTCGTTCGGATGCCTGCAGCTCTGAGTCCAAGCGCACGCAAAGTCCAGGAGGCACTGAGAGAGCTCGGCTTCTCGTACGAGGTGACGGAGCTGCCGCAGACCACGCGCACCGCCACCGATGCAGCTCGGGCCGTCGGCTGCCAGGTCGGTCAGATCGTAAAATCGCTTGTCTTCAAGACCGAGAGCTCGCATCGACCGATATTGGTGATCGCCAGCGGTCCCAATCGCGTCAACGAGGAGAAGATCGCTGAGTTTCTCTCTGAGCCTGTTGCGATGGCAGATGCCGATTTCGTCCGTGAGCGAACCGGCTTTGCTATCGGCGGCGTTCCGCCGGTGGGCCATCGCCAGCGGTTGGAGACCTTCATCGACGAGGATTTGCTGGAGTACGAGAGGGTCTGGGCCGCCGCCGGTACGCCGAATGCTGTGTTCAGTCTTGACCCTGCAGACCTCACAAAGATGAGCGGAGGCCGCGTTGTCTCCATCACGTAGGAGCCGCGGCTTGCCCGAGCAAAGACAACCGATGAAATCAACTCTGTCCCTGATGTTGTCGGTGGTGGCGTTGGCGACGCTGGCAGCCTGTGCTTCCCCCGACCCCACCGTCTCCCCGCTGCGGCTGCCGACGCGCATCCCATCCACCCCCAACCCCACCTCACCCAGCGCCGGTTTCTACTATGAGGTCGGCTTGGCCCATCGAGCTGCCGGCAACACGGCGCGGGCTTTGGAGGCGTTCTCCCAAGCGCTGGCGCTCGACCCGACGCTTGGATCGGCCTATGTGGAGCGGGGGGCTGCCTATTTGGCGTTGGGAAACCCCGACGCTGCTCTGACGGACGCCCAGGCGGCGCTGGCTGTCGATCCCGAGGATGCTGCCGCTCATGCTCTTTTGGGTGAGGTGCTTCTACAGGGCTTTGGCGATCCCGTACAAGGCTTGATCGCTTACCAGAAGGCGGTCCGGCTGGATCCGGACTTGGGGGAGGCGACCTTCTTGATTCGCTGGCGAGCAGCGGTAGAAGGGGGGCAAGCGGGCCGGATGATCGCTCTGGCCAACGAGTATCTCAACGCCAATCCAGATGATCCCCTGGAAGCTTACTACCGGGGCGAGGCCCTCAGCGCGCTGGGCAACTCCTCCGCCGCTATCCGAACCTTGTCGGAGGCGCTGGAGGGCGGAGGGCCGGCGGCTCTCTGGTTTGCGCTGGGGGATGCTTACTCCACTGAAGGAGCATGGGTCCACGCCGTCACCTGCTATGAGGGGGCTCGCGCCTTGGCTGAGACCGGAGACGATTCATTGAGCCATGTCTCCGACACCCCTGCGGCCGACCTGTTCGGCGCACTGGGCACCGCCTACTTCCACTCAGGGCGCTGCACTGATGCCCAGACGATGCTCAATCATGCCCTGGCGATGGGACCCGATCGGCAGGAATACCACACGCTGATTGGGCAGGCGATGATCTGCCAGACCCCCACCCCCACGCCGACGCCGTATCCGTGGATGAGGTGATAGACGAGGTGATAGGGAGGTAACAGAAAGAAAAAGGGCCCCCGTCTAGACGGGGGCCCTGGGTAGGTCAGCGGACCTCAGATCGCGAACTTGCCATCTTGGTAGAACAGTTCACCATCCACATGGATTTCCCCGCCGTCTCGCATGTCGCAGATCATATCCCAATGGATGGCGGATTCGTTCTTGCTTCCGGTCTCTGGGTAGCCAGCGCCCACTGCCATATGGAAGGAGCCTCCGATCTTTTCATCGAAGAGAATGTTCTTGGTGAAGTGCTGGATGCCATCGTTGGTGCCGATGGCGAATTCCCCCAGATAGCGGGAGCCGTCGTCGGTGTCCAGCATCTCCAGGAGGTACTCCTCGTTCTTCTTTGCTGTCGCCTTGACCACGCGTCCTTCCTCGAACCAGAGTTCGATGCCCTCCACCTCCCGTCCGCCGGCGATGGCCGGGTAGGTGAACCGAGCCCATCCCTCGGTACTCTCTTCGACGGGGCCCGTGAAGATCTCACCGCTGGGCATGTTGTGTTTGCCGTCTGAGTTGATGAAAAGACGGTCCTTGATGGAGAGCGTCAGATCGGCGTTGGGGCCTTTGATACGTACCTCTTCCTTCCCCTTGAGCCACTCCACGAGCCGCTCCTGTTGATCATGGATCTCCATCCAACGGGCGACCGGGTCCTCCTGATCGCAGAAGCAGGCGGCATAGACGAAGTCCTGATACTCTCGCAAACTCATATCCGCTTCCTGCGCATAGGCGTTGGTGGGATACTGGGTGCCAACCCACTTCAGGTCGCCAGAGGCTCCCCGCTCCAGGTAGATCTTCGTCAGCGGCTTCATCGCTCTGCTGTGAAGACGTTGGCGGGCGGGGGCCACGCCGCTCAGTTCGCGGGTGTTTGCGTTGGAACGGATCCTGATTGAAGCATCCGCCTGTTCAACGATCAGACGATTGAGTGGAGAAATGAACTCCAGCTGCTCGTCGGATGCCAGACGGTAGAATGCCTCCAGCGCTCCCGGCAGACCTGCAATCAGGTGAGCGTGTCCACCTGCCTTGAGCACCTCTTCGTAGACCGCCATAAGCAGTGGCGCTGCCTCTGGCATCCCCTGGATGATGACCAGGTCGCCTGGCTGGATGTCGGTGGAGTAGCGGACCAGTACGTCTGCAAGTCTCTCAACACGGGGCTCTCTCATCGAATGACTCCTTACGGTTTCATGATTTCGTGATTGCGCGAAGTCGACCGCAAAAGCCGATACGTGGTTCGGATTTGTGGGGAGTTATACCACATAAGTGGGGTGGGTGCAAGCGGCAATTCGCGGGGCTCTTTGAGTGCTTCTTGCTGTGCGGGCGATCCAGCCCCTCGATTGGAGGCGAGCGGCCAGAGGACGGAAGAGCTCGCGCCTGGGGTGGAGATTCTTCTTCTGCTTGCTCTCCGATTCAATTGTGGTATAGTAACTCCAGTCCGAACGGGTAACTGGAGGCCGATATGTCTATCACTTTTCTGGACGGCCTGTTGGCGCTGATTGCTGTTGCCATCTGCATATGGGCCTTCACTCAAGGGCTCCTCAGGCAATTGATGAGCCTTGGGGTGTTCTACTTCGCTACCGCCGTGGCCGGTCTCTTCTACCCATACGCTGCGACCTACGTGACGGCCATCGGGGGGGAATCCCCCACGCTGACTGAGACAGTCATGTTCTGGGTCCTCTTCCTACTTGCGACCGTCGCGATGGAGTTCCTGCTGCGGGGAGGATTCCCCGACACACGGCTGCCGGTGTTGGGATTTATGGATAATCTACTGGCGCTGGCCCCTGGCATACTCTCTGCCCTTGTTATCGTCAGCCTTCTCCTCTCCTCGCTTGGTCACTCCACCCTCGAAGAGTGGGGGGATGGGCCGAGTGAGAGCAGGACGAACCTGGCTCGGGCCTGCCGAGACGCCTCTGGTCGCCCTTATCTGAGTCAGTTCCTGCGTCTCTATCTCTTGATACACCCCTGGTTCCGCCAGCCACCGCCTGTTCTGGCTTACCTCTTGCGGTGATGGACCCCAAGCACTGCCAGACGCTTGAGCTTCCCAAGATCCTGGAACAGCTCGCCTCGTACACCGCATTCTCCGCTGGGGCGGAGAGGGCCCGCAGCTTATCCCCCAGCCCTCTCTTCGAGGAGGTCAAGGAACGCCTGGAGACGACGACCGAGGCTCGCGCGCTGCTGGAGGATCATCCTCAGATCACCGTGGGCGGCGCGCGTGACGTCCGTCCAAAGATCAAGGTATCCCGGCGTGGCGTGGCGCTCTCCCCATCTGACCTGTTGGACGTGCAAGGGACCCTGGTCGCGGCCCGGACCCTTCAGCGGGCCCTGACCCGGCTCAAGCGGGATTTCCCCCACTTGGCCGACATCGCTGGTCGGATCGCTCCTTGCCCAGATCTGATCGAGGCCATCGGTCGATGCATAGACGAACGGGGCGAGTTGAAGGACGATGCCTCGCATGAACTGGCGCGCATACGACGAGAACTGCGCGTGACCCGGAGCCGGCTGCTGGAGAAGCTTCGGCACATCATAGACTCGCCCAGGAACGCGCCCTTTCTTCAGGAGATCCTCATCACTCAGCGGGAAGGGCGGTACGTCATTCCGCTCAAGGCTGAATTCAAGGGCCGCATCCGGGGCGTTGTGCACGACCGATCCGTCTCCGGTGCGACGCTCTTCATAGAGCCCCTCGCCTCTGTTGAACTGAACAACACCTTGCGGGAACTCCAAATCCGGGAGGAGCAGGAGATCCAGCGCATCCTGGCTGACCTCTCCGCTCACGTCTCGTCATGCGGAGATGAGATAGAGCACACAGTGGAGGCCGTGGCTGACCTGGATCTGGCCTTTGCCAAGGCCCGATATGCTGAGACTTTGGATGCCACCGCTCCCAACCTGGTGCCTCTTAAGGAGACTCAAGCCCCGAACTCCACCATCCAGCTCTTTCAGGCCCGTCACCCGCTTCTCGACCCCGAGACGGTCGTCCCCGTCGACGTGGTGTTGGATGACGAGACCCACGTCTTGGTCATCACTGGCCCCAACACTGGCGGCAAGACGGTGACGCTGAAGACAGTGGGTTTGCTGACGCTGATGGCTCAGGGGGGGCTGCACATCCCCATCGCCCCTGGCTCTGCGCTCTCTCCTTTTGAGGCGGTGTATGCCGACATCGGCGATGAGCAATCCATCGAGCAGTCCCTCTCCACCTTCTCCTCTCACCTGACCAACATTCTCTCGTTTATCGACAGGGCGCACGAACGCTCGTTGGTCCTTCTGGACGAACTGGGGGCCGGCACGGATCCAGCTGAGGGCTCGGCGTTGGCGCGGGCACTGCTGGACCGCTTCCGCCAACAGGGAGCGACCACCCTTGTCGCCACCCACTACCCAGAACTGAAGGCCTACGCGCAGCTGACACGTGGCGTCAAGAACGCCTGCGTCGAGTTCGACGCGCAGACGCTCCAGCCAACCTACCATCTGAGCATCGGCCTGCCAGGTCGCTCCAACGCCTTCGCTATCGCCAGGCGCCTGGGGATGTCGGATGCGGTTGTCCATGATGCCGAGGCATTGGTCTCCCAGGAGGACCGGCAGACGGAGGATATGCTGGCGGATATTCACAAGCTGCGGCTTCAGGAGGCCCGAGAGCGGGATACGGCCCACGCTGCCCGGCGCGAAGCGGAGCAGCTGACGGAGGAGCTACGCCAGCGGCTGGCCAAGATCGAGGAAGAACGCCAGGATGTCCTTCGGGCGGCAAGAGATGAAGCGGCCGCCGAGCTGGAAGTGCTGCGGGAGGAGATGCGCGCGCTGCAGCAGCGACTACAGGCCGCTGCCGTGCCGCAGACGGCGGTGACTGCCGTGGAAGAGGAACTGGAGGAGCTGGAAGCGGAGATCATGGGGGAGCCGGAGCCCGAACCCGTTCCGTCGCTCTCGCCCCCGCCTCGTCCCCTCAGGGCCGGCGACCTCGTGTGGGTGGCCCCACTGGGAGCGGAGGGGGAGATCTTGAAGATAACGGGCGAGGAAGCGGAGGTGCAGGTGGGCCCGGCTCGCGTCCAGGCGCCGTTGCTACAGTTGGAGCTGCGCGGTGTCGCACCTGAGCCAGAGGCCACGGGATCGACTCACTATGAGGTCCCCTCCGTCGATGCTCGCATCGATATGCGGGGGAGTACCGTGGAGGACGCCCTCGAACTGCTGGACCGTCACTTGGACGCGGCGTCGCTGGCGAATCTGCCCTGGATCCACATCGTGCACGGTAAGGGGACGGGAGCGCTGCGCCGGGCGGTGCGCGATTTCCTGCGCACTCACCCGCTGGTCGAGTCGTACCGACCGGGGAAGCGTGGAGAGGGCGGCGCCGGCGTCACCATCGCCAAGCTGCTTCCTTCCTAGCAGGCCTTCTCACCAGACCGGTACCGCCGCGCTGGACACTCGAGATGTATCCCTCAGCAAGCCCACTTGGATGCGCGGCGATGTCTGGCGTGTGTGCGGGATGGGTACAGGACTTGGAGCGAGCTGAGAGGGGCAGCTTGGCGGCTGCTCAACGGTCAACCCTTCCTTACCCCACTACCGGTGACGCATCCGCATCAAACGGATTCGTCCTCAGGGCCAGGGAGAAGAGATACGGGTAGCTGCTCTTCAGGTACTGCATGTACTCCAACCACTCGCGGACAAGCAGGACATATACCCTTTCCATGTCACCGGCGAGATGTGCATAGTCTGTGGTCGGCAGCTCTTCCAGGCTCCTCCTGGCGTCCAGTTCCTCCATTAGATGGAAGACTGCCCGAAGGAGCTCGGTGAAGGATTCATGCTCCAGTAGATTGGGATTCTCCAGCAATCTCAGCAAGAAGTCCCTTCTGGCTACTAGGAGATGCTTCAATCCCTTCAAGTCGGCTCTCTCCGGCTCAACCTCATAGTCGTAGTCTCGCAGCCATTGCCCCCTCTTCGAGAACTGCCGCTCAGACCAGCCCTCGCCAACCACAAGCTCTCCCCTAAGCCTATCCAGCTTTGGATCTAGCTGGGAGAGGCCGCCCAATAGCCTGGTCCCTACTTCGCTGAAGAAGGTGCCGATGACCATATTCAGCTTCTCCAGCCGCGCTTGCTTCTCTCGTTCACCAAGCAGGCGGTGTATGATCAGCGTCACCATCAAGACCTCGATGAAGACGAAGGCTACATCCCCTACCAGAAAGGTGAAGATGTGGTGGGGGTCCCGGAAGATCAAGTAGTGGAGCAGGTAGAAGATCACAGAGAGCACAACCAGGGCCGCACCCAGAAGTGTCTGCCAGCCGAAGCGTCTCATGTCTCAGTACTCCTTGTCATGTGGAGCTTGGCAAGCCTCACCAAGCTACTGGCGAGAACGGATTGAACTGCGGTTACCCCTCTTCGTGGAGCACCTGTCCCGCACCAGATAGGTACAGCACAGTGTCAGCGAGCAGTCAATCGCTCTTGTGTCTCACGACACAACTGCTTCAACAGGAGGCTGGGCCATCTACTTGGGAGGCAGTGGGGCGATGTAGGGGTTCACATTCCTGTTTCCATTCCTCGACCGCCAGCTCCTCCTGTTCGAGGTAGACGCGTTGCCGCGCCATGAGCAGGTCCCAATCCACCTGATGCCCGTCGAACTCAGGACCGTCCACGCACGCAAAGCGCGTTTGGCCATCTACCTTCACGCGACACGCACCGCACATACCGGTGCCATCAACCATGATCGGATTGAGGTTGACAATCGTTGGTGTACCGAATGGTTGACTGGTGAGAGCGCAGAACTTCATCATAATCGCTGGGCCAATAGCCCAAATGCGATCAACCGGCCGCCCCGCCTCCAATATCCCTTTCATAGGGAGGGTGACCACCCCCTCGCGTCCGTATGAACCGTCATTGGTGCAGACGATCAACTCATCGCTGACTGAGCGCATCTTCTCTTCCCAAAAGAGGAGGTCTTTGTTCCTGACACCGATGACGGAGAGTATGGTATTTCCTGCCTCTTTCAGGGCACGGGCAATGGGATAGACAGGAGCAATCGCAAAGCCGCCGCCTATGCAAAGCACCGTGCCGTATTTCTCAATCTTGGTGGGGTTGCCCAGAGGGCCGGCCAGGCTGGCCAGATGCTCGCCTGCTTTCATAGCCCCCATCTCCATCGTCGTCTTGCCCACTTCCTGGACTACAAGGGTGATGGTCCCTCGCTCACGGTCGTAGTCAGCGATCGTCAGTGGGATACGCTCCCCCTTCTCATGGATGCGGATGATGACGAACTGACCGGGGTGAGCCTTGTGCGCCACCGCACGTGCCTGTGTCTCAAACAACTTGGTGACTGGAGTCAGATCCTTCTTGACCAGAATCTCATACACGTGCGTATCCTCAAGAGGGCGTTCCGGAGTACTGCCTAGGGAGCATGCGGCCAAGGCGCACTAGTAGACAAAAGGAATGATGAAATCTGTACGATCAGAGTAATCTCGCCACTCCTTCCCGAATCTCAATTCCAGAGCTTCCTCCTCCAATCTCGCTCGATATATGCACAGCGGGAAGAAGACGAGGACGGTCATAGCCAATCCACAAATGCTCCGAAGACCTATGGCAAGGCCCATGCACATCACCAGCATAGCAAGATAGAGAGGGTGACGGACAAATCGGTACGGACCCTCTGTCACCAGATCTTCCGTGACTGGGTCGACGTTCCCCTCGAATCCACCACGAAGATAGGCAACCGCATAGGCAAAGAGCAATCCGCCCAATCCGAAGATGGTGAATCCTACAGACTTGACTGGTTGCTCCGGGAGTCTGATCTGGCCCTTTGAGAAGAGACTGACGAGGATACCTGCAGCGCCAGAGAGTGCATGGAATAGAGCAACAAGGTTCTTCTTTCTCATGATTGCCCAGAGCCGAATCTCATTGGGAGCTGTGGAGAGTCACTTCTAGGCGATTGCCAATCTCCTGAGCGCTCAGCTCAAGTTGTGCCATACGCCCCAACTGAAGTTCGGCGGACCTCCAATCGCCCGATCTAGATGGGCTCCCACCACTCTGCCGCATACCCCGCCTGGTGCTGAGAAGATCTGCTGCGACCCTTATCTGTGCGGACCGAAGCTCGCTGCTCATATCTCAACGGTGCATCCCAGGCCAGGTACATCGGTTGCCACGAGCCACCCCTCGTCCAAGAGGAAGCCCGGCACGGTGGGGTCGTTCACCAGATCGAAGTGGCCGTCGAGATCGCCGTAGCGGACGTTGGGACTGCTGAGGGCGAAGCTTAAGCCGGCAGCGGTAAGCAATGCCGGCTCGTTGACGCAGCTGACCATCGTGGCCATCTGAGCGGCGCGGGCGATGGTGTCCACCTGACGCGCGTGGCGCAGTCCCCCGCACGTCGCCAGCTTCACGCTAACCCCATGGGCGGCCCGGCGGGCAGCTATGTCCAGCGCCGAGGTCGGTCCCAACACACTCTCGTCGGCCAGGATCAGGACTGGACTCCGTTTGGTGACCTCAAACAGCGCGTCCAGGTCGTCGGCGGGGGTGGGCTGCTCCAACATCTCCAGTTTCCCCTCCAGCGCGCGGGCCACGTCGAGAGCCTCCTGAACGGTGTATGCTTGGTCGGCATCCAGGCGAAGGGTGAACTGGGGGAGAGCCTCACGGACGGCCCGGACCCGCAGCACGTCCTCCTCCGGGTCGAGCCCGCCCTTGATCTTGAGGATGCGGAAGCCTTGCCGGGCACGGTCGAGGGCCAGCTCCACAGTCTCCCTGACCGAGGCGACGCTGATGGTGACGGATGTCTGGATACGGCTCCGATAGCCTCCCAGCAGCCGATGGAGGGGCATGTCGGCGACCAGGCCCAGTAGGTCGTGGAAAGCGAGATCGAAAGCGCACAGGGCCGACGGTGTCCCCTCCGTCAGTTGGGCCAGTCTGTCCAGGGCGTACTCGATGTTGAGCGGGTTCAAGTCGTGGGCGCATTCGGCACAGGCCTGACAGCCCTGGACGACGTCCTCCAACTTTTCGCCGGTGAGGCCCTCGTCGAAGGCGGCGCACCCCCAGGCGACCCGCCCCTGGCGTGTGTCGACGCGCACAAACACGACCGTCACCTTGTCGATCTCCGCCTGGTAGGCCGTCCGGAAGGGGAGGCGCAGTTTCAACTCGACCGGGATGACTTCGACGTTCGTGATCTGCAAGGGACACCTCCTCGCTAGCTGACCCTTGATCCCGCCCGCGCTCTTCGGCGCTCCCGCTCCCAGGCGGGGAGGTCTTCCTTTGCCTCCAGCGCGTCCCGCAGCTCAAAGATTTGATCGCGCAGGAGGGCTGCCTTCTCGAACTCCAGCTCCTTCGCGGCGTGCTTCATCTGCTTCTCAAGCTCCCGGATCAAGCGGGTGAGCTCATCCTTGGGCAACTGCGCCGGCGTCAGATCCGGTTCGGCCTCGGGGGCGGCCTGGCGGCGCACCCGGTCGGTCAGATCGCGCACCTCTTTGACGATGGTGGTAGGCACGATGTCGTGCTCTTGGTTGTACTCGATCTGAACGTTGCGGCGGCGTTCTGTCTCGTCGATAGCGCGTCGCATCGAGTCTGTGATCTTGTCAGCGTACAGGATGGCGGTCCCGTTGACGTGCCGCGCCGCCCGCCCGACGGTCTGGATGAGGGCGGTATCTGAGCGCAGGAATCCCTCCTTGTCCGCGTCCAGGATCGCCACCAGGCTGACCTCCGGTAGATCCAATCCCTCACGCAAGAGGTTGATCCCCACCACGACGTCGTATGCTCCAAGCCGCAGGGCCCGAAGGATCTCCACGCGCTCGATGGTTTCGATCTCGCTGTGGAGGTAGTGGACCTTGATGCCTAGCTCTCGCAGGTAGTCGGAGAGATCCTCCGCCATGCGCTTCGTCAGCGTGGTCACCAACACCCGCTCTCCTCGTCCCACCCGCTCGTTGATCTGTCCCACCAGATCGTCCACCTGCCCGTGCACCGGTTTGACGATGATCTTGGGATCTATGACGCCGGTGGGGCGGATGATCTGTTCGGCGATCTGCTGGCTCTTCTCTTGCTCGTAGGGCCCGGGGGTAGCAGAGGTGTAGATGGCCTGGTTGACCCGCTCCTCAAACTCCTTGAATCTGAGGGGACGGTTGTCGAGCGCCGAGGGGAGTCGGAAGCCGTGTTGTACGAGGACCTCCTTGCGGCTGCGGTCGCCGCGGTACATTCCTCGGATCTGCGGGACGGTCATGTGAGATTCGTCCACGATCAGCAGGTAGTCCGCTGGGAAGTAGTCGATCAGGGTCCAGGGGGGCGACCCCGGTGGGCGCTGCTGGAGGTGGCGCGAGTAGTTCTCTATTCCGGCACAGTAACCGATCTCTTTGATCATCTCCAGGTCGTAGCGGGTGCGCTGCTCCAGCCGCTGCGCCTCCAGGAGTTTCCCCGCTGACTTCATCTGAGCCAGCTGCTCCTCCAACTCGGCCTCGATGTCGCTCAGAGCCTTCTCTCGCTTCTGATCGGGGGTGACGAAGTGCTTGGCGGGGAAGATCTTTGCCTGGTCCAGCTCCGCCAGGACCTCACCGGTGAGCGGGTCTATCTTCGTGATGCGCTCGACCTCGTCTCCCCAGAAGCCGACGCGGTAGGCGGTCTCGGCGTAGGCCGGCAGGATCTCCAGCGTATCCCCTCGCACGCGGAAGCTGCCTCGCTGCAGATCCATGTTGGTGCGTTCGTAGTAGATGCTCACCAAGTGGCGAAGAAGTGTGCTGCGCCGATGGCGCTCTCCGCGAGTCAGCTCAACCACTACGCGGCCCCACTCCTGCGGATCGCCCAGGGCGTAGATGCAGGAGACAGAGGCGACGATAACCACGTCGCGACGGGAGAAGAGAGCAGTTGTCGCAGCCAAGCGCAGCCGGTCGATCTCCTCGTTGATGTCAGCGTCCTTCTCGATGTAGAGATCGTACTGAGGCAGGTAGGCCTCCGGCTGGTAGTAGTCATAGTAGGAGACAAAGTACTCGACGGCGTTGCGAGGGAAGAAGTCGCGAAACTCGGAGTAGAGTTGGGCCGCCAGGGTCTTGTTGTGGGCGATGACCAGCGTGGGCTTCTGGACCTCTTCGATGACGCAGGCCAGGGTGTAAGTCTTGCCCGTGCCGGTGGCCCCCAGCAAGGTCTGGTGTTTGTCCCCCTTGCGAATGCCATCCACCAGCGCTGCTATGGCCTGCGGTTGGTCGCCTGTGGGTCTGAATTCGGAGACAAGTTCAAACTTGGGCATCGACAATCATCTTGCAGTTGATAGAACGTCAGTTCGGCATTCATTATACTCTGGGATTCCCCTACCAGCAAGGGTCGCGCCGGCGATTCGGCCAGGAGCGGATCCCTGCACTGACCAGGGGATGCCTGAAGGACAGGAGAGAAACGGTTCTTGGTCTAACCGAATAGCACATTCAGCAGTACCTGCCAGACTTCCCCAGGTGCCTCCGGAAAGACGATTGTCAGGACCAGGCAGCCGAGAAGGGCAATCAGGAGCCAAAGGCAGCTATCGCGCTGGACCTGTGCAGGGGTCTTGGCGGTGGTGAGGGTCACCTTCTGGGGTCTGTAGGGAGCTGTGACCTTTCCCCACCAGATGCGAACCATGAAGGCGCCAAAGGAGAGGATCAAAGCTCCCGCGCACCCTGCGCACAAACCCCGCTCAAAGCCGGCCATGGCGCGGGACTCGGCAAGCCATTCGCTCAGTAGTTCCAACAACTGCTGTCGTATGTCCATTGCCCGCCCTCAGGACACTTGCCAAGGTGCACTAAGTCATGTATAATAGAACATGCGTTCTAGAAGCCTGCTAGGAGGTGGAAGATGGGCGACCCACTGGAGTGGCTCGCACACCTGGATCTGATCAGCCGGGTTGAAGGGTTCGTCTCGACGTTCCTAAACGCAGATTGGCGAGGTGCCGCGCAACGCAGCGGAGTCCTCGGGGTACTCGGTGAGGTTGTTGACTGTGTCACTTTTCGCAACACATGGCCAATCTACGTACCGCGCGACTGCCCATGGCGAGGTATTGATATCGAGAGGTTCCTGGCCCGCTATGGAGTCAGAATCTGGGATCGCGGCTTCACGCGAGAATACCTGACCTTCCGCGTCAAGCGGCGACAGGCCAACTGGGCCGAGTACCTGCTGTGGCGAAGAGGTATTCCGGTCTGCAGTCGCCCGTTCAATCCCGCTAACCGTCTCCACGGACTGAGACACCTCCCCGGCTCTGCGCCGCCAACCAGCAGGTCCGCTCGCACCAGCAACGCGAATCTGCTGGACCGATTCCTCTCGTTTCTGTTGTAGAGCGAGGTAAGAGTATACGGTGTTTTTGCGAATATGTCAAAGAGCTTTGGGGGGAGCGCAGTTCGCGCAAGTCCCTACTTGCACTCCTCCCAGGATAGTCTACAATAGGGTTGTATGCTGCTGAGAGGAGGCGATCGTGAACAAGGAAGTCATCACTACCGACGAAGCCCCCGCTGCCGTGGGACCCTACTCCCAGGCAGTTCGGGTGGGCGGTCTCATCTACACCGCCGGCCAGTTGGGCATTGCGCCTGGTTCGAAGGAGTTCGTAGGACCCGACATTGAGGCCCAGACCCGCCAGGCGCTGAAGAACGTCGAGGCGGTCTTGGAGGCGGCCGGTTCCTGCATGCGGCATGTGGTCAAGACGACCGTGTTCTTGCAGGATATCGGGGAATTCGCCCGGATGAATGGCGTCTATGCTGAGTTCTTTCCAGAGGAACCGCCCGCCCGGTCGGCGGTGCAGGTGGCGGCGCTGCCGCTGGGGGCGCGTGTGGAGATCGAGGCGGTCGCGGAGGCCTGCGACTGCGATTCGCCGGAGGAGTGTAGCTGTCGCTGAGATTGCTGGCTCAGCTGACTGACTGAGACAAGCGGGGTTTTCGCTACGTCATCAGGCCCTGGGCGCTTCGCCAACGAGACGGGGTGCCGAGGGCTTGACGTTGGCAAGTCGCTCAAGCCAGCGACAGATGTGGGAATGAGTCTGAAGTGAGGGATGGAGATCATGTTCATTGCACAGTTTCTGAGAGAGAACTGGCTGATCCTGATTCTGATCGGGGGGCTGGCGGCGGCCTGGCTGATCTTGCGCACGCAGGGCACTGCTCTCTCCTCGATCGAGGAGTTCGACCAACGTGTGCGGTCCGGTCGGCCGATTGTGGTGGAAATCTACTCCAACACTTGAGCTCCCTGCCTGACGGCCAAGCCCGTCGTGGACGGGTTGGAGGCGGAACTTGAGGGCCGGGCGGAGGTGATGCGAATTAGCCTCTTGTCATCCGTGGGACGTGGGCTGGCCGTACGCTATGGCGTACGCGGCGTGCCCACTATGCTGGTTTTCGACGGGACGGGAGAGGTGATCTATGGGAAGGGTGGGATGCCAGACCGGGCGGAGATCGTGGCGACGGTGGAGCAACTGAGCCAGTGATTGGCTCCGTCCTGCAGTCCATGAGCCCACTGGGAGTCCAGATGGAGGCGCTGCGTCTACCGAGGAGTGGGAACGGAGCGCTCGCGTCTCTTCCAGGGGATTAAGGGCGTCAACATCCCCAGTTCCTCCGGTGTGAGGACCCGCAGGAGGACCAGTCCCGTCAGGTAGATCCCCAAACCCGCCATGACGGCCAGTGGCCGGTTGAAGGGAGCCACCGCCCAGGCAGCTGCCGCCATCGTCAGTCCGGCCAGGGCGGGCCGGCCCAGGACTTGCACCCATCCAACGGGCCTCAGGTCGCGCCGCAGTAGGATGTAGAAGGCCCCGAGCAGCACTGCTTCGCTGAGGATCGTCACTACCGCCGAGGCGGCGTAACTGTAGCGGGGGATCAGCAGTGCGTTGGCTGTCAGGTTGAAGGCCAGCCCCACCGCCGAGGCGACTGCCACGTGTCGCTGCCGGTTCAAGGCAATGAGTACGTAATTGGTCAGGCTGTTGATCCAGCCAATGGGGATTGACCAGATCACAAGCTGCAAGGCGATCGCTCCGTCGGGCAGGAAGGCTGGCCCGCTCAAGACGCCCACCAGACCGCGGGCCGTCAGGGTGCAGATCACCGCTGCCGGAAGGGCCACCACCACCAGCAGCTTGACCGAAAGGCGGTAGGAGCGGAGAAGTGCGGCACGGTCCTGTGCCGCCTGGCGGGACATTACGGGGAATACGGCGAAGGTGAAGAACGAGGGAATGATGTTGAGCGCGTTCACCCATTTGTAGGCTGCGTCGTACCAGCCCGCCACGGCGTCTCCCTGCATTCCCTGCAGGAGTACTACGTCCACCTTGAAGAAGAGGGACTGCAGGAGGTGGACGAGCATCAACGCCCAGCTATCCCGCACCATCCGCCGTAGCAATTGGCGATCCAACCCCAGCGGCAGCGCGCGCTCCCCCCTGAAGATGAGTCGGTGAGCCAGAATTGCCAATATCGCCAATGTGGCGAGATTGGTCACGATAGAGGCGCCGGCCAAGCCCACGATCCCCAGCCCCCCCACGAGCAGCAATACACCCAAGGTCACCTTGATGATTGTGGTGAAGGTCTGGATGGCGGCGGGAATCTCGTGCCTCTCGAAGGCCTGGAAGAATGCCCCCAACCCCATCGCCACGGTCCCTGGCAGGAGGCCCAGATAGAGGAGCAGGATCGCCTTGACCGTGTCTGCGGCCATCGGCTCTGCCAGTGCCTGTCGTCCCCACAAGAACAAAGAAAGGAGCGGTATCCCCACGCCTAATAGGGTGAGCCGCAGGGCGGTGGTATTGACGAGAAGCCGGCCGGCCCGATCTCGTTCGCGGGCGACTTCCCGCAGGAGGTACATATTCAAGCCGAAGTTGGTCAGGATGTCGAACCAGCCGAAGACGGCGATGGCAGTGGCGTAGCGGCCGTTCCCCACCGGTCCCAAGATGCGGGCCATAAGCGCGGCGAAGGCGAGGTCGATGACTCGGTTGAAGAGGTTGGTCACAATGGGGGCAAGGGAGTTCTTGGCCACCCGCTGGACCGTGCTGGGTTCGGCATCCTCCCGATAGAAAAAGCGCCATAGATAGAATCCGGCAAGAAAGAGAACCACCATTCCGGCGATGAAGGAGAGGAAGCTGCCTATCTTCACACTGTTCGGGCTGTACTTGAAGCGAACTGTCCACTCTCCCGCTTCCAACAAGACGCCTCTGAAGTTCCCATCCACTCGCGCTATGGTGATCTCCTGCTCCGCCTCTTCCCCACTGCCGTGCGGCCGCACGAAGGCGCGCCAGCCGGGGAAGAACGAGTCGGTCAGCACGAGCCAGCTGAGCTCGGGAATAGCCGCATCCACGAATACCTCGTTGATCGTGTAGTGGGTCACGGGCTGTGGGCTTGGGGCAGCGGGTTGCAGATTCGAAGCTGCGCGGGAGGGCGGTGACTCCACGATGACGAAGCGATGGGGGTCGTGGGTGCGCAGGGCTTCGGCCACGTCGTCGGCGACGACGGTTGCGGAGATGGGGAGAGTGAAGGCCCGGGGCATCACCGTCAGGTTCTCGTAGACGCGCACCGCCTCGTCCTGGTAGGCCAAGCGGTACTTGGCCGGGTTGGGAATCTCAGCCTCAGTGATAACGTATTTGACGTTGAGGAGGTCCGTCAAGGGGCTATCCAGACTGGACCAATTGCGAAAGGGGGCGATGAGATTATACCTGAGCTCATCCTGTTCCTCGATGAGCTCCATGTAATCGGCGTACTGGCGTGGGAAGAGTGAGTCATATCCGTCCACCGCCTGGAGATCGTAGAACATCCCCGCGTTGGGGTTCATCGTCTTGGTGGAACCCGGCGGGGTGAAGGCGGCGTACCGCCAGAGGGAAGTGTCCTCTTGGAGGAACTCCACCACCGGCGGGGTGTAGTCCAGTAGGGCGGGGTCCACGGCCGGATGGAATCCCGCGCCGAACGAGGCCAGGTCGGCCACCAGCAGGACCACCGCCAGCGGCTCCCATACGGGTCGGCCACGGAGGCTGATGGGACAGCGGCTCACTCTCAGAACGATCCCGGTGCCGGTCAGAACGAGACCGAAGAGGGCGATCCATTGGAACTCGTAAGAGTAGAAGGCGCGGTGATCGGCGAAGGCGTTGGGCGCGAGGGTCAGGTTCCAGAAAGCCCGCTTCACCAACGGCTCGATTTCGACGAACAGAACCCGACTGAGAACCAACCCCGTCAGTGTCACTACCCCACCCCAGAAGGCCAGCGCGGCGACGATAGAGACCAGGGTGGGAGCGGTGTTGAGGAGGAATAGGCTGCCGATTCGCGATCGTAGACTGCGGCGGGTGGGTTGCGAGAGGGTCCTTTTCTCCCTGCTCCTTCGCACCACCTCGATCCCGAAGCCTGCCAGCATCGCCACCGATAGGGTGAGAGGGAAGACCCAGCGGAAGGGGGAGTGGGACTGACGGAAGAAAGGAAGCGCGTAGACCGGAGCATAGAGCGGGGTGCCGAATACACAACCCAGGGAGAAGAGGCTCAGCAGCGTGAAAAACGGGACGTACGGATGGCGAAACCAGTTTCCGATCCTGCGAAGTACGAATCCACGACCTTCGCCGTTCGGGACTCGCAGATTCGGGGGTCGGAAGACAGCCAGAACCGCCAGCAACAGCGGCAACAGCCCCAGGTACGCGCCGCCCTCTACGTAGTTCTTGATCCCCCAATCATGGCTCAGGATATCCTCCCCAAGGGCGTTCGCGGTGGCCCGGACTGCTTGTCCCTGGAAAAGGTCGAAGTGGCCGTGATGGGCTGGGTTGCCGAAGAAGTTTGGGATTGCGAAGGTGATCAACCGCCGCGGCGGGTACGCCCAGCCCAACACCTGGGACAGAGTTGGCGCTGCTTCTCCGGCGCGGAAGCTGCTCGCCGCTACCTCGTACAGCGGTATGAACTGCACGGCCCCCAGCGCCAACCCCAGCCCCACCATTGCCATCAACCACAAGACAGGGCGGACGCGGCTTGGACCAGGTGCGGAGTCAGCGGGCGAGGAATGGATGGAAGAGTGAACGAGCCGCCATCCGGCATAGAGCGCCGTCACCAGCAGCACGAAGTATGTATTCTCCGCGTGACCGGCAAGCATCTGACAGCCGAGACCGAGTGCCCCAAGCAGTGTCCAGGGAAGGCTGGAGGGGCGTCTGCCCAGCGCTGGTCGCTGTTGGATCAGCCGCTCCACCATCGCCAGGATGAAGGGCAGCCACGAAGCGCCGGCGACGATCATCGGATGGACCACGGAGACCAGCATGAAGCCGCTGAGCTGGAACGTGATGCCGCCGATTAGCGCACCCAGGCGACGCACTCCCAATGTACGCGCGAATAGGTAGGCCCAGCACCCCGCCAGCCCGAGCTGGAGCCAGATGAAGAGGCCATAGGCACGCCACAGGGGGATGAGATAGAAGGTGACAGCCAGCGGATATAGGGCCGAGTGCTGCCCGTTGGCCAGGAAAGGGTGACCGGCGAAGGTGTAAGGATCCCAGAGAGGAAGATCGCGATTGTGGATTGCCTCCACCAGGAATTGCTTCCAGGCGTAGTTCTCCAGGATCAGGTCGCCGAACAGGGGGTTCTGGGGGATGCCAACCCCCAGCTCGTCAGCTGCTGCTCTGTAGGGCTCGAACAGGAAGAGGACATCGGCGGGTAGGAGCGTGCGGTCTCCCAGGGCCACGGGGGCGAACAGCGTCAGTGGCAGCAGGATTAGTATGAGGGCTGAAGCCAGTGTAGGTAGCCGTCGGCGGATCATACGCCTCCACGGCGGGGCTGCAGATGCCGGTGGCGCCAGCGAACCTCCCACACCCGCAGGGCGGCCTCAATCTTGACCGGCATGGTCATCTTGGAGCGGCCGATGCGTCGATCCTCGAAGTAGATGGGGACCTCCAGGACGCGATAGCCCAGTCGCTCGCAGATGTAGGCCATTTCCACCTGGAAGACGTAGCCTTGGGAGCGGACGCTCTCCAGGTCAATCCCTTCAAGCGCTTCCCGCCGCCAGGCCTTGAAGCCAGCGGTGATGTCCCGCACACGGGAGCCCAGAATCAAACCGGCGTAGAAGTTCGCCCACCACGAGAGGAAGACCCTACCCAGCCCCCATTCCTCGTCGGTCTGGCCTCCCTGTACGTAGCGGGAGCCGACGACCACGTCGTAGTCGGGGACGTGTGCCAGCAGCCGGGGAACATCGGCAGGGGCGTGGGAAAAATCACAATCCATCTGAGCCACGGCTTCCGCCCCGTGCGCTAGCGCCCACCGGAAACCATCCTTGTAGGCATGCCCCAGGCCGCGAGGGCCAGTCCGGTGGAGGACGTTTAAGCGTCCGGGATTCTCGGCCGCCAGCTGGTGGGCGATGGCTCCGGTACCGTCGGGAGACTCATCATCGACCACCAGAATGCTCAGCTCCGGCGGTCCCACTTCCCACAGCGCCTCCGCCATCGGAACGAGGTTCTTCGCTTCGTTGTAGGTGGGGATAACTACTGTTACCTGCATGTCCGCCTTGCTCCAAAGCAAGAAAGTGCGGCTGGACGAAGGCGGCAGCCGCAACCCAGGGAACGTGCCAGCTCAGGAGTGAGCCTATTGAATGGGAGTTAGCGAACCGCTGATCGCTTTCTCCAAGTCAGCCAGATTCTGGCAGGGACCGGGGCCGGCCAGCGTGCCTACCTCCATCGAGAGCCGCGGTAGGGGACCGCCTCCTTCGCTCTGACCAGCCTCCCAGTCAACGCGTGGGTAAAAGAAGACCAATGCCTCCTGCAGGCGACTCTCCAGCCGCTCCCGCACCTGCGCGGCACACGCTGGGGGAGTGATGAGAAAGAACATACCGTCACCCAACTGACCGACGAAGGGCTCCTCTCCTGCTTCCTCATCGGCCGTGCGCTGAATTATCAGCGCTACAGCCCGCAACATGTCGTCTCGGGCCACAAAACCGTAGGCTTCGCCAAAATCGTCCAGCCCGTTCAACTTCACCGCTACGACGGCCCACTCCCTCTCCTCATTCACCAGAAGGCGGGTGAGGTGCTCTTCAGCGAGGGCGGCAAAGGGAAGACCAGTTATCGGGTGAGCCACCGGCTCCAGGGTGGATCGCCGGAGGACGTTGCGCACTCGTAGGCGCAGTTCCTGTACGTCAAAGGGCTTAGTAACGTAGTCCGTCCCTCCCAGCTCCAACCCTGTGAGTCGGTCGATCCGCTCTCGCTTCTCCGTGAGGAAGATAATCGGTACGTGGGCGGAGCGGCGATGGGAACGGAGTCGGCGGCAGACCTCATAGCCGTCAATGTCGGGGAGACGAATGTCCAGCACTACGAGGTCGGGTAGGGTCTCCCGGACGAAGGCAAGTGCCTTCTCGCCCTCCCTCACGGCCGTGACGCGGTAGTTCTGTGACTCAAGATACTCCGTCAGCATCTCGGCCGTATTCGGCTCATCCTCGACGACCAGAATGTGAGACGCCATATTCGCGTCGATCAGAGTGGCTCACACCCGTGTCCAGCCGAAACCCAACATTCGCGGCCGGGCACAGGACTCCGGAGGCTTCCCTCGAAGCGTTCTTGAGGTGGGCGCTCTTGAGCCAATAGAGGTCCAGTCAGGTTGGCTTGGTCGGCGATGTCTCCAAAGGCTCCTTGGGCACGCACTCAGCCGATTGGCTCCTTGTAGATAGCGTAGGTGCAGATATCTCCACCGGCAGCCACGCACTCGATCTCGTCCACGCGGAACTTCTTTCCTCCGCTCACCCAGTGCAGGCCTTCTTCGATCACCCCCATTCCCGCAAAGCAGATCGGCCGGTCGACCTGGCGCCCCCAGCATACGGGGCAGGGATTCATGGTGTACGTGTAGTATTCCCCCTTGTCCTCTACCCTACTGGTCTGGTCGCTGAACTCCGTGAAGATCTTGGCCAACGCAGGGATCCCTGCCCTCAACTTAGCCTGGAGGGGCAGAACTTTGAAGGCCAGATCGCCCACGCCAGCGAGAGGGCCGAATCCGGGCAACCCTCGTGCAAAGGCAGCCCGCCCAGCTCGCAGCTCCAGCCCACGCCCTCCGCGCGGGCCGTACATCTCCTCAAGCGCCCAGTTGAGCGTCGAGAAGTCAGAAAACTCGAATTGCTTGTCGAAATTATCGTGGGGATAGTTATCAATCAGGTGAGAGAGACCTGCCAGGTTCAGAATGGCGTTAAGGCCGTTCTTCCCCATAACATCTTCCAGAGCCAGAATGTAGACACGGGCCAGCTTGTTTGGGTAGAAGTACCCGCTTGGCTCGATTCGTCTCACGTCATTCCTCCTGCAACTGTGCCTAAAGCAGTGTAGGGCTAGCCGAGCCTATAGAGCATCCGCCAGTTCTTCGACCGCGCGCCGCATCTCCAAGAAGACCAGCCCCAGTTTCGCACCGCTGCGCGCCAAGACTGTCAGCACAGCCTCCCGACCCACAGCGCTGAGAATCACATAGCCATTTGCTCCTCTCACATATACTTCGTCGAGAGTGCCACGTCGCAGCTCGCTGGCGATGCGTTCACCAAGGGAGAGCATTGCGGCCGACATCGCCGAGACGCGGTCCTCTTCTACACCTGACGGAAGGGAAGAAGCGATTGTCAACCCGTCCACACTGACGACGGCTGAGGCCTCAATGTCAGGGGTGCTCATTTGGAGCTGCCGCAGGCGCTCCACTATTTGGTCGGTTCGTGATTTCGCTCCCATTCTCCGCTCCTCGCAGGATAAGAGTGGCACAATCCGCCAGACGCGCCCGCTAACGGGTCAGAGATTACCATAGATACATTTCATTGTCAAGCGGTTGTTGGCTACAAAGTGGGGCTAATTCGTTCTGCCGCTTGCCTGGCTCGACCACTGCGCTGCTGGGTGGCCATGTGTGTTCCAGCGCTGACTTCATACCACGACAAATCCGGTCTTGGATACAGATCGCACGGTCTGCGAGCGCACCTGCGATTCTCTGAACTGATGTTGGCAGCTCTGGGGACATTATCAAACCTCATCTCATCTCCGCCCCGAACGTAGGATGGAGATTATCACCCATATTCCCAGAAGGGTGACCCCGCCGAAGCCGAGGATTAGCAGCGCAATGGCTATTCCCCCCTGCTCCACCAAGCGAAAGGCCGGTACCAGCAGTGCCAACCCGACGATCATGGCCGCCAGCAACAGGCTGAGGGAGATACGGTTGGCCAACCGGTCCAGACGGGCCAGCGATTGTCCCAGTCCTTTGTGACGGATGGTCACTTCCAGTTCTCCTCGCTCCACCTGGGTCAATAGACGCGTGCCGATGCGAGGTATCAGTTCAATCATCGATCCCCATTCAGCGGCGCTTTCCAGGAGCGCCGGCCCCCATGTGGCAGGGGAGAACACCTGTTGAATGAAGTGCCGAACGTATGGCTCGGAGACGGCAAAGGGATCGAAGTCCGGGTACAGCTTCAACCCTACCCCCTCCATCATCGTCAGGGTCTTGCCCAGCAGCCATAGTTCGCTGGGAAGCCGCAGATGATGGCGGAAGGCGATGGGCGTTGCCTCCTTCATCACTTCCTGTGCCCGAATCGCTTTGAGGGGCAGGCCCTGGTACTTGCGCAGCAGCCGCCCGATATCCCGCCGCAGTCGGTCCAGGTCGGCTCGCCGTTCCACCATTCCCATACGGATCAGCTGATCTACCACTCTTTCCTCGTCCAACTGCATCGCATGGATGTAGAGACGGATCAAGTCAGCTCGGTCCCTTCGGCCGAGGTAGCCCACCATTCCAAAGTCCATCGCCCCGATGACTTCGTCCTCCATCACTACGAAGTTGCCCGGATGGGGGTCGGCGTGGAAGAATCCATCCTCCAGGATCTCCTTAATGATCATCCGTGTGGCGTGGAGTGCCACTCGACGACGATCGCACCCGGCAGCGTCGAGCGCTTCTACATCGTCTATCTTCACCCCCTCGATTCGCTCCAGCACGAGCACCCGCCGGGTGGTGTAATCCCAGTGGACCTTCGGGATGTAGAGATAGGGCTCCTCGGCGAAGTTTCGGCGGAAGCGGTCGGCATTGCGCCCCTCTCGCTGGAAGTCCAGCTCGGCCCGGAGCGTCGCTGCGAACTCCTCCACAATGCCCGGTAGGTCGTACAGCTCCCCCAGCGCCGTGCGGTTCTGGAGCAGCCGCGCCACGTCGAAGAGTATCTCCAGGTCTGTCTCAATGGTCGATTTGATGCCCGGTCGCTGAACCTTCACCGCCACGGAGGTGCCGTCCGTTAGGGTCGCTACGTGGACCTGTGCGAGAGAGGCAGCGGCGATGGGCTCCGGGTCGAAGGATGCGAAGAGCTCCTTCAGCGGGGCCTCCAGCTCCTCCTCAATCTGGGCCCGCACGGGCTCCCATGGTCCCGGAGGGACATCGTCCCTGAGGCGGGTCAGCTCGGCGATGTAGGCGGGAGGGAGCAGATCAGGACGGGTGCTGAGTATCTGACCCATCTTGATGAAGGTGGGCCCCAGCTCTTCGAGCGCCATCCGCAGTCGGCGAGGCATGCCCAGCTGGTCGGCGGAGGGGCGCAGTTGCTGCAGCAACCGCTGGGGGAATGAACGAGGGAGGGGACCCTCCAGTGTCTCCACCAAGGCCCCGAAGCCATAGCGCGTGAGGACGCCGGCGATCTGGCGATAACGGCGCAGGTGACGTATTCCTCTGGTGGGCAGGCCAATCATCTTAGGGGTCAATCACCACTACAGGTGCGCAGCTAGCACTTGATCATACGGATTCTGATATGCGAACTCCTCACAGGAAGGCGGAAAGGGCGGCTCTTAGTAAACCAGAAACTCAGTGATCAAGTACTAAATCAATTGAAGTCCGAACCTCTTGTCATGGATCGAAGTGGGCCGCGCGTCGGGTTCGCAGCTCCGTGCCGGAGGTCTTCCGGTCAATCTGTCGGGGCGGCCTCCTTGGTTGCTTTGGTCATGTGCTCAAGAGGATCCTGATCCTTGCCCAACGTCTTGCGCAGGCTGGGCAATGCTTCCTCCATCGCCCGCTCCCCTGAGGAAATGACCTCCCTTGCATGAGTGAAGCCGGTCAGGGTCGTCACTGCCTGAGGAATGGATGGACGGAGGAGCAGGTCCGGCTGACCGACCTCCAGACAGCGGGAGCTAATCTCACTTGCCATCACAGTCACGGAGCGCCATATGACTTCCATAAGGCCCACCAACCTGTCGGGCAGAAAACGACGGCGGTACATATCTTCGATCAACACCGCCAAAGCCTCCGCGCCTGTGGAGGTATCTACGGCGATAACCACGTCTGCTCCCATCTGGCGCACGACATCGGCGGGTATGTTGTCGAGCAGCCCTCCATCCACCAACAACTGATTGTCCCGCTCTACGGGTGCGAAGACTCCGGGCAGGGCCATGGTGGCGCGAACTGCCTCCAGCACCTTCCCTTCGCGCAAGACTATCTTGTCTCCCTTCTTCAGATCCACAGCGATCAGCGCCAGCTGCACTCGCAGATCCTGGAAAGTGATTTCACCAAGCCATTCGGATAGGTATTTCATCACCTTCTGCCCCTGAATCAGGCCTCGCCGAGGCAGGGATCGATCGAGGAAGGTGATCAGACGACGAGGGTTAGCCAATCGAAGTGCCTCTTCCTCTATCTCTTCGGGCGAGAGACCGGCAGCGTAGGCGGCGGCGATGAGCCCACCCATACTGGTGCCTGCTATGAAGTGGATGGGAATCTGCTCTCTTTCCAGTGCCTTGAGCACGCCGATGTGCGCCAGACCACGCACCCCACCACCGCCGAGAGCCAGGCCAAAAGTCGGGGATGAAGAAGACATAGTCCCTCCTCTGCGAATCCGACTATCCGTTGGCCGATGAGTTACGGCTCCACGTAGCGATACTCCAGCGAGGGAGCGGCGGCCCAGTCCAGGAGTTCCTCTAGGGAGGGCAATGAAGAATGGGCCTGAAAATCCGTCAGCAGCTCATAGAGACTGGGTGGCGGTTCCAGTTCGAGCACCTCAGGTTTCCCTTCGATGTCGCCCAGTTCTGCTGCCTTCGCCACCGCGTCCTCCAGCGTCCCCAATTGATCCACCAATCCCGTCTCCAGCGCCTGCCGGCCTGTGTAGACTCGACCGTCGGCCAGCTCGCGCACTCTCTCCGGCGATAGATCGCGGCGCTCAGCCACCACTGCGACGAATGCCTCGTAGGTCTCGCTTATGATCCGCTCCCAGATGGCTCGTTCCTCCTCGGTCATGTCCCTGAAGGGAGAGCCGATATCCTTGGCGGAACCGCTGGCGATAACCACTACCTCGACCCCGATCTTCTCCATCAACTCCTCGGCGTTGGGGAACTGACTGATCACGCCGATGGAGCCGGTCAGAGTGTCTGGATTGGCGACGATATGATCCGCGGCACAGGCGATGTAGTAGCCCCCAGATGCCGCCACGGAGCCCATTGAGACGACCACGGGCTTCTCTGTCTCCCGAATCATGTGGTAGATCTCGTTAGAGGCAACCACGCCCCCGCCGGGGCTTTCGATACGTAGGACTATCGCTTGTATCAAGGAATCTGCCTCGGCCCGCTCCAGCAGTTCGCTGACTTGTTCTGGAGTGATGGTCTCGGCGTAGGCCTCGGTCTGGGTGGCGATCAGCCCCTCCAACGGGATGACCACCACGGCCGGCCCGGTAGCGCGGGGCAAGGTTGCCGCTCCTCGGGATGCCATCCGTCCCAATGCCGTCGTCGTCGCTATGCCTAGACCCAGGCAGCTGCAGATAGGCAGGGCGAACCCAAGGACGAAGGCGATGAAGATGTAAAGGAGAGAGCGCTCGCGTAGCTGTCGATCGGCCGGAGGCTCCTTCTGGGGCTGCGCCATCGCTCTCTCCTTTCGGTCGGGGATCGGATCAGACTCTATCAATGGTCCCGAGGCGGATGATCCAATTGTAACCCGTAAAGAGGAAGAAGGCAAAACCCCTGGGCCATGGGTGCTGAGGCAATTCGAACCAGCCACTGGGCTACACCTTCTCACAGAGGCGGCGAGGCCTGGCCTGCCTCTGGCGGTTCGAGTGCAGGTGTGGTACACTGACCGCGGAGGCAAGGATAGAGGGGAGATAGGTACAGATGCGGGCGCAACGAAGCCGTCATGCCGTCGTTCACTACGCCGAGGTCGGTCTCAAGGGGCGAAACCGCCCCTTTTTCGAACGGAAGCTGGCGCACAACATCGCCGAGCGGATGAAACCTCTGGGACTGGAGCGAGTGGAGCGGCTGTCGGGACGCCTTCTGGTTACCTTGAGTCGTCCGGTGGATGGATCAGATTGGGAGATGGCGCTGAGCACTGTATTCGGTATCGCCAATTTCGCACCGGCGCACGTGGCGCGTCCCGACATGGACCATGTCCGCGCAGCCGCATTGGAGCATCTGCCGTCAGGTTCTGTTGACTCCTTCTGCATCCGCGCTTCCCGCGATGATAAATCCTTTCCCCTGATCTCGCCCGAAATCGAGCGGGAGCTGGGGACAGCGGTTCAGGAACGAACTGGCTGGCCGGTGCAGCTTGAGGGGGCGGATCTGGTCATTCGCGTGGAGGTGCTCCGCGATCATGTCATTCTCTCCTTCGGCCAACTGGCGGGACCTGGAGGGCTGCCAGTGGGGGTGAGCGGTCGGGTCGGCCTGCTTCTCTCTGGTGGGATTGACTCCCCCGTGGCTGGCTACCTGGCCTTGAAGCGAGGCTGTCGGGTGATCCCTATCCATTTCCACAGTCGCCCCTTCGGCAACTGGATGGGGGCTGAGGCGCGGGCGCGCGAGATCGTGCGCGCCCTAGAGGCCTACAAGATGGAACCGTATCTCTACATCGTCCCCATCGGGAGGCAGCAGCGGGAGATCTCCGTTCGCGCCCCTGTCGCCTACCGGGTGATTCTCTACCGCCGGCTGATGGTCCGCGTGTCCGAGGTGCTCACTGATCAGGCGGAGGGTAAGGCGCTGGTTACTGGTGAGTCGCTGGGGCAGGTGGCCTCCCAAACGCTGGATAGCATGGCAGTAGTCGAGGAGGCGATCCGAATGCCCGTGCTCCGCCCTCTTGTCGGCATGGACAAGCAGGAGATTGTCAACTGGGCGAATCGGATTGGCACTTTCCAACTCTCTCAGATGGAGGGAGATGATTGCTGCCAGTTCCTGATGCCCCGCCGCGTGGTGACCCATCCTCAACTGGAGGAGGTGTTGGAGGCCGAGCAGGCGACCGAAATGGACCGTCTGGTGGAGGAGGCTCTGGCACAGGCGGAGCGCGTTCCGGTAGAGCCCAAGGGGATCGGAGAAGGAACTGCCGACACGGAGCGAATGGCCGTATCCTGACGGTGCATCTCGGCCGCAGCGTTTGCTTCAACGGATCGTCTTCAGCACGTATAGGGCCTTCCACGTGACCCACTTGCTGGGGCGGCCGCTCTTCTCGAGAGGGGCCCACATCCGCTGCCGGTAGGGGCTGCGTCCGTTCCAGCGCCCGTCGTTTCGGCGGTGCTCCTCCAGCCACTTCACCGCCTCGCCGAAGGTGGATTCCCTGCTGAGCCTTCCCAGGTCGGCCAACACTTCCAGGATAAAGAGGACATCGGCCTGATAGAAGAGCGGGAAGCTCAGCCAATCCCAGAGCCGGTGGCGCCTGGTGGGCGTTGGGTACTTCCCCTCCCGCAGCTCATGGCAGCCCAGGAAGTGTACCCCCGCCTCGATCGCCTCATTCACGTGGGGAGCCCGCTCTGAAGGAGAGATGCAACTGAAGCCCCAGAGAGCCCTGGCGGCACCCCACGCGCAGGCCAGACCTTCGTTGATCTCGCACCGCCACCCCCCTCTCAGACCGGCTTGGCCCAGTTCCAGCTCGAACTGACGAACCCGCTCGTCCGCACCGTACCCCAGCGCGTGGAGGTAGCCGATCAGGTTGCCGTGGAAACACGGGTAGATCAGCGTGCGTTGCTCCTGATCAACCTCCTGGATCATCCGGCGGCACGCGGCCGCGATCCGCTCATCGTCGCCATCGGCTGCCAGTTCTGCCAAGAGCAGCAGCTGCCAGTGAGTGGCGGTGTACTTGCGCGTGTAGTAGCTGCGCTCTCCTTCCCAACGACCGTCCCCCGCGTAGTGCTTGAGGATTTCGACCACCGGTCCACGGTGCGCGATCTTCCTACGGGCCTCCTGCGCCTCAGGACCATCGAGGGGACGATCGAGGAGTCGGATCAAAGTCCAGTAGCGAACGGAGGGCGCTTCTGGCTCGAGTAGCCAGGCGATGATCTCGGAGTGGAGCGCTTTCGTCTGATTCATTCTTGCTTTCCTCTCCCAGTTCGCAGTACCCTGATGGCACGTTCCTGGCGACAAGTATACGCATCCTGTCCAGCGAGCCAAGTTCGCCGCCGACCGATACCGATGTGGGCGGACGTTCGACGGAAGTCTGGGGTGTAACGGAATCGTAACCCCATCGCAATTTCGCCTCTCGTCACCTATGGTATCTTGTGGCGGGAGGTTCGGTGTGCGTCTGACTCTGTCGGCTTGTCTACCCTTCTCATTTCGGGCGGTCCTGGAGTCCCATGGTTGGGTGCGGCTCCCGCCCTTTGCAGCCGATATGCACAGCTGCCTACTGACCCGCGTCGAGCGGTTGGATACAGAGCGGGTCGTCGAACTGCGTATCCAGGAGGCCAGGGGCGGGGTCAGTGTGGAGACGCGGGAGCGTCTGACTGGCGCTGAACGGGAAGAGGTCAGTCGCAAGGTTTGGTGGATGCTCGGTCTGGGGCAGGATCTCTCTCCTTTCCACGCCCTGGCTCGGAAGGAGCCCAAGCTGGCGTATGTGGAGCATCGAGCTTTGGGGCGCATGCTTCGCTCGCCGACCGTTTTCGAGGACGCGGTCAAGGTCATCCTGACCACCAACACTTCGTGGGCAGGGACAATCCGCATGGTCGAAACACTTCTGACCAGATACGGCGATCCTCTCCCCACCGACCCTTCCCGCCATGCCTTTCCCGCGCCCGTTCAACTGGCTGTCTCCACCGAAGAAGGCTTGCGTGAGGCGGGCCTGGGTTATCGGGCACCCTTCATATTACAATTGGCTCGGCGCACAGCTGACGGTCGGTTGGATCTGGAGCGGTTCAAGGACGGCGGAGTTCCCACGCCGGAGGTGCGTCAGGCCTTGAAGGAGATCAAGGGTGTTGGGGACTACGCTGCCGCTTCGCTGCTGATGCTCTTGGGTCGGTATGACTATCTGCCTGTGGATACTTGGGCACGGAAGCTGGTGTCGCAGGAGTGGTATGAGGGGGAACCGATCGGTCGTAAGGAGGTGGAGACGGCCTTCGAGCGTTGGGGACCCTGGAAAGGCTTGGCCTACTGGTTCTGGGATTGGACCATCCAAGGTTGACTCCGTTGAAGAAGCCCGTTTCTCGCCCGTTCTGCCCCACTTGCAGATAGCGGACGCGCTCTCTTCAGGGGAGCTAAGGTTAGTGGTCTCTCTCAACCGAGGTGGTTCAGCTCCACGCACAGCTCCTCACCGCAGGGGCGCGTAGGGCGCGGAGAAACCCTGAGAATCTCTGCGAGCTCTGCGTCTCGGTGGTAGGATCCAGGCATCAACACAGACGGGGATATTACCTCAAGATTGAATCGAAAGGAAATGGAGCTGGAGAGAAACCGCGATCACGACTTGGAGGACGTGAAGGTAATCCTGACCGCGCTCCAGGAGAGTATGCGGGCTGTGCAGCTAGCTCTGTCGCAGCCCTCTGGCTTTTCCTCCGATCAGCTGAGGGCCCGACTGGTAGATTGGCGTGGCTCATTGAGCCGGCTGGCTCAAGAGCTATCTGTCGAGCAAACGGATCAGCTGACCACTCTTTACGAGATCAGCCAGGCGATCAACTCCTCATTAGACCTCGATGAGACCCTCAATGCAGTGATGGATTCGTTGATCCACCTCACGGGGGCTGAGCGGGGATGTCTCATGCTGCTCGACGAGGATGGGGGACTCAGTACCCAGATAGCACGCGACTTCGGTGAGCGGTCTGAGCTGGAATTGAGCCGCTCGGTGGTTCGGGAGGCGATCGAACAGGGCGAACCGGTCCTGACGACCAACGCCCAGGTGGATCCCCGTTTCTCAGCTCAAGATAGTGTCATCGGCTATCACCTGCGCTCCATTGTCTGTGTGCCGCTCAAGGTGAGGAGACAGGTCACTGGCGCACTCTACCTCGACAATCGTGTCAAAGAGGGGGCCTTCTCGGAGTCGGATATGGCCCTGCTGACCGCCTTTGCTAATCAGGCAGCGGCAGCCATTGAGAATGCCCGGCTCTACACGATGACCGATCAGGCGTTGGAGGCGCGGCTGGAGGAATTGACGACGATGCAGCGCATCGATCGGGACCTGAATGCCAGTCTGGACTTCCAGCGGGTGCTGGAGCTGACCCTCTCCTGGGCCGTGCGTGCGACCGGGGCGGACGCAGGCGCGTTGAGTCTCGTGGAGGCGGGTGAGGACCGGGTCATGGCCAGCATCGGCGATGCCCTGCGGCCGGGGAGGTTGGAACCGGACGTCTTGCAGGTCGTTCTGCGGAGTCAGGAACCCGTCGCTATCGGAAGCCGACGCATCCTGGTCCCCATCCGCTGCGAGGATCGCACGTTGGGGCTTCTGGACCTGCGTCGGAATGGGGAGGGTGCCTTTTCCACGGATCACACTGGCTTCGCCAGCCGCCTGGCCGATCACGCTGCCATTGCCATCGAAAACGCTCGCCTCTATCAGCAGGTTCGCCAAGCCAATCAGGCCAAGTCGGAGTTTGTCTCCATTGTGGCCCACGAGCTGCGCACACCGATGACCGCCATACGTGGGTATGCTGATATGCTTACAAGGGGCCTGATGGGCCCGTTGACGGACCAGCAGATGAGGCCCGTGCGCACCATACGTCGAAACGTGGAGCGGATGCAGCTGCTGGTATCTGACCTGCAGGACATCTCCCGCATCGAAGCGAGACAGTTGCGACTGGAGCTGGAACCGACAGCTATAGACGACGTGCTGGAAGGTGCACTGGAGGCCGTCAAGGGTCGTATCGAGAAGAGGGCTCATGAACTGGTCGTTGAGGTTCCCTCCGATCTTCCTAAGGTCCAGGCGGACCCCTCACGGCTCGCTCAGATTCTGATCAACCTGCTGAGCAATGCCTGCAAGTATACGTCAGATGGAGGAGAGATTCAGGTCAGAGCGTGGAGCGACGGCGCGTGCGTTCACTGTGCCATCTCGGATACGGGGATCGGTATCTCGCAGGAGGATCAGAAGCGGCTATTCACCAAGTTCTTCCGCGCGGATGGGCCTGAGGTACGTGATCGGGCTGGTACTGGTCTGGGATTGTGTATCACCAAGAACCTCGTTGAACTGCACGAAGGTGAGATAGAGGTAGAGAGCCAGCTCGGGGAGGGGACAACGTTCACCTTCACCATACCTACCGCTGAACACTCGAGCCTGTAGCGGCGAGTGTCCAGCAAATTGGAGCGCAGAGAGGTGCCAGGCACTGTATGGGCTTGGCACCTTTCTTTGCTTCTTCAACTCTGTCTTGCTCTCCTCTGTTTCAAACCGGCGCAGGCGGCGGCTCGGCTCTCCAGAAGTCTGTCCCATTGCGTGATGAGAGTTTGGGTATCTCCATTTTCTGTGCTATAATCGGTTGCAGTGTGCGGCAGGTGGACGATGCAGCAAGAAGACATCACTGTCAAGGGGATACGCCAGGGGCTGCTGATCGGCCTGGGAGAGGGACGTTGGGGTGATCAGTTGGCGCTTCTGGAGCGTCGACTGAGCCTCGGGGCTGACTTCTTCCGAGGTGGCCGAGCCGTACTGGACGTAGGTGATCGGGAGTTGAGCGCCCGCGAGATCGAGCACGCGCGCGTCCTTCTGGCCCGCTACAAAGTCAAGCTGTGGGCGCTACTCAGCCCCTGCGATGACACTGCTCTCGCTGCTGCTCGCCAAGGGTTGGCGGTCAACCTTGATCTGGCAGATAGCCCAGACAATGATATGGGGGAGTCCGCTGCTTCGAGTGAGGAAGCCATTGCCGGGGCATTATTGGTGGAACGAACTCTCCGGTCCGGTCAGAGAGTGCATCACCTGGGTCACGTCGTCGTCATCGGTGATGTTCACGCTGGTGCCGAGGTGATCGCGGGAGGACACGTGGTCGTATGGGGAAAACTGAAAGGCTTAGTCCACGCCGGGGCGCTGGGAGACGAGGGAGCGGTGGTCTGCGCTCTTGACTTGGCTCCCACACAGCTTCGCATCGCCGGCCGTATCGCTCGCTCTCCGGATGAGAAGACTCATCGCCCGATGCCGGAGATGGCACGGATGCGGGAAGGTCGGATCGAGGCAGTGCCCTGGCACCAGCAGCGAGAGGGAAGCGATGTCTACTAGAGTCATCACCATTACCTCGGGAAAGGGAGGCGTGGGGAAGACGACTGCCACCGCCAACCTGGGTGCGGCCCTGGCCCTGCAGGACCAGCGGGTCGTAGTCGTGGATGCCGACATCGGATTGCGCAACCTGGATATGATGCTGGGGTTGGAGAACCGCATCGTCTACGATTTGGTGGACGCAGCGGAGGGGCGTTGCCGCCTCCGTCAGGCACTGGTGCGGGATAAGCGTCTGTCTAAGCTCTTTCTCCTCCCCGCTGCCCAGACGCGAGACAAGAACGCTGTTAGCACGGCGGATGTAGTCCGGATCATCGATGAACTACGCGGGTCGTTTGACTTTGTTTGCATAGACTCACCGGCCGGCATTGAGCAGGGGTTCCGCAATGCGATCGCCCCCGCCGACGAGGTGCTGATCGTCACTAACCCGGATGTGGCAGCGGTGCGCGATGCTGACCGAGTGATTGGGTTGATCGAGGCCGAGGAGAAGGGACCCGCTCGCTTGATCGTCAACCGCATCAAGCCGGAGATGGTCCACCGCGGGGACATGCTGGATATCGCCGACGTGATCGAGTTGCTGGCGGTGGAGCTCATCGGCGTGGTGCCGGAGGATGAGAGGGTCGTGGCGGCCACGAACACAGGTCACCCTGTTGTTCTTTCTGACAACAGCTCAGCGGGAGCGGCCTTTCGCAACGTCGCTCGCCGACTTCTGGGGGAGGAGGTTCCCTTTATCCCCCTGCGCGAGCCTGGCTTTCTTGAACGTCTCCTGCGGCTTATGCGTACAGAGGGGGAGTGAGCGATGGGCATTCTAGAGCGCTTTCGCCGTAGTCGCAAGTCGACCACCGGTGAGATCGCCAGGGAGCGGCTTCGCCTGGTCCTGGCCTGCGATCGAGCACAGATCTCGCCTGGTCTTCTGGAGACGTTGAAGGATGAGATCATCGCTGCTATTTCGCGTCATGCAGCTATTGATCCCGATGGCGTGGAAGTGAGCTTCAGCAGGGGCGCGCGAGAGAACCGGTTGGTGGCTCATATCCCCCTTCGGACCAGCCGCAAGAAGCAGGACTAGCAGGCGGGATGCGTACTGGGCGGGACTGGCGAAAGTTTGATTTCATCCTGTTGGGGGTGGTGCTTGCCCTCTGCGCCTTCGGCGTGGCGGTGATCCGCAGTGCCAATCTGGATACGCCTGACCTGGCCGATTTGTGGCGAAGGCAGACGACCTTCGGGATCATCGGGCTGGGTCTTTTTTTCGCGATCGCTGTCATCCCATATGAGTGGCTGAGGCACTTCTGGTGGGTGGGATATCTTATCGAACTAGGTCTGCTGGTATTGGTTCTCTTCGTTGGTAAGAGCGAACTCGGCGACGTGCGTCGGTGGTTCTTCATAGGCAATTTCCGCTTGCAGCCCTCCTTCGTTGCTTTCCTCTTCCAAATCGTGGCCCTCGCTGTCGTCCTTGATTATGAACCGACCAAGGGAGACCGACTGGCAGGAGTGGGAGACGAAGAGAGGGAGCGTCCTAGAGGGAGGTTCTTCCTGCTTTCGGGCCTGCTGGCCCTGGTGCCTGCTGTGCTGGTCTTCCGGGAACCAGATATGAGCACGGCCTTCGTCTTCTTGGCAATCTGGGCGATGATGGCCTTCGTCTCCGAGGTTCGCGTGGGGTACTTACTGGGAACGACTGTCCTGGCAGTTGGAGCGCTGTTTCCTCTCTGGCAAGCGATGCAGCCGTATCAGCGGGAGCGGGTCTTGAATTTCCTGAACCCTTCCCGAGACCCGGATGCATTGTACAACGTTCAGCAGGCGCTGATCAGTATCGGCTCGGGAGCGCTGTGGGGCAAAGGATATGGGGAAGGGAGCTTGAACCGGCTCCACTTTCTCCGCGTACGCCACACCGACTTCATCTTCTCGGTGGTGGGCGAGGAACTTGGTTTTATCGGAACAGTGCTTCTTCTTGTTCTCTTTGCTCTGCTGGCCTGGCGGGTCTTCCGGGCGGCTCTCCTGGCCCCCGATCGCTTCGGACGGCTGCTGGTGGTCGGTGTGGCGGCCGCGATATTCTCCCAGGTGGTGGTCAACATCGCCATGAACCTCGGACTGCTCCCGGTCACTGGGGTGCCCCTGCCTTTTGTCAGCTACGGCGGCAGCGCCCTGGTCACATTGCTGACTGGCCTGGGATTGGTGGAGGCGGTGGCGATGAGGCACAAGTGATCTGGGTTGGATCACGAATGGCGAAATGAGGGAGAGTCCAGTGCCTGGGGGCCGAGTCTGAGACAGGAGACGACGGTAGGGCTGGCGCGGCAAGCCGACCGACAGAGGACCGTGGCGGCGGCGCTGGAGACGGTCGCCGACGAGGTTGACCTGAAGAAGGTCCGACGGGTACTGGTGAAGCCCAACTTCGTCACTCCCTACCGTCAGTTGGCCGCCACCCACGTGGACGCCGTGCGGGCAGTGCTGGACTTCCTGCGTGGGCGGTTCAGCGGACCAATAGTGGTGGGCGAGGGATCGGCGCTGGCTCCCACACTGGATGCCTTCGACAACTACGGCTACCAAGCACTGGTGGCGGAGTACGGGGTCGAGCTGCGCGATCTCAACGCCGATGAAACAGTGGGGGTGACCGTCTTCGACCGCCGGATGCACCCGGTGCGCCTGCACCTGGCGCGCACGGTGGCGGAGGCGGATTTCCGTGTCTCAGTCTGCCCGCCCAAGACCCACGACACGGTCATTGTCACCCTTTCCATCAAGAACGTGGTGATGGGTTCACTGGTGAACCCGTATGCCGACCAACGTAGGGAGGCGGGCGGAGTTGCACAGCGAGTTCTGCGAGGGCTTGGTCGGCTCGTACCTGACTGGAGCGGCCGACGGGGCTTGGCCGAATGGGTCAAGGGGACCCTGTTGGGCGGCCCGGGAGGATCGCAGAAGATGGCCATGCACCAGGGGGTCCCGGTAATCAACCTCAACCTCGCGTTGGTTGCCCCCGTGGTCTGGCCCCACCTGGCGGTGATAGATGGGTGGGAAGGGATGGAAGGGGAGGGGCCCGGTCAAGGAGACTCCGTCCCCTGGCACATTGCCTTGGCAGGGATAGATCCGCTGGCGGTGGACAGTCTGGCCGCCCGGTTGATGGGCTTCGAGCCCGACGAGGTCGGCTACCTCCACTACTGCCGTCAGCTGGGTCTGGGGACCATTGATCCTGACGCCATCCGCATAGCGGGGAACTTGCGCCTGGAGGAGGCGATTCGTCCCTTCAGACCCCACCCAAGTTTGGATGAACAGAGGCGCTGGCACCTACCGAGTGCCGCGCGGTATCTAAGACGTTGTACTGAGGAGGCGTGAATGACTGTTCGTGTTCGCTTTGCTCCGAGCCCGACTGGCGAGCCACACATCGGCAACGTGCGGACGGTTGTCTTCAACTGGCTCTTCGCACGCCAGATGGACGGGAAGTTCATCCTGCGTATCGAGGACACCGATCGGACGCGGTATCAGCCCGAATCTATTCCGATCATTATGGACGGCCTGCGTTGGTTGGGCCTTGATTGGGATGAGGGGCCGGGGTATGAAGAACTGCAGCGCTCAGGCGTTGAGAGTCCCGATGGATACGCTGTGGGCGGGCCATACGGTCCATACATCCAGTCGGAGCGGTTGGAGATGTACAGGGAGGCGGCGGAGGAACTCCTCAAGCGGGGCTGGGCGTACCGCTGCAACTGCACGCCGGAGCGACTGGAGCGCGTGCGGAAGCTTCAACGGGCTCGCAAGCAGCCGCCTATGTACGATCGGCACTGCCGCAACCTCGCTCCGGATGCCATCTCCCCGGACGAGCCGCATGTCATCCGGCTCAAGGTCCCGCTGACGGGCCAGACCGTGGTCGACGACGCGATTAGGGGCAGGGTGGTCTTCGATAACGCCAGGATAGACGATCAGATCCTCCTCAAGTCCGATGGCTTCCCCACTTACCATCTGGCTGTGGTGGTGGACGATCATTACATGAGGATCACCCACGTCATCCGCGGCGATGACTGGATCCCCAGTACGCCCAAGCGCATCCTGATCTACCAGGCGCTGGAATGGGAGATCCCTGCCTATTGTCACGTCCCGCTGGTGACGATGCCGAGCGGTAAGAAGTTGTCCAAGCGGGAAGGGGCTACCTCTATCACCGAGTTTCGCGAACTCGGCTATCTGCCGGAAGCACTGTTCAACTTCCTGGCCCTTCTGGGCTGGGCCCCGGGGGAGGGGGAAGAGCAGGAACTCTTCGCTCGGGAAGAATTGATCAAGCGGTTTGACCTGTTCCGCGTCAATCGTGCCCCGGCTGCCTTCTCCTTTGACAAGCTGGACTGGATGAATGGCGTCTACATCCGAAAACTCTCCCTAGATGACCTCTTGGAGCGGTTGATCCCATTCTGGCAGCAGGCGGGGCTGGTGCCCGATCCATGCCCGGAGGATTTGCGACAAGCGACACTACGGCCCATCGTCCCACTGATTCAAGAGCGAATCAAGCGTCTGACGGACGTGGTGCCTCTGACTGACTTCTTCTTTGTCGACATCGAACCACCACCGCCGGAGATGCTGGTCCGAAAGAAGCTGACACCAGAGCAGACGCTGGAGATACTGCGGAGTGCGCGAGAACTGCTGGCGCAGGTGTCCGATTTCAGCAAGGAGGGCCTGGAGCCGCCGCTGCGGGGGTTGGTGGAGGAATTGGGCCTCAAGACTGGACAGGTCTTTGGCGTCATCCGCCTCGCCACGACTGGCAAGAAGGTCTCCCCGCCTCTGTTTGGTACTCTGAGCATCCTTGGTCAGGAGCGGGTCCTGGATCGGCTAGATGCGGCGGCTCGGCTGCTGGAGGAGTCCGCTGTTTAGCCCTTGAGCTTCCAGGATGAGCCTCAGCACGTTCTATGAAGGGGTGACATTGTGAGCCAAGCTCTTCTTGGCCTCCGTTGGTACTTTACCCTTCAGCTCTTCGGCCTAGCGGCTCTGCCGCTGACGCTGCGCCTGTTCCGCCGTCTGCCTGGGCGGGGATACGCCTTCGCGCGTCCGCTTGGGCTCTTGGCGGGAGGGTGGCTGTTTTGGCTCTTCTCCGTCTTTGGCTGGCTCCCCAACGCAGCGGGGTCAGTCCTGGTGGCGCTGGGGCTTCTGGCAGCGTTCGGTACGGCGCTTTGGCTCCGTTCCTCCGAAGACGCTTTCTCTCTTCCGTGGCGGCATGTCCTGATCGTTGAAGGGCTTTTCGCCGTCGCATTCATCGCCTGGTGTCTGGTGCGCGCTCACATGCCCCGCATTGAGACCGCAGGTGGAGAGAAATGGATGGAGATTGCCTTCGTTAACGCCATCCTGCGCGCGCCGCGCTTTCCCCCGCACGACCCCTGGCTCTCCGGCTTCGCCATCTCGTACTACTACTTTGGCTATCTGATGATGGGGATGGTGATCCACCTGTCAGCGGTCCCATCTACGATTGCTTTCAACTTGGGCATCGCCGCTCTCTTTGCCTTGACCTGCACCGGAAGCTACGGACTGCTGTATGCGCTGCTGGCGGGCGAGGAGAAGCGCTGGGCAGACTGGGCGGGGTTCCTGGGACCGGTGCTGGTGACTCTCACCGGCAACCTGGAAGGGCTGCTGGAGGTCTTCCACGCCCGAGGGCTGTTCTCATCCTCTTTCTGGAATTGGCTTGATATTCGCTCCATCAACGCCCCTCCGCCGCCCCTCGCCGAGGGGTCGTGGGTACCGACCCGCTTCATTTGGTGGTGGCAGGCCTCCCGTGTGCTGCACGACTATGCACCCTGGCATACCCGCGCCAATCCAGTCGAGTGGGAGGTCATTGACGAATTCCCCGCCTTCTCCTTCCTCCTGGGGGATATGCATCCCCACCTGCTGGCGCTCCCCTTCGTCTTGCTTGCATTGGCGCTGGCGCTTGCCTTATTCTTCCGCGGATGGAAGGAGCGGAACCTCAGGATCTGGAACCTGGAGTTGCCTCTATCAGGTTGGGAGCTTCTTACTTATGCCGTCTGCCTGGGTGGGCTGGGTTTTCTCAACACCTGGGACTTTCCTATCTACCTCTTTGTTGTCGTGGCCGCATTCGCCCTGACCTCCTACCGTCGCAATTCGGAGGTCGCTCTTCTCCCCCTGTTTGCGCTCGTGCTTACTCTGGCGTTCGGTGGCTTTCTCCTCTACCTCCCCTTCTGGTTGGGCTTCCGATCTCAGGCTGCAGGTATAGCGCCCAACCTCTTCAACGGCACCCGGTTGTCCCATTTCCTGGTGATGTTCGGGCCACTCTTCTTTCCTGTGAGCTGGCTCGTGGTCGCCGAGGCTCTGCGGCGGAAGGTAGAGGGCTGGGAGGTGGTGGCTTGGGCTGTGGGAGGTCTGGTTGGGCTTCTTGCCTTTCTCCTGCTGGCTGGCCTGCTCTCGCCGGACAGCCGTCAGTACTTTGAGGCTTGGCGGAGTGGCGGTCCCATACCCAGCCTGGAGCACATCCCAGAGGCATCCCGGTTGATCGCTCAACGCCTGCGGGGACGGCTTCTGAGCCCCTGGACCCCTTTGGTTCTGGCGGCGCTCTTGACGGCAGCGGTGCTCACTCTCCTGAAGCCTCAAACTGCAAGCTCTGGGACTCCGGGCTCCGATGCTGAAGCCGGCAACCTGAGCCGTGAGGCTTTGACGGCGGCAGGCGCGTATGCGTTGCTCTTGGTGGTTGCTGGCGGGCTTCTCACGCTGGCAGTGGAGTTCGTCTATCTGCGGGATGTCTTCGGCACGCGAATGAACACGGTCTTCAAGTTCTATTTCCAGGCCTGGGTGATGTGGGCGATCGCGGGAGCATACGGGCTGACGCGGCTGGTGCGGCGAGGGCGATGGTGGGCAATGGCAGCGGGATTGGTGCTGATTATGGGGGGCCTGGTCTACTTACCACTTGCGGTCGTCACCCGGGCACAGGAGTATGGCGGGCCACCCACGCTGGATGGGGTGGCGCATCTGCGTCAATCGCGGCCGGCCGACTTCGCGGCGATTGACTGGCTTAACGAGAATGTAGGTGGCGTGCCGATCATCCTTGAGGCGCCCGGCGACCACTTCAAAGCCTATGTCTACGAGGGTCGAGTTTCCGCCTTCACTGGCCTGCCGACTCTGCTGGGATGGGGCGGCCACCAGCATCAGTGGCGCGGCAACTACGAGGAACCGGCCCGGCGAGAGCCGGAGATTGGGACGTTGTATACGACCACGGAGCTGACGGAGACCTTGACGCTGCTGGATCGGTATGATATAAGATACGTCTACGTTGGCCCCCTGGAGCGATCTCGCTACCCTGCGCCGGGGCTGGCGAAGTTTGACCAAGCGTTGGAGGCCGTCTACAGTGCCAGCGGAGTGACCATCTACCGATACGTTCCGAGCCCTGCGGAGGCACCAGCGAGTGAACCGGAGTCGGAACAACGACGGCCAGGGGCGGTACCTCGGCCCTGAGGGGTTGCCCTGTCTGTGGGCTAGCGGCGGGGAGACGCCACCGCCTATCCGAGCTATGGCGAGGTCTCCTGCCGCTCACCGCCGAAACCGACTGGTGATGGGAGGCGTAGGGGAGTCGTTCAATGAGCTATTCGCTGTGGGCTGTGGAGGATGATGACGAGTCACCGGCTGCGTGATTCTATTGAGGACAGCAAGCCCCCCAGCTTGGCGGGGACGGGGTTGGCTATACCCCTTCTGTGGGTTATCCTTGCTCTTGTAGCGATCGGCCTTCGACTGGCCCATTTAGGGGCAGTCCCCTTGGATTCGGCCGAGGCAGGGCAGGCCCTGGCCGCGCACCTGGCCTCCCAGGGAGTGGGCACGGGCCGGCAATTGGCTGTGCACCAGCCTGTGCCTCTCCTCTTCAACTTCAATGTGCTCCTCTTCGTTCTCTTCGATGGGGGGGACGCGCTGGCGCGCCTGATACCCGCTCTGGCGGGGGTGGGATTGGTGCTGACTCCGCTCCTCCTGCAGGACTACCTGGGCCGATGGGGAGCGCTAGGGGCGGGGCTCCTGCTGACCCTTTCTCCTACCACCCTCTTCTTCTCTCGCAGGCTGGATGGAGCAACCCCTGCTGCGCTGGGAGTGATGCTCTTGGTGGGCTGCGTCGCGCGCTTCCTGGAGACCTGGCGATCGAGCCTGGTGACGCTGGGAGGACTGGGGCTGGCGATAGCGCTGACGGCCGGACCGGGGGGCGTGGGGCTGCTGGCGGGGCTGGTGTTGGCCCTGGCGGGGGGGCTCTGGGTGTGGTGGGATCAGACGGCGTGGTTGTGGCCGATGGTCCACGTGCCCCTGAAGCGCGGACTCGCCGTGGCGGGGGTGGCCGTGCTGGCCCTGGGTACAGGTATGGGGCTTAACCCGGCCGGGCTCTCAGCCGCTGCCGAACAGTTCTTGGTCTGGCTGGCGCGCTTCGGTATCGCGGCGGGATCATCTTTGCCTTCTCCTTTCATCCCCCTGCTGGCCTACGAGCCTTTGATATTGCTGGCTGGAGTGGCCGGGCTGGTGTTGGCGATGCGGCGAAGACACGCAATGGGGCTGCTGTGGACCTTTTGGGCCGCCGTCGGAATCGTACAGCTGGTGCTTATGCCCGGCCGTGAGCCCGCCGATCTTCTGTGGGTCCTGCTGCCACTTTCGGGGCTGGGAGGGTTGGCGGTGGAGGAGCTGGTGCAGTCAATCAGGGCCCATGGGCGCTGGGTGAACGAGGGGCTCTATCTGCCCATCTCGCTCGTCCTTTGGGTCCACGGTGGTCTGGCCCTCGCCCGGTACGTTCGCACCAGCGATCCCGCCGATCTGACCCTGGCTGGCCTGACGGTGGTACTCCAGATTCTGCTGGCTGCTGCCTTCGGATTCGCTGTCTCGACGCCGGAGCCGGACGAGGAGCCAGCCAAGGCGGCACGACGAGGGATGGCGGCTGCGCTGCGCGGTGGCGCGCTGTCGCTGGGGCTGGTGCTCTTGCTCGTCACCCTCTCCACCGGCTGGGGGCTTTCCCACCTGCGTTCGACCGACCCACGGGAGCTGTTGGTACCGGAGGCGATCTCCACGGAGGTGCGCACGCTGGTAGAGGTGGCAGAGCGGACAAGCAGGGTCAATCTGGGCGGAGGCGCGCGGCTGCCAATTACGTTTCTCGGCGACGTTGAGCCAGTTCTGGCTTGGGAGCTGCGCCGGTTCAATCAGCAGGCATTGGCGATTGAATCTGGCTTCCCGGCGCTGGGTGAACTGGAGGATCGGCCCCTCTTGGTGGTTGCCTCGGCTCAGGTGGATCCGCCCTCGGGCTACTTTGGAGAAACCTTCCCTTTGCGCCGAACCTGGCAGTCCGGTTGGGAAGGCTACAGAGCGGTACGCTGGTGGCTGTATCGGGAGACATCCGTGCCACCCTCTGTGGAGGAGATTGTCCTCTGGGTGCGAGAGGACTTGGCGACGGCGGCCCCCATAGTGAGCAATGATGAGTGATGGATAATGAATGATAGACAAGCGGGATCTTGGCTGGATCGAAAGATTGCTAGCGGTGCATCACTGAACTGGGAGCAGGGGCTGTACATTCTGATTCTCCTGATCTGTCTTGTCTCTCGGTTGGTGATGTTGGGGTACCGGGTGCAGAGCCACGATGAGAGCCTGCACTGCAAGTTCTCCTGGGATCTGTATGCAGGATATGGCTTTCAGCACAATCCGATGATGCACGGCCCCTTTCTCTTCCACGCCACGGCCTTCTCCTATTTCCTCTTTGGCGACAATGACTTCACCGCTCGTCTCCCGGTCGCCCTGATAGGTACTCTACTAGTGGCGTTTCCATATCTTCTCCGCAGGTACTTGGGAAGGAAAGGAGCGCTGATAACGTCGCTGCTGCTTCTCATCTCTCCCTCTATCACCTACTACTCCCGCTACATCCGCCATGACATCCCTGCGATCCTGTGGGCGATGATCGTCATCTGGGCGATCTTCCGCTACCTGGAAAAGGGGCGGGATAAGCATCTCTATATCCTGGCGGCCGGGCTTTCGCTGATGTATGCCACCAAGGAGGTCGCTCCCATCTACACGGTGATCATCGCCGTCTTTCTGGTTGGCCTCTTCCTGGTGCGGGCGCTGGCACAGCCCTGGGAGCGCCCGAGGTTGGAGACGGTCTTCCTGGCGGCGTTGGTGGGCATAATTGTGGGGCTGGTGGTGTTGTCGATGGGCTGGCTGAGCACGCGCGCCCCGGCGGAACAGCCTGCGCCGCCTGGGGCAGCAGAGCCTGGGGGAGAGGCCTCTCTGCCCTTCTGGGGACTGAGTGGAGGCCTGTTCGCCCTCGTCGCTTTCGTCGTCGCCGCTGGCGCTGTCCTCTACGGCCTGTGGGGCAAGCTGCGCTCCTTCCGCACCTTCGACCTGATAGTGCTCATCGGCACCTTGAGCCTCCCCTTTGCGTCTCCCATTCCAATCCATCTGGTCGCACGCCTGGGCTCTCTGGTCGTGGCACGCTCTCCAAATCCAGAGCTCATATCCCCCTTCTGGTCGAACCTCGCGAATGTCCAGCCAACCGATTATGCTGCACCTTCCATCTATTACTCCGGCGCGGTTCTGGCGCTGGTGCTGCTGGCGGTGATAGCGATAGGCCTAGCCTGGGACCGACGGCGGTGGCTCACTGCGGCGGCGATCCATTCTGTCATCTTCCTCGTCTTGTTCACTACCGTCTTCACCAACGGCTCGGGCATTGCCAGTGGGTGGGTGGGTTCCGTGGGGTATTGGTTGGAGCAACAAGAGGTGGAGCGCGGCGGACAGCCGTGGTTCTACTATTTTGTCATACTCCCTCTCTACGATTTCCTTCCCCTGGTGGGAGCGCTGCTCACGTCATTCTACCTGGTAGTGCGTCGTGCTGTGGACTCATCGAGGGAAAAGCTAGCCGATCGTCTTCAAGACCGGGCGGAGGCGGTTCCCGGGGGGGAAGCTCGTTTCCTGTTCATTCCCTTTGTCGTCTTTTGGGCGCTGTTGGCCTGGTTCGGCTACTCCTATGCCGGCGAGAAGATGCCCTGGCTTGTGGTCCATATCGCCCTGCCAATGATATTGCTTACGGGGTGGTTGTTGGGTCAGCTGCTGGAGCAGGTAGACTGGCGGAGGATGTGGGAGCGAAAGGGGTGGGCCCTGGTACTGCTCCTGCCCGCGCTGGTGGCCGCGCTGGCGGCGACGGTGGCGACAGGCGTCCAGGGGCCTTTCCAGGGCGTGGAGCTGGATGCGCTGCTTGTGACCGGCACCTTCCTGGGCGGACTGGTCGGTCTGGGGTTGGTGGGAACGCTGGTGGGGTTGCTCTGGGCGCGAGTGGGCGTACGCAATGGGTTTCTATTGATAGCTCTGACTGGCTTTCTGACGCTGGGGCTGTTGACGGCGCGTGTTGCCTACCGCCTCTCGTATATCAACTTCGACCGTCCCGCCGAGTTCCTGGTCTATGCGCACGAAGGTCCAGACGTGCGGACGACGATGGAGCAACTGGAGGAGCTGTCGCTGCGGGTGGGAGGCGGGCCGCGCCTCATAGATGTGACCTACGGTCCCGATGGCTCTTGGCCTTTCACGTGGTACCTGCGGAACTATCCCAACGCCCGCTACTATCCCCAACAGCCCGACCGAGAGCAAGTTCTGGCCACGGCGGTCATTGCCGGACGAGAACAGTGGGCGGCGGTTGAACCTCATCTGGGGGATGACTACTACACCTTCGACTACTTCTACCTCTGGTGGCCAGTGGAAGACTACCGTCAATTGACCTGGAAGCGCCTGAGGGACTGGCTCACCAACCCGCGCAAGTTGACCGCGTTGTGGAAGATCTTCTACAACATGGACTACGGCCTCTATGATGAGATCACCGATGGGCACCGTACGCCGGACGATTGGCCGCTCCATTCTCCCTTCCGGCTCTACATCCGCAAGGATGTGGCCAACCGCCTGTGGGACTTCGGCATTGGGCCGGTGCCAGAGCCCACTGAGCCGGAGGTCGCTCCCTATGCCGAAGGTTGGCGGTCGATGAGCGCCCGCCTGGTTTGGGGGATGGAGGGGAGTGCTTCTGGGCAGTTCCTGGCCCCCCGAGGCATCGCAGTCTCCCCTGATGGCTACGTCTACGTGGCCGATTCCCGCAACCATCGCATTCAGAAGTTCACCACCGACGGGGCGTTCGTGACCGCCTGGGGGACCTTCGGAGGTTGTCCTAACGCAGAGCCTGCCCCCGGCACTTTCTGCGAGCCTTGGGACGTAGCCGTCGATCCCGAGGGATTTGTCTACGTAGCCGACACCTGGGCGGACCGCGTCCAGAAGTTCACATCTGATGGTACCTTCGTTACCGAGTGGACCTCTTTTGGTGAACGTGGCATCTACGACTTCTCTGGGCATAGTCACTTCTATGGACCGCGGGCTATCGTCGTGGGTCCTGAGGGCGCGATCTATGTGGCGGATACAGGCCACAAGCGCGTGCAGGTGTTCGGGTCGGACGGAGAGTTTCTGCGAGAGTGGGGCCAGGCCGGGTCGGAGCCGGGTCAGCTGGACGAGCCCGTAGGATTGGCCTTTGGTCCTGAGGGTCGAATCTACGTCGCCGACTCGTGGAACTATCGCCTCCAGGTGCTGGAGCCAGATGGAGATCCGGTGCGAAGCTGGCCCATCGCCGGCTGGAATAACCCGGCGGTGGAGGAGAAACCCTACGTGGCGGTAGACGCCGAGGGGCGTGTCTACGTGACCGATCCTGGTCACTACCGGGTGCTGGTCTTCGATGCTGAGGGCAACTACCTCTACGGATTTGGGCAGTATGGTTTTGGTGATACCTCCTTCGGCCTGCCGATGGGGGTGGCGTTGGGTCCAGAGGGTTCCCTCTACGTGACCGACGCGTCCAACAACCGGGTGATGGTGTTTGACTTGCCGGAGTGAGCTGACGGCTTCAGAGGTGTAACAACAGGAGGTATCTGATAATCCTGAGGAGGAAACGGTGAAGGACCTGAGACGAGCCAGGCGGGAATGGGAAGAGGATACGGCCAGGCCTCCGCTGAATCGCTTTCCTGAGCGGCGGGAGCAATTCGAGACTCCAAGCGGCATCCCTCTCGATCGGATCTATACTCCCGCCGACGTGGAAGTGGACTACGTTGAAGATCTTGGCTTCCCTGGTCAGTATCCCTTCACCCGAGGGGTTTATCCGACGATGTATCGGGGACGCCTCTGGACCATGCGCCAGTACGCCGGCTACGCCACCGCGGAGGAGTCGAATGCCCGCTACAAGTACCTGCTGGAGCAGGGACAAACGGGCCTCTCCGTCGCCTTCGATCTTCCAACCCAAATCGGCTATGACGCAGATGATCCCTTGGCTGAGGGAGAGGTGGGGAAGGTCGGCGTTTCTATCAGCTGCCTGGAAGATATGCGCACCCTCTTTGAGGGCATTCCTCTGGACAAGGTCAGTACCTCTATGACCATCAACGCTCCGGCGGCCATCCTCCTTGCGATGTACATCGCCGTGGCGAAGGAACAGGGTGTGGATCCCAGCAGCCTGCGCGGTACAGTGCAGAACGACATCCTCAAGGAGTATGTCGCCCGCGGCACTTACATCTTCCCACCCCGCCCTTCCATGCGCTTGGTGACCGATCTCTTCCGCTACTGCGCCGCGGAGGTCCCCAAGTGGAACACTATCAGTATCAGCGGTTACCATATCCGCGAGGCTGGCTCGACCGCTGTCCAGGAGGTTGCCTTCACCCTCGCCAATGGCATCGCCTACGTGCAAGCGGCCATTGAGGCGGGGCTAGATGTGGACGCCTTCGCTCCGCGCCTCTCCTTCTTCTTCAACGCCCACAACGATCTCTTGGAGGAAGTTGCCAAGTTCCGGGCCGCCCGTCACCTGTGGGCGCGTCTCATGCGCGGGCGGTTCGGGGCTCAGAATCCCCGCTCCTGGCGACTGCGTTTCCACACGCAGACCGCTGGCTGCACCCTCACCGCACAGCAGCCTGAGATCAACGTGGTGCGAGTGACGCTTCAGGCACTGGCTGCTGTGCTGGGCGGGACCCAGTCCCTTCACACTAACTCTCAAGATGAGGCGCTGTGGCTGCCTACCAAGGACTCAGTGCGGGTGGCGCTGCGCACTCAGCAGATCATCGCCCACGAATCGGGCGTCACCAGCACGGTGGATCCCCTGGCTGGCTCCTATTTGATTGAGCATCTGACCGCCGAGATTGAGCAGCGGGCGCGGGAGTACATCGAGAAGATCGACGCTATGGGCGGAGCGCTGGCAGCCATTGAGCAAGGGTACATCCAACAGGAGATTGCCGACGCTGCCTACCGCTATCAGAGGGCAGTGGAGCAAGAGGAGTGCCTTGTGGTGGGTGTCAATGCCTATCAAATGGAGGAGGAGGTCGCGGACATGGAGCGGCTGGTGGTGAATCCCGCCGTTGAGGAGAAGCAGCGAGCGCAGCTTGCTGCATTGCGTGCGCAGCGAGATGAGGGGCAGACCTCGACTCTCCTTTCTCGGATCGAGGCGGCCGCGCGCACCAAAGACGAGCCGCTGATGCCTCTCTTCATCGACGCGGTCGAGGCCGACTGCACGCTGGGGGAGATCTGTGGGGTTCTGCGGCAGGTTTGGGGGGAACACCGGCCGCAGATGACCATCTAGCACTGCCGGCTCGGTTTTGGGTCCTCACAGTTTTCTTCCATCTCCGGCAGAGCCCTCCCGAGCCTAACGAAACTCTCCAGGGCGAGCGGGGCCGCAGCGTCAGGGATCGGTCGCTGGACTCGGCATTTGCGTGTTGGGTGTGAGGGCTACACGGCGCTCACGTTCGCTTCTGGATCCTATCGCTCTGTCCGCAGCGTCTCGATGTACATCCGAATGGCCCGCTCGATCTCCTCGTGGGCTCGGTCGAGCCCCTCCCATCCTTTTGCCGTTACCTCCGCCCGCTCCAGGTCTTTGTAGACGTTGAAGAAGTGTGTGACTTCCTCCAGGAAGTGCGGCGGCACGTCGTCAAGAGAACGGTAGCTATCGAAGAGGGGATCGGTGTGGGGCACGGCCAAGATCTTGTCGTCCAACAGCCCCTTGTCCTCCAGGTGAAAGATCCCCAGTGGACGGGCTTCGATGACGCACCCGGCGAAGGTGGGCTCGTTGGTCATCACCAGCACGTCCAGCGGGTCGCCATCCTCGTGCAGCGTGCGGGGGATGAAGCCGTAGTCGCCGGGATAGTGCAGTGAGGAGTAGAGTACGCGGTCCAGTTTGATGAAGCCTCCTGTCTCGTCGTACTCGTACTTGTTCCGGGACCGCTTGGGGATCTCTACTACCACAAAGATCACGTTGGGCGCATCGGACCCCGGGGGCAGTTCTTTCCACAGATTCATTGTGGGCATGTGTTGCTTCTCCTTACATAAGCTTGTACTTTGACCCTCGCTTTGGCACTTCCACCCGACGCGCTCCCATCTTCCGCAGACCCCTGGCCAGGGCGGAGGCCGGCTCCGGATCGCCGTGAACGACGAAGATCTGCCGCAGCCGGGGCAGGATGGGGCGTGTCCAGTTCAGGAGTGCATCCCGGTCAGCATGGGCGCTGTAGCCATTGATGACCTCCACCCGTGCCCGCAGCGGATGTTCCTCGCCGAATATGCGTACTTTCTCACGCCTCTCCACCAGCCGCCGTCCGAGGGTGTGAGGGGCTTGCCAACTAACAATGAGGACGGCGTTGCGCGGGCTCCAGATGGTGTGTTTGAGATGGTGGAGTATGCGGCCAGCTTCGCACATCCCGGAAGCGCTGATAATCACCGCTGGTCCTTTCAAATCATTGAGCGCCTTCGAGTCCTCGGTGTTGCGGATATATCGCAGTCGGTCAAAGCCGAAGGGATCAGGATGACGATCCTGAGCAATGAAATCCCGCAGCTCCTGATCGTAGCACTCCGGATGAAGCCGGAACACCTCAGTCACATCCACCGCCAAGGGGCTGTCCACAAAGATCGGGACATCGGGAATCTCTTTGCTCAGGCTCAGCCGATGGAGGCTGTAGACGATCTCCTGCGTCCGCCCTACGGCAAAGGCGGGGATGACTACCTTGCCGCCCACTGAGCACGTCTCGGCCACCAGGTCCCGCAGATCGGCTTCAGCCTCCGGGGGGGCAGGATGCAGCCGGTCCCCGTAAGTGGACTCTGTGATCAGCACGTCCGCCTCGGGAGCTGGCGCAGGATCGCGCAGGATCAGCAGGTCACGTCGGCCCAGGTCGCCGGTGAAGAGCAGACGAGTGTGCTTCCCGCGCTCCTCTATCTCCAGCAGAACGATAGCCGAGCCCAGTATGTGACCTGCGTCCAAGAAGGTGCAGTTGATACCAGGTGCCACTTGTATGGGACGATTATGCCCCACGCTGACGAATTGCTCTAGGCTGGCGACAGCGTCGGCGTGGGTGTAGATCGGCTCAACGGGTGGCTCTCCTCGTCTTCTTCGCTTCTTGTTGACGTATGCGACGTCCTGTTCCAGAATGTACGCGGAGTCCCGCAGCATCGCTGAGCAGAGGTCGCGGGTGGCGAACGTGCAGTAGATGGGGCCGCGGAATCCGCTGCGGACCAGGTTGGGGATGTTGCCGGAGTGGTCGATGTGAGCATGGGAGAGAATCACCGCGTCCACCTCCCCCGCTTCGAAGGGGAGGTTGCGGTTGCGCTTGTAGCTCTCCTGACGTCTTCCCTGGAAGAGTCCACATTCCAGGAGAATCTGGGTGCCGTTGGCTGAGATGAGGTGTTGAGAACCGGTGACGGTCTCCGCTGCACCGTGGAACTGGATCTCCATAGCTGATTAGCTGGCTGATTGGCCGTCTCGCAAGACGTGCAGGATGTCGGGGCCGTAGGGCCTCAGTTTCGAGGCCTTGAGCTCTTCCATGTCCTTCAGTTCGTCCATGTCGGCAGGATTGCGCTCCGCCAACGCCCAAAGAGTGGCGTTAGAAAGGATCGTTTCGGGTTCCCTACCCCGCCCTTCCGAGACGCCCCGTCGCCAAGCACGCAGCGCCCGATAGCGCTCCCGCACCGCTTTCTCACGGCTTTGACACGGCGGGAGTTTGGGGATAGGGCCGCGATTCCCACGGGACACGGCTTCCAGAATGGCTCGGCCGTAGCGCCGCACGTGGTGTCTCTTCACGCCGCGCACCCGTCTGAGATCCTCCATTCGTCGCGGTCGGGCGCGGGCTAATGCCACCAGCGTCCGCCTGCTTATCACCCTGAAGGGTGGACGATTCCATTCTCTTGCCACCTGATCCCGCCAGAGGTACAGCTCCCAAAGTACTGCTCGCTCCCGGTCTCTTAGGTCGTCGGCTTCCTTCAGTCGCCAGAAGCCTTCTGGGCCGAAGGGCGGTGCGGCCGGCGGCGTCTGTTCCAGTTGGGAAAAGATCCTGCCGGCCTCCGCGATTCGTTTCGTTCGCTCCAGTGCCTCCATCTGCAGGTCCCGCAGCGGCAGCAGGTAGTGCGTATCCAGCTGGGCGTAGGATATCGCCTCGGGCTTCAGTGGACGTCTTCCCCAATCGTATCGCTGGTAGCGCTTCTTTGTGTGCACATCGAAGGTCTCCTCCAGCACGTCTGCCAGTCCCACCCGTGGCCAGCCCAAGATGCGAGCAGCCCACATTGTGTCGAAGAGGCTGGCGAACGAGCAACCGAGGTCCCGCTTGAGCCAGCCCACGTCTTGCTCGGCGGCGTGAAATACCTTCTGGATGGTCGAGTCGGCGAACAGGTCGCCGAGCGGTGAAATATCCAGGCTTGCCAGAGGATCCACGATATAGTCGCCATTGGCGGTCGAGAACTGGATCAGACAGACACGCTCGTGATAGGCATGGAGGGAATTAGACTCCGTGTCCACGGCGACGGCGGGCTGTGATGACAGGTCGTCCAGCAGCGTCTTCAGTTCTCCGGGGGAGGTGATGACGGAGGGGCGCGGGAGTCGGTTCATACCAAACTTCCTAGGGTCAGCGTGGCCAGGCCCAGGTAGATGAAGTAGCCCAACGTGTCGGTGGCGGTGGTGACCAGGATGGGAGAGGCCAGAGCGGGGTCGAAGTTCAGGATCTGCATACCCAGCGGAACCAACACGCCCGCTATGGCTGCACCGATCATGTTAAGGAGCGTAGCGCCTCCCACCACTGCCCCCAGCATCGGCGTTCCCTTCCATGAGAACGCGATTACTGCGACGAGCCCGCCGACAGCCAGGCCATTGGATAGGCCGATGGCGATCTCGCGGGCCAGAGCGCGCATTCCGTCCTGGGGGCTGATTTCGCCGAGTGCCAATCCGCGTACGATCACGGTCAGGGTCTGAGTACCAGCGCTCCCGCTGACACCGGCTACAACCGGGAAGAAGGCAGCCAAGAGAGCGACCTGAGCGATGGTGCTTTCGAACAGGCTGAGGACGGCAGCGGAAGCCATCGCCATGCATAGGTTGAGCACCAGCCAGGGGAGCCGAGCACGCAACGCAGCGGGCAGCGGCAAGTCTGGTGGATGCTCCTGCAACACACCGCCCAGTCGGTAGATGTCCTCTGTTGCCTCTTCCTCCAGCACTTCCACGAGGTCGTCGTGGGTGATGACCCCCAGCAAATGCCCTTCCGTGTCTACCACAGGCAGGGCGAGCAGGTCGTAGCGAGACATTAGGCGGGCTGCTTCCTCCTGGTCGGCCTCGGCCTGAACAGAGATGACGTCGGGGTTCATGATTTCCTCGATACGTGCAGATGGGGGGGCGACCACCAGTTGACGCAGCGAGATGACGCCGGCCAGTCGGACATCTTCATCCACAGCGAAGAGATAGTAGAAGGTCTCGGAGTCCGGCGCAACAGTCCGCAGATAGGCGATGGCCTCCTCGGCCCTCATCTCCCTGTGGAGGGTGATTCTGGCGGAGGTCATAAGGCCGCCAGCGCTCTCATCAGGGTGAACCAGTAGTGGGCGGACTTCCTCAGCTTCCGCCATCGCGGCCAGAGCTTGGGCCGCCTGCTCGGCCGGGATATCGCCCAGGAGGTCAGCTGCCTCATCTGGCTCCATCTCGTCCAGGAGACGAGCCAGATCTGCTGCATTCAGGCGCACAGCGACCTCTGCCGCTTCTTCCTCCTTCAGTTCCTCCAGGATGTCGGCGGATTGCTCCAGATCCAGGTATGGAAGGAGTTGGTCCTGCTCGGTTGGGGGCAGTTCGCCGAAGAGATCAGCCTGATCGGGCGGGCGCAGGGCTTCTACCAGCGCCATCGCCCGATCCCACTCCCCAGCGGCCAGCGCGGCCCGAACCTCGGCCAAGATGACGTCAATGTCTATTTGCTCCATCGGTCTAATGCCTCGTCTGGTGTTCTTCTTTCACGTCGAGTGCGGACTGAGGGAAATGTTCCCAGGATCATCGTCAGCGCCTCACGAAACGCTCGTGGCGGACTGCTAGATCCGCCACTAATACACTAGGGTCGCCAGCCGGGTGATAACGTTCCGCGACGCACTGACCTCATTGCTCGGAGTTGAGGCTGCAGTGGTAGCCTGTTTCCCTTTCAACTCATTCGCTCACCAGCGCTGAGACCAGAACCGTAACGACGCTCACGATGAGCGCGCCCAGAAAGGCCCATCCGAACCCGTTCACGCTGAAGGCCACGTCCAGAGCCAGCCCTCTGGCAATCACGTTCGACAACCTGGCCGCCAGTAGGAAGGTCAATCCATTGACAACCAGGGTGAACAGGCCCATCGTCAGGACAATCAGGGGGCAGGTGAGAATCTTGAGAATCGGCCGCACCAGAGCGTTCACCAGTCCCAAGATAGCGGCCATCACGGCGTAGGCGATCCACGCCGTTCCTTCGACCTTAAACCCCGGCAGCAGCCGAGCCGCGACGAAGAGCGCCAGGGATACGATTACCCAGCGAACCAGTAGGTTGATCACATTGCCCTCCTAATGGAAAGGTCGTGGTGGGAGGCACCCTAAGTATACTCCAAGATGCCAGGGCTGAACAGTCCGGCAGCACAAGTGGTAGTGTATCCTTTCCTCAGGAGATTCGGAAGCCTCCGAGCGGCGCGATATGCAGTCTCCCTTTCTCATCTCTCAAGGGACCATCGGAGGGGCACTGGCGCTTCTAGATGGCGATTTTCGGTTCCTCCCCCATCCGCGCACTGGCCGTCCGGGCTTGATAGCCACCATCCGGCGGTCCAACAGTTTCTACGATTCCCGGGTCGTGTGCGGGGGCTGGAGTTGCTATGATTTGACAAATCACACGTATTGCCATATTATTCTATTGGACACATGATCATGGTCTGCACGAGCGTTGGCAGCGAGTTGGCCGATGGCGCTCTCTGCTGGGTTCTGGATAACCGGGACGCCGATGGCTCGTGGGGAGCCGCGCCATCCACCGCTCTGCATCGGCAGATGTCGCTACTGGCGGGTTCTGGTTGTGGGCTCACTGGTCTTGAGTGTCTTACCACTGGTGAGCAGTGAGATTCTGCCGGGCAGCGAGGTTGGACAGGGAAGTGCATTCACCGTGATCTTGGGCCACTGGCCGATTCGGGAGGGAGCGCTATGAGCAGGCGACTCGCGCTTATCGTCGAAGACGACAGGGACCTGGCGATCATCTTCGCTGAAGCGTTACACGCGGCTGATTATGAGACCGAGATTGCCCGGCGGGGCAATGAGGCCTTGGCCTGTCTGGCCTCGATGACGCCCGAGATCGTGATCCTGGATCTCCATCTGCCCCGTGTGTCAGGCGCGGATATCTTGCGTCAAATCCGCTCCGAGGAGCGTCTGATGGAGACTCGCGTCATCATCGTCACGGCCGACCCCCGTGAGGCTGAGACTCTGTATGAAGGTGCTGATCTGACGCTCATCAAACCGATAGACTTCGGCCAGCTGCGCGATTTGGCGAAGCGCTTGGCCACCGGCGGGGTGGTCGACGGACAGTGATTGCCCTACCCCTTCCGCCGGCAGCTCAAAATTGGCTAACTCTTGCTGGGCCGACAAGGGAGGGGAACCTGCCCCCAGGGTCTCAGCAGCGTCGCTGCGTGTAGCGCACGTAGGTCATACTTCTGAACTCTCCTCTATTGGGTTCTCGTTGGATAGTGATTTGCCCTCCCGTTCCTGGAGAGTAAAATTCCACCGCCGGGACACAGAGCCTTCTCCCCTCTCCCGCCCTGTGCCCTTGTGGTGGATTCTCCATTGGCATAGCTTTGCCAGGAGGGCATACTTGATGACCTCATCTGAACCAGGAACTGACTCCACAATCCGCTCCCTCCCCCGCAACGTCTGGGCGGTCAGCCTGACCAGCTTCTTCATGGATATCTCCAGCGAGATGGTGATCAACATCCTCCCGCTCTTCCTCTCCAACGTGTTGGGGATCAAGACCAACATCATCGGCCTCATCGAGGGAGTGGCCGAGGCGACGGCGAGCCTGCTCAAGGTCTTCTCCGGCTGGCTCTCGGATCGCCTGCGAGCCCGCAAGTGGCTGGCTGTAGCCGGCTACGCTTTGTCTGCCCTCAGCAAGCCCTTCTTCTATCTTGCCAACTCGTGGGTAGCGGTGGGACTTGTGCGTTGGGCCGATCGGGTAGGAAAGGGGATTCGCACCTCACCCCGAGATGCGCTCGTTGCCGATGCGATCTCTGAGGAGCAGCGTGGGTTGGCCTTTGGCTTCCATCGCGCCGCCGACACAGGGGGCGCAATGCTCGGGCTGCTCGTCGCTCTTGGAGTGGTCTGGCTCACCCAGAGGGGAGCAGCTCAGCTCGGCCGGACGACCTTCCAGATGGTGGTTCTGATCAGCCTCGTTCCGGCCTTCCTGGCCGTCGTCTCTCTGGCACTGGGGGCGCGGGATGTACCTGCAAAGGCGGACAAGGATCGGCCTCGTGTCTCGTTCCATGGGCTGGGCCGGCGGTTTGCTCTGTTTATGCTCATCGTGGGCCTGTTCGACCTGGGCAACTCCTCTGATGCGTTCTTGAATTTGCGCGGTCAGGAGCGAGGACTGACGGTGGTCGGCGTGCTGGGAATGCTGGTCACCTTCAATGCGATTTATGCCCTGGTCTCTGTTCCCGCTGGTTCCCTCTCCGATCGCATCGGGCGGCGGCGGATCATTGTGCTTGGATGGTTGGTCTACGCCGCGATCTACCTGGGGATGGCCCTGGCGCAGGTTGGCTGGCAGGTCTGGGCGCTGTACGGGCTGTACGGTGGCTACTATGGCCTTGCCCACGGCACGACCAAGGCGATGATTGCCGATATCGTGCCGGCCCACCTGCGGGGCACTGCCTACGGCACCTATAGTGCCGTGCTCGGGATCCTGGACTTCCCCGCATCGCTAATCGCAGGATTGCTTTGGCACCACATTTCGCCGGCGGCTCCCTTCTACTTCGGCGCTGTACTGGCGGCAGCGGCGGCGGTGCTGATGGTGGTGGCGCTGCCAGAGCGCCCCAAACCCTCTGCTGCTAGTATGTGACCGTCGACGACGGCGGAAGCTAGTTGGGGCCCCTACCGGAGGGTCACCGGATACTCATCTTGGCCGCTGCGGTTTGTGGCGTATGATGAATCGTGTTCCTGCCAACTACTCGATCTGGAGAGGAGGTGTCCCACCCGAACCAAAGAACCTCGGAGGCAACTACTGCAGTGTTCGAACATTCGAACAGAGGAAACTCACCCGCGTACGACCACCGGGCTTCGGCAAGAAGATTGTCATGAGGATAGGTATGAGCGGATGCTTCTCTCGTTGACGCCACCCGGCGCAGAACCGGACGAGATTGCCATAGGCCCACACTTCCTGCGGGACTCTACTCTCTGGAATGGCCCCAACATTTCGTCAGGACATCAACACGGCCTAGGGGGCTTCGATGAACAAGAAGACCGGGTGTACGCGGTCGTTCACCATCGCGATCTCCACGTCCTCGTGGATGAGGCCTGCCCAGCAGTATTGGGGATTGCGTGCCTCCACTACGTCCACGAAGCGGACTCCGCCTGTCACCACCGCGCGCGTGAAGGGTGGCAGGTAGAGGTGACCTTCCTCATCCTCCACCAACTCGCTGCTATCTCCCACCGCCCAGCGCCACGGATAGTTGATCAGGGCGTTCTCACAGTGAATACCAACCCGGAAGACGCCGGACTGAATCGTCTCGCCCAGCGTGGCGTAGTTCTGATCGCTCTCGTAGACCGTCCCCGGCGGAGGGCCGCTGGTGCGGATGGGCGTGGCGCTGTCGTTTTCCACCGTCAGTGTGAAGTATAGGGTCTCGGTCAAGAGGACGCTCTCCGATGACCAGGTCACCTCCCCGTTGTAGATGTAGGCCTTGGGGACACCGCCGTCTCGCAGCGTCAGAGTGGCGGTGGCGACGGTGTGCTGACCAACAACATCCTGCGCCTCCGCCCAAACGATGTACGTGCCATCTGGCGGCGGCTCTGCCCCGTCGTCTACCCCCGCGTCATAGTCGTAGGAGTACAGCCCGGGCTCTCCCTCAAGGGCCGTCGTGAGCTCATCCTCTCCAACATGGTAGCGCACGCCGGCATCCCCCAGCAAGTACACCTTCAGAGAGTCAACCGCCTTGGTCAGCCACAGGTTCATCCGTGCTCGGTCGCCGATGCCATCCCGGTTAGGGGTGAAGACGGGCGGCGAGACGGTGAAGTTGCGCAGCTCTGGCAGCGCAGTATCGGCCTGATCCACGGTGAGAGTCCCGGTCACCCGCTCGGTGTACCCTGACTCCTCGGTAGCCTCCACGGCCCAGGTATAGACGCCGTCCTGCAGCACCCGCTTTGTGACGGTGAAGCTCTGGAAGTTATCTTCGGGCAAGGTGTAACCATCCACTACGCCAGCGAAGTAGACGGAGTAGGGCTCCTCGGCGGAGGGGGCGCGTGGCTCGCCTTCACGGAAGAAGTAGCGGTCTCCCGCTTCATCCGTCAGGTAGATGGAAAGCTCTGCCGAACGGGAGAGACGGTACTGGATGCGGAGGATGTCGCCTTCGCGGTCTGCGTTGGGAGTAATGCGGGCCGCAGAGAAGGATACCTCGGAGAGAAGAGGCTTCTCCCCACAGGCGGTCAGCAACGCGATCAGAACCAGGCCCAGCAGGGCCGCGGCCGCGAACCGTCTTGAGGCACGAGATATCATTCTCATCTGCTCCCTTTCCCAATCATCCCAGCCTGGGCGAAAAGTCTCGAATCCCAACAACCATGTATTATCCGCGAAGTCACAAGTGTGTCAACCGATCTAGCCACCGGACACTTTGATATACGGCGAGCTGTTCGCCGGTCGAGCGTCGGCCTGAGCCTGCCGAAGGGTAGCGCCTGAAGGGGCTGTATGCTTCGATGCGCTCAGCTGCGCTGAGCCACTCAGCACAGCGTCGAGACCAAGAACAGCGATTTGAACCGCCGAGGCTTGATCTCGA
>JASFWK010000009.1:0-42069 GCA_050049355.1 Anaerolineae bacterium | reverse complement strand
GATACGATCGAGCGAAGCTCGATCACTCGATCAGCGCCTCGGCTCGACGCTAGGCCAAACTGTCCGGTAGCTAGTCAACCGCTGCGATGTGTTGGGATTCTGAGCTGCCAAGACTACGAATCAGGAGCGACCCTTCCCTTGCCTGTTGCCGACGTGCCCGAAAGCCCCGACGATGCACGGCGGGTGCGACCTTCTCCGCTCGTACACGGGAACTGAAGGTAACGCGTGAGAGAGGTCAATCCCGGACCCGCTTGGGAACGGCCGACAGACCACTGCCTCTGCAGGCACTTTGGCCGCATGGGAGCACCACGTCCAGTGGGAAGCGCTGAAGGGCTGTATGCTTAGCTCACCGCTCTCCAAAGGCTGTGCCCCACGCTGCGCCGCCCAGAAGCACCGCACCCCCTCCCAACGCCGCATAGGTCACCGCCGCCACGGGCGGGACGGTGCGTCCTGAGAGGTTTGGCAGAATGGTGGTGACCAGTAGCGTGGCGAAGACAGCACCGCAGAGCAGGTATCCTATGGTGTGAGCCTTCACTAACTCACCTCTTCCGTCCAGAGTATCACACCTGTACCAACCTCCGCTGGTGGGCGTCCGTGCGGTACCTCCAGCCAGCGGAGAGCTCCGCCTGCCCGCTCAACAGGCCCGTCTCTCCACCTCGATCGGGAGGTGGGCAGCCTGGAGCCTGGCTTGACCGGCAAATGTAGGGTAACACAGGTCAGCGGGAAGTACTGGATGGAGCGATGACGCCTGCCTGACGTTTGGTGAACGCAAAGGCTACGGGTGGGTGATGAATGGACTACGGGGATCGTATGAAAGGGGTCAGGCACACTCGGGGCTCCCTTGCAGGGCACATCCGTCGTCTGATGGATGGGAGGAGAGAAGCGTGCTCTGTTGATCAGGCCTCTCTCAGACGAATGCTGAGGCCACTGTGCCGCCGTGCAACGCGGTTGTTGCGCACGGCGATGGCTATGGCTTTGCGCGTCCCCACCAGCACGACCATTCGCTCGGCCCGCGAGATGGCTGTGTAGAGCAAATTGCGCTGGAGCATGATATAGTGTTGGGTCAGCATCGGCATCACCACCGCCGGGTACTCGCTCCCCTGGCTCTTGTGGACCGAGATGGCGAAGGCGTGTACCAGTTCGTCGACCTCGCCCCAGTCGTAGATCACGGGGCGCTCGTCCAATCTCACCGTCAGCGTCTGGTCAACACCGTCTATGTCCGTTACCCGGCCGATGTCGCCATTATACACGTCGAGAACGTAGTTGTTGCGCACCTGCATCACCTTGTCCCCCACCCGGAACGCCCGTCCTCCCAGGCGCCGCTCCGGACGGTTGGGCCGTGCTGGATTGAGGGCCTCCTGCAAGCTCGCGTTCAGGTTCGTAACGCCGCAAGCTCCTCGGTACATCGGCGCCAGCACCTGCACGTCGTCGACGGGGTCGAGACCGAATTTCTGAGGGATCCGCCGCACCACGATGTCCACCAGCAGGTTTGCCGCCTCCTGAGGATCCTCCTTGGTGAAGAAGTAGAAGTCGTCGAATTTGTTGAGAACAGGGGACTGTCCTCGGTTGATGCGGTGGGCGTTGATGACGATGCCGCTCTCAACCGCTTGACGGAAGATGTGGGTCAGGCGGACCACCTTCGCCTGCCCTGACCGGATGATATCCCGCAGGACGTCCCCCGCCCCCACTGACGGCAGCTGGTCAACATCGCCCACCAGCAGCAGATGCGCTGCCGGGTCCACTGCCTTGAGCAGGTGGTTGGCCAGCAGGAGGTCGAGCATGGAGGCCTCGTCCACGATCAAGAGGTCCGCCGGGAGGGAATTCCTCTCGTCTCGGCGGAACCCCTCCCGGGGGGAGTACTCCAGGAGGCGGTGGATGGTCTGGGCCGCGTGCCCCGTGGCCTCCGAGAGGCGCTTTGCAGCTCGACCGGTGGGCGCGCAGAGGGCGTACCGCCTTCCCAGCGCCTCCAGCGCCGCGATAATGGTGCGTACCGTGACGGTCTTGCCGGTGCCGGGACCGCCGGTGAGTACGGTCACCTTGTGAGTGAGGGCCGCTTGAACGGCCTCCCGCTGTTCGGGCGAGAGTTCGATGGTGGAGTTCCGGGTGATCTGGGCCAGCAGCGCATCCCAGTCCACGCTGCGGAAAGGGGCTAGCCGGGTGGCGGGACTTTCGGCCATCGCCCGTAGCCGGCCAGCGGTTCCTACCTCGCCGTAGTAGAAGGGGGCGAGGTAGACCGCTGGTTCTTCTTGCACCGCCGTGCGAGGCGATTCCTCGCTGCTGCCGCTCTCCCCCTCGGTGGTGGGATAGACCAACTCTTCCCGCCACACTACCTCCTCGGCGTCGAGTTCGTCGATGGCCGGCGCTATCTGCGCGGGGTTGACCTCCAACAGTCGTGCCGCCTCTGCCACTAGTTCCTCCTGGGGCACGTAGACGTGCCCCTCCTCGGCCATCTGGCTCAAGACGTAGGCCACGCCGGCCTGGATGCGGGAGGGAGCGTCGGACGGAAGTCCCAGGTTGCGGGCGATCTTGTCGGCGGTCTTGAAGCCTATCCCCCAAACGTCCCGGGCCAGCTGATAGGGATCTTCCTGCACCACCTGTAACGCCTCGTCCTCGTAGGTCTTGTAGATCTTCACAGCAAGACCGGTGGTGACGCCGTGGCTCTGAAGAAAGAGCATCACGTTGCGGATCTCCCTTTGTGCCTCCCACGCACGGGCGACGGAGGCGGCTCGCTTGGGGCCAACCCCTCGCACCTCGCGCAGCCGCTGTGGATCCTGATCCAGTACGTCGAGGGCGTCGGTGCCGAAATGGTCCACAATGCGTGCGGCAGTAACTGGACCCACCCCCTTGATGAGCCCCGAGCCCAGGTAGCGGCGGATGCCCTCGGCGGTGGCGGGCAATACTTGCTTGCATTGCTCCGCCTTGAACTGGCGGCCATATTGGCTGTGCGTGGTCCACACCCCTTCCAGCTGCAGTCGCTCCCCGGGCTGGAGCTCGGGCAGGTGTCCCACTACCGTGACCAGATCGGGCCGTCCGGGGACGGCCAAGCGAATGACCGCGTAGCCGGTCTCCTCGCTGTAGTAGGTCACCCGCTCGACGTTGCCCTCCAATTGCTCAGTCATCGCGAAGGGATTATAGATGCAACCCACTGCGACAGCAAGACGGCAACGTGTACCGCTGCAGCTCTATTCCTGTATGGCTTACTGATCCGTGCATAACGTTCCGAAATCCCGGCCAGACGATAGTGCGCCAAACAGATCATGTGCTGGGTTTGTGGTGCGCGCGTAGAGAGCAGCTTTCAGCAAATCAGAATCTCAGTGATCAAGTGCTGGTGCCCACTAAGCCTGCGCCTGTCGAGGGGTGTACGCTTCGGTACACCCGGCTGCGCCGGGCTACTCAGGCCGGCGCTCAAGCGACGCTCGCCGAAATCTCTGAGCCTTAGCCTGAGTAGCAACCTCCAATAAGGCATAGCTTCCTCACTTCCATATGTTCGGCTCGGTAAGGGCGGGACTGACACTTTCGTCTCTGACCTTCCCGCAGGTTCGGAGCCAGCATAATGGATGGCGCAAGTAGCGATTTCGGAAGCTCTTTCCAGCCGAATCCTACAGCAAACCTGTGGGAGGGGGACGGGTCAGGTGGCCGGCCGGGCCCGAAGTGGCCAAGTTGGCAGCCTCTGTGGGTGTTGGTATAATCTGGGAGAATGGACACCGAATGCGGTGGACTCGCTCTCGTCCACGACTGGCTCAATCAGATCGGCGGCGCAGAGGACGTTCTAGAGGTGCTAGTCGATATGTTTCCGCGGTCTCCCGTCTATACCTCGATGTATTGGTCGGAGGGGATGCCGGAGATGTATCGTGACTGGGACATCCGCGCCACCTGGATGGATTATCTGCCCGGGATCTACCGCCACCACCAACTCTACCTCTTTCTATACCCATTGGCCTTCTCCCAGCTCGACCTCTCCCGCTACGATGTCCTACTGAGCAACAAGTCTGGCTTCTGTCACGGAGTGCGGAGCGGCGGGGCGGTTCATATCTGCTACTGTCTGGCTCCCACCCGCTACGTCTGGGACTTCGAGGCCTATACCGCCCGCGAGGCCATCTCTCCGGCGCTCAAGAGTGTCTTGCGTCCCCTGATCGCCCTTCTCCGCCGCTGGGATCGCCGAGCTGCTCAGCGGGTGGATCACTTCGTCTCCATCTCCTGCGAGGTCCAGAGCCGCATCCGCCGCTACTATCAACGGGACTCAGTTGTCATCCATCCACCCGTGGATACGACGCGCTTCCAGCCTGCTTCCAATCACGACGACTACTACCTTATCGTCTCCCGCTTGATCCCCTACAAACGGATCGATCTGGCGGTGCGAGCTTTCAATCAACTGGGGTTGCCGCTGGTCATCGCCGGGGATGGGCGGGATCGGGCGGCGCTGGAGGCACTTGCTGGTCCTACGGTTACCCTTCTGGGCCGCGTGCCCGATGAGGATCTATCTCACCTGTTTGCTCGCTGTCGGGCCTACGTCCTGCCAGGAATGGAGGATTTCTGCATTGCCCCTGTGCAGGCCCAGGCTGCTGGGCGGCCGGTAATCGCCTTCGGGGCGGGAGGGGCGTTGGACACGGTGGTGGAAGGTCAGACTGGCGCCTTCTTCGGCGAACCGTCTGCTGAGTCTTTGGCCGCCGCTGTACGCACTTTCGACACCGAGTCCGTTGATCCTCGCGCGTGCATAGACAATGCCGCTCGGTTTGACGAAAGTGTCTTCAGGCGGCGATTGAAGCGGTTCATCGAGGAGAAAGCCGGTGGGTAGAAAGGTTACAGACGTGTCTCTTCCCTCTGCTCATCCCCCGCCACGTATTGCCTGAGGAGAAGGCTATGGAGCTACGAACCTATTGGAGAATTCTTATCCGCCGATGGTGGCTGGTGCTCGTCCCCGTGTTGGTGGTCCTGATCCATACAGTGGCTACCTACCGCTCGCCGACGACGAATTACCAGGTGGTGATGCGCTTCGCCGCCGGCACCTCCCCGGCCGGCTTGAGCCTCGACTACGACCGCTACTATCCCTGGCTTGCCTCGGAGTACATCGCCAATGGACTGGCGGACGTGGCGGGGACCGGCGCCTTCGCCGAGGCAGTGGCGGCCCGGCTGACAGCGGAGGGGGTTGCCGCAGACCCGGCCGCTGTCCGGGGAGCCATCGTCACCGACAGTTCCCAATCGGTCGTGGTTGTCTACCTGACCTGGCCCGACGCTGGACAGGCGCGTGAGGTCGCGAGGGCCTTGGCCGACGAGTTGACCCAGAACAGCTCCTCCTACTTCCCCCAACTTGACGGGCTGGATCCGGCGGTCCACCTGCTGGATGAACCTGCGCCGGCCCCCTTGCCACCGAGCCTGCGTGCTCAACTCCTGGGCCCGGCTGTGCGCCTGACGCTGGCGGCAGCGGTGGGGATTGGCCTGGCCCTCCTATGGCACTACATAGACCCCACCATCAGCGAGCCCGAAGAGCTGGAGGCATTAGGGTTGGAGGTGTTGGCGAAGATACCCCGCAGGTGATCTAGCGGGTCATTCCGTACAAGTCGTCGGAAACGCAGCTGATCTCGCGACAAGACTGGCCGATGACAGCGAAAGGAGCCCCGGTGGGTCAATGGAAGGATGTGCTCGCAGATTGATTCGTTGCTCATTGATCGTTGATCGCTGTTATGGTACAATATCGCCCGTTGAGCTGAGGAGGGAGTTCCTGTGGAACTGAGTCAGTACGTACGTATCCTGAGAAAGCGGTGGTGGATCATCCTGGTCGCGGTAGTGGTGACCGCACTCAGCGCCGTGATCTTCAGCAAGCTCCAGACCCCAACCTACCAGTCGACCGTACAGGTGGTTATCGAGCCGGCCCGTCCTGACCTTGGACTGACTGAGTCTGCCAAGATGCTTCTGCGCTCCTACATGACCGTGGCCGACTCCAACCGCTGGGCCCAGCAGGTGATTGAGCGACTGCGGCTGGATATGACGCCCCAGCAATTGCGCTCTGACGCTCGCTTCGCCGCCGAGATCGACCGGATGGTCATCACTATCGAGATCGAGGATACCGACGGCGAGCAGGCTAACCGTATCGCGGGCGAGTGGGCCTTGCTGCTGCAGGAGTGGCGCGACGAACAGAACCAACGTCAGCGGAAGGAAGATCGGGTCTACGCTTACTTACGCGACGACCCTACATACTCACAGGCCTGGCCCCCTCGCACGGCCATCGTCCTGGTCGCAGGCGGCATCTTCGGTCTAATTATCGCGGCTGTCGTCATCTTTTTCCTGGAATGGGTGGAATCTGGTATCGTCCGTACCCCCGGGGACGTAGAGCGATGGATCGGAGTGGCTGTCCTGGGGACAATTCCATCGGCCGAATCATAGCGGCGCGGTCTGTCACACCGTGCTGCATCTTGCACGGAGAAAGCGTATGACCGAGAAACCCAACCTGATCACGTTGAGCAACCCACGTTCCCCGGCGGCTGAGGCCTATCGGGCCCTGCGCACCAACCTGACCTTCGCAGCACTCGACAAGCCCATTGAGAGTCTGGTCGTCACCTCGGCCGCGCCCGACGAAGGCAAGTCCACCACCCTGGCTAATCTGGCGGTTACGATGGCGCAGGGGGAACGGCAGACCATACTGGTGGACGCCGATCTCCGACGACCTAGCCTTCACGAGATCTTCGGCGTCTCCGACAGCCGGGGTCTGACCACGATGTTTGTCGAGGCGGAGGCACTGGATTCTCCGCCGCTGGTGGAGACCGGAGTGGGGAACCTGCTCCTGCTCCCTAGTGGTCCCCTCCCCCCTAATCCGGCCGATTTGCTGGGCTCGGGGCGGATGGAGGAGGTGCTCGCCGCCCTGCATGAACGGGCCGATGTGGTTCTTTTCGACGCACCACCTGTGGTCGCCGTCACCGACGCTGCTGTCCTGGGTACCAAAGTGGATGGCGTCTTGCTGGTGGTCAGTGCTGGACGCACCCGAAGGGATCACGCCAGGCGGGCGCGAGAGCTGCTGGAGCGAGTCCACGTGCGAGTCGTGGGAGCGGTGCTGACCAACGCCTCCCGCGATATTGCGCTGGGTGGGTACTACGGCGCATAGAGCTTCGGGTTTCGAATTCCTCATAGACCGATACCGGGAGGTGGCAGCGTGAAGGGATTGATCCTCAGTGGGGGGAAGGGTACCCGTCTATATCCCCTGACCTATACCCGAGCCAAGCAGCTGATCCCCGTGGCCAACAAGCCCATCCTCTTCCGTGTCATCGAGGCCATCCGTGACGCCGGGATCAGCGACCTTGGCATCGTCGTCGGTGATACCGCCGAGGAGATCAGGACTGCCGTCGGACGTGGCGGTCGCTGGGACGTTCGGGTGACCTATATCCCCCAAAGGGAACCCTTGGGCTTGGCTCACGCCGTCAAGGTGAGCCGCGATTTCTTGGAGGATGAGCCCTTCGTGATGTTCCTGGGCGATAACGTCATTGAGGGAGGGATCACTGAGCTGGTCGAGCAGTTCCAGGAATCGGATTGGAACTCCCAGATCGTCCTTACCCGAGTAGAGCAGCCGGAGCAGTACGGGGTCGCCGAGCTGAACGGCGAGGGGCGAGTTGTCCGGTTGATCGAGAAGCCCAAGGAACCGCCTTCGGACCTGGCCTTGGTGGGTATCTATATGTTTGATCATCACGTGCATCAGGCTGTTGACGAGATCGAACCGTCATGGCGGGGGGAACTGGAGATCACCGACGCCATTCAGTGGCTTGTAGAGCGTGACCATAAGGTGTTTCCTTACGTCCACCGCGGCTGGTGGATCGACACTGGCCGCCCGGGCGACATGCTGGAGGCCAACGGCCTCGTACTTGAGGAACTGACCCCCACCGTCGAGGGGTACGTGGATCGGGATTCCGAAGTGGACAGCCGGGTGACAGTGGAGAAGGGGGCGGAGGTCGTCAATAGCGTAGTGCGCGGTCCGACGGTCATCGGTGAGCGCTCCCGCATCGTCAATTCCTATGTTGGCCCGTTCACTTCCATTTACCACGACGTGGTCATGGAGGACAGCGAGATCGAGCGCTCCATCGTGCTGGAGAAGAGCGTCATCCGGAATATTCCCGCTCGTATTCAGGATAGCCTCATCGGCCGCAACGTCACCGTGAACCGCTCCCCCATCAAGCCCAAGGCACTCAAGATGAATCTGGGGGACTACAGTCAGGTGGGGCTGTTGTAGTTCGTAAGGGCGCTCAGCCTTCTCTCAGGCTTTGGGCACGGGATCATGCGCGGGGAGGCGAACGATGCGCGATTCCAAGTTCCTGCGCACAATTGAGGCCACCGCCCTCTTTCTATTCCTCCTCCAGTCTGTCCGAGTTCTCTTCTCGGTCCTGTTCGGCGTCATCTACGACACCGTCTTCGAGGAGACCTTTCCCCTTGTGGCGGTTGGCGGTATTCTACTGGCGGTGGTCGCGGCTCTTCTGACTCCATTGACCGCACCTCGACGCCGGCAGAGGTGGGTACTTTCCGCAGCCGCCCTCCTTGCCGCGCTGGCCCGGGTGCCGGTCACCTTCAATTTCCCCTCGGTGCGGCTGTGGGCGAGTATCGTCGTCATCGCTGCTGCTGGCCTCTACACCGTGCTCTTCATAGGGCGGCATCCGGATGGGTTCGCCCCCGCCTTGGCCGGTGCTCTCGCCGCAGACCAATTCCTCCGGACCGCTGGGAGCACCTTCGACCTTTCGCTCCGTTCGTGGTGGTGGCCGGTGCAGCTGGCGCTGGCCGTGGGAGTGGGTTACCTGGGCTGGCGAGCCCTCGCCGCCACCGCGGCTGGCCCCCGGGACACGCCCTCCGCTGGACTGAGCATAAGGGGCGGACTGGCGATAGGGACATTGCTCTTCCTGGAGACCTCCCTCTTGAACTTCCCCAACGGCGTAGCCCGCTGGAGCGGAACCCCGTACGAAGCCGCTGCCCCACTCTTGATGGCAGTCACGATCTTGCCACTCTTCCCCGTGGTGCGGAGAGCTGTCGCCCGCTTCCTGCGCGGTCTGCCAGGTGGCCTGGGGCTTCTGTTCATTGGCCTGGCGGGAGTGGCGGTGGGTCGGGTAGTGGGAGGAGTGGTGGGGTTGGTCGGGCTTCTGGCAGCCCAGTTTCTGCTCGTCCTGGTGCTCTTCGATCTGGCGGAGCCTCACCGCTGGGAGCGGACCCGGTTGGCGCTGGCGCTGGGATCTGTCCTGTTTCTGGTGCTCAACTTTGCCCTTGCCTTCGCCTTCACTTACCCCTACACCATTCCGGCCTTCCGGGGGATGGGTCTGCCTGTGATCTTGATCGCTGTCCTGATCGCTGCCCTGCCAGCTCTACGTCCTTTCTCTGCCCAACCTGAAACCGCAAGCTCGAAACCTGAACTCCGACAGTGGCTCGGCGCCGCGCTGATCGTGGCTGTGACAGCGTTCATCGCTTCTCCCTGTGGGGCGAGTTCGCGGGAAGCAGGGCCCCTCCGGGTGGGTACCTACAACGTCCACTACGGCTACAACACGACCTGGCAGCTCAAGCTCGAGGAGATGGCCCGCACCATCGAGGAGAGCGGAGCCGACGTGGTGATGCTTCAGGAGGTGGATACCTGCCGCATCACGAGCTACGGAATTGACAATGCCTTCTGGTTGGCGCGGCGGCTGGGGATGCGGGCGATCTACCAACCCACATTGGAGACACTCTCTGGCATTGCCCTGCTGACTCGCTTCCCCGTGGACGTCGCCGACGGGACGTTGTTGACCAGCGAGCTGGAGCAGACGGGCATTGTCCACGCGCGGCTGCGGGTGGGCGAAGAGGAGGTGGATGCCTACGGTGTCTGGCTGGGGTTGGAGCGCCAGGAGCGGGCTCGCCAGTTGACCGACGCGCTGGATTTCATCGCCGACGCCTCCCCAGCGCTCTTGGGCGGCGACCTGAATTCTGTCCCCGATTCGCCCGTCTACAACCGGTTGGTGGCGGCTGGCTTCGCCGATCCCTTCGTCGCCCTGGAGCTCGGGTCCCCTCCGACATCTCCCGCCATCGAGCCGCAACATCGTGTGGATTACGTGTGGGGTCGTGGCTTGGAGCCTGATGACGGAGCGGTGCTGGACTCCCTGGCCTCGGATCACCGCATGGTCATCACCGAGTGGAGGCTGCCCTGAACGCACCTGCGCGCGACGGTCCGTTCGACCTGGGCGTAGAGGAGGAGTACCAGGTCGTCGATCCCCAAACCTGGCAGCTCCGTTCCCGGATTGACGCCATTCTGGAAAGGGATCAAGAGGATGGCACGGAGGATGTCCGGGCCGAGTTCCTACAGTCCCAACTGGAGGCTGTCACCCGCATCTGTGACACCGTGCAGGAGCTGCGCGTCGAGGTGGTGCGGATGCGTCGGGAGGCGCACGCCATCGCCAGGAGCTTGGGACTGGCGCTCGTGGCGGCTGGCACGCATCCTTTCTCCCGTTGGACCCAGCAGCGGGTCACGCGCGGGAATCGATACGCGGTGCTGGCGGAGGAGCTCCAGGAGGTGGGCCGACGGCTGGTCACCTTCGGTCTGCACATTCACATCGGCATCGCCGACCCTGACCTGCGAATTCGAATCTTGGGTCGCCTGCGCTCCTATCTCCCGCTGCTGTTGGCCCTCTCTACCAGTTCCCCCTTCTTTGAGGGTCGGCTGACAGGCCTGCGATCTTACCGCACCGCCATCTTCAGTGCGCTTCCTCGCACTGGAATCCCTCCCCGTTTTGCCTCCTGGGCCGACTACCAGGCGGCGGTGGAGCAGCTCACCGCAGCGGGGCTGCTGACCGCTCCCGGTTTCATCTGGTGGGATGCCCGCCCCAACTCTCGTTTTCCCACATTGGAGGTGCGCATCCCCGACGTACCTACTCGGGTCGAAGAGACGGTCTGCCTGGCAGCGTGGGTACAGGCGCTGGCGGTGAAACTGGCACGAGAGCCAGATGTTCCTCCGTTGCGCCGGTTTATAGTTGAGACGAACAAGTGGCAGGCAGCGCGATATGGCCTGGAGGCGCGCTTGCTGATCCGGCCCGACAGGCCGGCGCAGCCGGTCCGGGAGTGGGTCGAGGTGCTCTTGGATTGGCTGGCTGACGTGGGTGATGAACTGAACAGTCAGGCGGAACTGGCCTATGCGCGCTCTATCCTGAAGGAGGGAACCAGCGCCGAGTGGCAGCTGCGGACCTGGCGAGAGACGAACGACCTCTGCAGGGTGGTGGAGCATCTGGCGAATGAGACGCTTGAATGGTAAGCAGTAGACAGCTGGCGGTGGATGACGGACAGGGTGAGGCGATTACTTCGTTACACCCTGTCTACTTACCGCCCAGCTGATGGGCCTTCTGTCGGACCAGTACTTGGAGGGCCCGGGCGGTGAGGACGGGGCGCAGCACGCAGCCTGCGGGCAGCTCTGCCTTCAGGTCGAGCGCTACGTCCGAATGAGCCAGCATCTCCTCCAATGGCCACTCCGAACGTGATAGAAAGGCCTCTAACGTGGACTGGGTCACCCTCAGCAGGCCGAAGAGATCTCTCCGATGCGGTCGACCCTGGAGGCGACCCAGGAACGTCACAATAGCTATGTGATCTGGCTTGCCTATGCCGCCGAGCATCGGCGGGAGGAGGTTGACCAGGTAGGGGGTGGGCGGCCCGTCGCTTGGTGGCAGATCCAGCCAATCTACCACCTCCCACTTGTGGATGAGGGCGGTGCGGTCTGGCCTGTTGAGCCGAAGAGCCACCCCAATCTCCTCCTCCACCTCCCGGCGGAGGGCTGCCGATACCCTCTCGCCCGCGCTGAGCTTTCCCCCAATGCCGCCTATGCCTATGGAGAGAGTCCCAGCCGACCGCCGTGCCCAATGACGAGGCCGCTGAATCTCGAAGTAGTACGCTTCCTCGTCGTAAAGTATGACGGACACTCCCACCAGCGTGACCCGTCGATTGGTCAGGAGCGGGTGTCCCACGGCCCTCAGGGATGGCAGCAGAGCGAAGAGATCTGGCATCAGTTGTGCGCCTCCGCACCTTCGGGCAGGTGATCGGCGATGAACTGATAGGTCTTCTGCGCCACCAGCTTCCATTCGCTGTCCACCGTGAGGCAATGACCAGAGTTATGGAGCGTGACCATCTCCCTGACCGCCGAGCCGACTCGCTCGTAGGTGTAGCGGGCGCTGTTGGGATGTATGTCCTTGTCGAGAGTGGTGTGGACCATGAGCAGTGGGCAGGTCACCTGGGGCAAAAGCCGGTGAACTCTGCGGGTCAGTTTCAACAGTTCGTGCGCAGCGGCGACGGGATAGTAGTCGTAGTGCCAGAGCTGTAGATGAGCCTGGGGGTCGGTCAGGTCGCTCTGGCCGGACTTGCGTATCTTGCGGATGAGATGCTTGAAGATGGGGGTTAGATAGATCAGGCGATTGGCGATGATTGTGGCGGGGGAGTAAAGGATAGCGCCAGGCAGCCGGGGGTGGTGGGCGGCTGCGTAAAGAGTCAGTAGAGAACCCATTGAGAGCCCGCCGACGAAGGCCGTCTCGCAGTGGGCTTCGAGATCGGCCAACGCCTCCTCCACGCGCGTCGTCCAGTCCGTCCACCGGCAGCGGTTCATCTCCTTTGCCGTGGTCCCGTGGCCAGGTAGGAGCGGCGCGGAGACGGTGAGGCTCCGCTCGTGGAGATACTCTCCAATTGGGCGCATCTCCGGCGGGGAGCCGGTGAAGCCGTGGAGGAGAAGCACGCCGACGGATCCACCCTGCAAGAAGAAACTGGAAGGATCTGGATGTTGATGCTTGGTCATCCTATCTCTCCTGAGTATTCGTCAGGTGTGGCTCGCAGCGCAGGAGCGCCAACGCGCTGTGGCCGTCGACGATGTCGCCGTTTCGGGCCATCTGGAGCGCGCGATGAACGGGCATGGGGTGCACTTCGATGATCTCGAACGGTTCCCGCTGGGGCTCCTGGCTCAGCCGCACGTTTCGGGCCATGACGATGTGACAGATCTCATCGAACATGCTGACGCCGGGGCGGAAGGAGCCCACGTAGAGCCAGTTGTCGCTTTCGCCGCCCACCTCCTCGGCTAACTCCTGCTTTGCCAAATCCAGCGGGCTGCCGGTGAAGTCGTGGAAACCGCCAGCGGGTACCTCCCAGCACCAGTCGTCCATTGTGTAGCGAAACTGCCGGATGAGCACGACCCTATCGTCAGGAGTCACCGGCACGATCCAGACCGCGCCACAGCCCTGGACGTAGGTGTATGGGGTCACCCGGCCATCGGGCCAACGGACGTGGTCCTCCCGCACGCGGAACATGTGGTAGCTGAAGGGATAGGTCGTCTCCATCCGCTGCCAGCCGAGGGCGCGGCTGTTTGGCTTATCATCAGGGTGGGCTGTTCGCGACTCCTTCGACACGAGTTCCTCCAGTTAGCAGGGCTATCTAGCAGGGTATCTGTGGGTCAGTTCCCCTATCGGGTGCTGGGCGCCCGATGATTGTGGATTCTACCCCGGCTCACCGAGGTGGACAAGTCTCGACTTTGCCCACATCTCTGTTGCAGACGATCAAGCTTTCTCTTCCGGACAGCAACAGGGTTCGGAGATCTAAGGATCTCTGCCGGAGAGACCGGCGAATTGTGAGTTTCCTGCAAGACACCTCTCTGAATCTCTCCGGAATGGTTCCCCAGCGCGCTGCTGGTCAGAGGATACCCGTGGACAACGCGGATCCAAGCGCGCTCCAACATCCGAATAGTCGATTCACGTGTCGAGCAGAAATGGAGGCTCATGCGCGTTTAGGGACGGGAATCTCGAAGATCTCGGTTGCATGGCGGCGGTGGGCGTAGTAAAATGCCCACAGCGTTGTCTCGTTCTGTAGGTGACTGCTATGCCCGTCGAGGAGAGGGGGTGAGAGATGAACTGGCGCGATAAGTACGGGTATGAAGCTTTGACCTTCGACGACGTCCTCCTGGTGCCAGCCATGTCCTCCGTCGTGCCGCGCGATGCGGACGTGCACACGCGTCTGAGCCGTAACATTCCCCTGAACATCCCTATCGTCAGCGCGGCTATGGACACCGTCACTGAGGCCGGTGTTGCCATAGCTCTGGCGCGCGAAGGTGGCATCGGCATCCTCCACCGCAACATGCCTATCGAAGAGCAGGCCCAGATGGTGCACACGGTAAAGCGCTCTCAAAGCGGGATGATTGTGGATCCCATCACTCTACCTCCCGATCGGCCTGTCGGCGAGGCGCTCGATTTGATGGCTCGCTATCACATCTCCGGGATCCCCATCACCGAGGCGGATGGCCATCTGGCGGGCATCCTGACCAACCGAGATCTGCGCTTCGAGGATAACCTGGAGCGTCCTATCCACGAACTGATGACAAAGGAAAACCTGATCACGGTGCCGGTTGGCACGACGCTAGATGAGGCGAGGGAGATCCTCCATCGCCATCGGATCGAGAAATTGCTCGTTGTGGACGACGACTACATCCTGCGGGGACTTATCACCGTCAAAGACATAATGAAGCAGATCCAGCATCCCGATGCGTGCAAGGACGAATTGGAGCGACTGCGGGTGGGGGCCGCCGTGGGACCGGGGGAGGACTTGCGTGAGCGAGCTCAGGCGCTCGTCGACGCTGATGTGGACGTGCTCGTTATTGATTCGGCCCACGGGCATTCCCAAGGCGTCCTTGAGGCCTTGGAGCAGCTAAAGAGATGGTTTCCCGATACGGATGTCGTCGCCGGCAACGTGGTCACGGCGGAAGGGGCCCAGGCCCTCACCGAACGCGGTGCCGACGCGGTCAAGATTGGCGTCGGTCCGGGTTCCATCTGCACTACCCGTGTGGTCACCGGTGCAGGGATGCCTCAGATCACTGCGATCACTGAGTGCGCTGCCGCCCTTGAGGGCTCCGATGTGCCGATCATTGCTGATGGTGGGGTCAAGTACTCCGGCGATGTCGCCAAGGCTGTCGCTGCAGGGGCTCACAGCGTCATGATCGGCAGTCTTTTCGCAGGGACCGAGGAGAGTCCGGGCGAGATGATCCTCTACGAAGGGCGCTCCTTTAAGGCGTACAGAGGGATGGGTTCGATTGGTGCTATGAAGGAGGGGATGGCCGATCGGTACTTCCAGGCTAGCGTGGAGAAGTTGGTTCCCGAGGGAATCGAGGGTATGGTTCCCTATAAGGGGCCGCTGGCGGATCTGGTCTATCAGCTCGTGGGGGGGCTGCGCTCCGGTATGGGCTACTGTGGCTGCCGCACCATCGACGAACTGCGCCGCGAGGCCCGCTTTACGCGCACTACCTCAGCTGGGCTCAGGGAGAGCCATCCCCACGACGTCACCATCACCAAGGAGGCCCCCAACTACGAGCGCAGGTGAGGGATGTGGTGAGAGAGGCTACCAACTCACCGATAGCTTGCTGAAGGATTCTCCACTCAGCCGCAGCGTTCGGCTTTCGGGACTGTAGGTCGTCTCGGCGGAGGGCATGCCCTCCACTGCCTGCGGTGTCTCCCCTACACCGTGCACGACGATATCAAGGCGATCATATCCGGGATCGAACTCCCCCTCCGGCTCCCGCACCAGGTCGAGGCCGTCTTGAGAGGTGGAGAGAACGAAGTGCGTAAGCCGATACTCGCCTCGCTCGTAGGCCACGCTCTCACCATCGTCCTCGTAGAGCCAACTGACGCCCCGCCCAGGGTAGACGTGCAAGGTAAGCGTCTCCACCGGCTGCTGGCCCACATAGTCCATTACCGGCCACATCGGCACCACTGACCCCGCCCGTACCAGCAGAGGGATTCGCTCAAGGGAGGCGTCCGCCTCGATGCGCGCAGGCCCCTCGTAACGCGCGTCGGTCCAGAAGTCGTACCAGATCCCTTGGGGAAGGTAGACGGATCGCTGGGTCTCCCCTTCTTCCAATGCCGGCGCCACCAGCAGGGCGTCCCCGCACAGGAACTCGTCGTCCAGTGCAAATGTGGCCGGATCATCCTGGAAGGCCAGGAAGAGCGGGCGCGCGATCGGCATCCCGGTCTGGGCGCATTGCCACAGGGCGGTGTATAGATAGGGCAGCAGTCGGTAGCGGAGGTGGATGAACTCACGGTTGATGCTCAGGTATGGCTCCCCCCATGACCATGGCTCCTGGTCGGGTGTTCCTTGGGCGGTGTGGGCACGGAGGAAGGGCAAGAAGATCCCCAACTGGAGCCAACGGGTGAAGAGTTCACCGTCGGAGGGGCCGGCGAATCCGCCGATGTCCGCGCCAGTGAAGGCTACCCCGGAAAGACCCAACCCCAGCACCATCGGCAGCGTGAGTCGAAGTGACTCCCAGCTGGAGTGATTGTCGCCGGTCCAATGGGCGGCGTAGCGCTGGATGCCTGCCCATCCAGAGCGGGTGAGCACGAACGGACGTCGGTTCGAGCGAAGGTGGCTCAGCCCCTCGGAAGTGGCGCGGGCCATGACCAGGCCGTAGATGTTGTGTGCCTGACGATGATCGCATCCTCGTCCATCCAGCTTGTGACGGACGGGTCTGGGGATCGTGGCCCCGCTTCCGCCGAAGAGGGAGGGCTCGTTCATGTCATCCCAGATACCGTCCACCCCCGCCTCCACAAGGTCTCGGTGCAATTCCCCCCACCAACCCCGCACCTCTGCGTCCGTGAAATCTGGAAAGGCGCAGTTGCCGGGCCAGACGGGGCCGATGAAGCATTGCCCATCGGGGTAGCGGCAGAAAACGTCCTCCGCCAGCCCCTCCTCGAAGACGCGGTACGCCCGGTCCACCTTGATGCCGGGGTCTATGATAGTGATGACCTTGAACCCCTGCTCGTGTAGGTCGTCCATCAATCCAGCAGGATCGGGGAAACGACGGGGGTGCCAGGTGAAGCACCGGTAGCCGTCCATGTAGTGGATGTCCAGATGGATCGCGTCGCAGGGGACTCTGTGGGACCTGCGGAACTCCCGCGCCAGGCGCCGGACGCGGGCTTCAGGGTAGTACGACCAGCGGCTTTGGTGATAGCCCAGGGCCCACAGCGGGAACATGGGGAGACGTCCCGTCAGTTTGGTGTACCGCCCCAGAACCTTGGCGAGCTCAGGGCCATAGAAGAAGTAGAGACTCAGCGTCTCGTCTTCCACGTCGAGTAGGAAAGCGTCGGGGTCGGACCGGCCCAAATCGAACCGACTGCGGGCAGTGTTCTCCACGAACAGGCCGTACCCCTGCCGCCCGCCAGAGTGGAGCGCCAGCAAGAGAGGCACGCATAGGTTGACTGGATCGTCTCCACGGTTGTAGACGCGGGGATCGGTATTCCAGTTGACGTAGGAGTTGCCGCGCCGATCTATCTCTGTCGTGCGCTGCCCCAGGGCGTAGAAATGGGCATCTGCTGGGATTGACCAGCGGCAGACGGTTTGCCGGTCGGGGGTCCAGCCCGCGGGGGCGGTAGTCCCGGCGACGGCGTTGCCCTCTTGGTCCAGAAAGGTCACCTGACCGCCCGCCCGGGCGACGGAGCAGGTCACCTCCTCTGTGCGCACCTCCACAGCCTCGGGGCTCTCCGCGACGTCGAAGGCACACAAGGGCCACTCGTCGTCAGGCCGGGCGATTGCGTAGGCGAGCGGGCTGCCGGCTGCTTGCTGCTTGCTGGGGGAGGTCGGTCGGAGACGGGCGCGGATGAGGTCGGGTGCCAGAACGGTGAGGCGAAGCGTGGCATTGGCGAAGGTAAGAACCACGCTTCGACCGTCGCGCGCATATGAGCGAAGCTGCCCCGTCTGGGTGACCACTGGGCTGGCGGGTGGGAAGGCGCCAGGGGGAGTTTGCAGGCGCTTGAGGAAGGTCCACAGGAGTGGTAGGCCTCGCAGCTGGCGCTTGGGGTCGCCGAACTTCGCCGCTATCCAGCGGGTACGAATGGCGTGAACGAAGCCGTCCCAGGTGGCGCGCAGTCCTACCTCTCGGATGCCGCGCAGGATCAGGGAGATGGGATTGGACATAGAATCCGTTCCTGGAAGCAGGAGTTCTCCGGCATGTATCGAGCCGTGTACATTCTACTTGGTCATTCTAGGTTGTCAACCATAGGAGCGGGGGTATAATCAGTAACAGCTCCAAAGTTCAGCGCTCTCCCGCACGCGAGTGGACGCACAGGCTCTGGTGTGGGCTCGAAAAGTGGTCTCATAGGAGCAGGCCGGGAGCTGTGCTGAGGCTTACGAGCCTTTGGCGCGGCGGAGAGTTTCCAAATGGACAGGGGGGACGATTGATGTTGGAAGAGGAACCCATAAACGTTACTGATGCCGCCTTTGACCGAGTTGTGCTGGAGGCAGACCGCCCAGTGGTGGCGGCTTTTTGGACGCGGGGGGACGCCCGCGCGGAGGAACTGCGGGAGGTGGCGGAGGTCACCGCACGCCGCTACGGCGATGAGGTACGGGTAGCGCGCCTTGAGGCAGACGATGCCCCCGACGCCCGTGTCCGGTTTGACGTGGATTCGCTGCCGCAGTTTCTGTTCTTCAAGGAGGGGCGACTGGTGGCCCGCGCGCGTGGCCTGCCTTCGGAGGAGTCGCTTCGGCCGTGGGTCGAATATCTTCTAGGACGGGGACCGGCACCAGCCAAGCGGCCGTCGCAGGCCGAGCGTCCGGCTTCTCCTGCTCAACCCGTCACTGCAACCGATGCCGACTTCGATCAAGTGGTCCTGGAGGCGGATGCGCCGGTGCTGGTGGATTTCTGGGCAGCGTGGTGCGGTCCCTGTAGGATGGTGGCCCCGACGGTTGAACGGCTGGCGGCGGAGTTCTCGGGGCGGGCGCTTGTGGCCAAGCTAGATGTGGATGCTAACCCTCAGACCGCCCAGCGGTACGGGGTGATGAGTATCCCCACCCTGATCTTGTTCAAGGATGGGCAGGAAATGGACCGGCTCATCGGCGTGCAGTCGGAGGACGTCCTGCGCGAGCGATTGGCAGCGCTCTTGTAGATTCCCCGTGGCTCTGCCCCTTGCGTCTTGTCAACCAAGCCGTCTCTGTGAGGCCTCTGACCGGTGTGACTGCGCTAAAGAGCCTATGGGGTTCAGTTCCCCTCAACCTCTGAGGCTTGCCGCCCCATGGTCTGGTAGCTTGGGAGTGCGACTTGCTGGGACATAGGGAAGGAGATCTAATGAGCAGTCGAAAACCGCAATCTAGAAAAGTCAAAGTCGAAGTCCCCCCGGATCTGGACGCTACCTACGCTAACCTGGCGGTCATCAGCCATTCGCCGTCTGAGATTGTCATTGACTTCGCTCGAGCCCTCCCCAACACGCCTAAGGCCCGGGTCCACGCTCGAATCATCACCACGCCCCTCCACGCCAAGCTGCTCCTGCGGGCCCTGAAGGACAATCTGGAGCGGTATGAGGCCCAGTTCGGCGAGATAGCGATCCCCTCCAGCGGGGACGACCTGACACGCCAGTTCTTTGGTGGCGTCAAGCCGCCGGATGAGTAGACGCGGAACGAGGGTACAGTCAAGTGAGGTCGAAGATGGAAGAGATGGAGTCAATCGGCGAACGAATTCGTGAGGATCTCGCTGCCCGAAATGAGGCGCGGGATAGGGCGCTGCACCGCTCGCGTGAACTGATTCGAATGTGCGGCACCGCCATCCGAGCCGCTCACCGCGAGGAGTGGGGAGCCGCAAGCGAGTGGCTGGATCAGGCAGACGAGGTCGGGGCGGAGCTGGTGGCGATGCTGGAACCCTATCCTGACCTGTTCTATGCGGGTTACACCCAGGACGGGTTGAAAGAGCTGGCAGAGGCCCATCTCACGGTGGCGTTCATGACCGACGCGTCGCTGCCCGGTCCGGGAGAGGTGGGGGTGCCCTCCGCTGCCTACCTGGGTGGGCTATGTGAGGCAGCTTCCGAACTGCGTCGTCGGTGTCTGAATCTCCTGCGGCGTGGGCGGACGGAGGAGACGGAGGAACTGCTTGAGACGATGGACGCCATCTACGATGTGCTGGTAACCTTCGACTTCCCAGATGCGATCACGCGGGGTCTGCGCCGCCGAGTGGACCAACTGCGGGGCGTGCTTGGACGGACACGAGGGGATGTGACGCGGGCGGTGCGGCAGGATAGACTGATGGCGGCACTGAATCGGTTCGAGGAGCGATTCGGTGACACGGAGTAGAGGGGACTCCGCAGAGCGCATGATCCGCGCCAGCGAAGTGGGTCGCTATGCCTTCTGCGCTCGTGCCTGGTGGCTTGGATCGGTGCGGGGAATACCCTCGGCTCACGCCGAGGAGATGAAGACAGGGGAAGCAGCCCATCGACGGCACGGGCGGCGGGTGCGCGCGTCGGTGACTCTAGCCCGATTGGCCTACCTGCTCCTGGCCCTCGCGACGCTCGCGGCCGTCTTCGCGATCCTGCGCGCTTCTTGAAGTTGGGGTGAGATGAATTGGGCCGCGCTTTTCGTCATCCTGCTCCTCTTGGGCCTGGTCCTCCTCTGGCTGGCGCGGCAGAGCCGCGCTCGGACCGGGCTGCCGGAGGGGCGGGTGGTTGCCGCCGACGTGGGAACCTGGCGGCGCCTTGATCGCCCTCTCTTCTCGCGCCGCCATCGGCTGACTGGCCGGCCAGACTACGTCGTGGCCGACGGGTCGGACCTGATCCCAGTCGAGGTCAAGTCGGCTCGCGCGCCTGCCCGTCCGTATGACTCACATGTGCTTCAACTGGCTGTCTACTGTCTGCTGGTGGGGGAGACCTCTGGCAGGCGGCCTCCCTACGGCCTTCTCCACTACGCTGACCGGACCTTCGAGATCCCCTATACTCGGGGACTAGAAGCAGAAATGCTGGCGGCGCTGAGGGCCATGCGGGATGGCCTGGCAGCCGGCGATGCTTCCCGCAGTCACGACAACCCTCGGCGCTGTGCGGCGTGCGGGTACCACGGTCGATGTGATCAGGTCTTGGTCCGTGAACGAGGTTTGGATGGAGGAATGGATGGCTGAGCTGACGATTGCTCTTGCTCAAATGGACGTGAGACTTGGCGAGCCGGAGGACAATCTGGCTCGAGCGCGGGACTTCGCCGCGCAGGCGCGGGACGGAGGGGCGGACGTGTTGCTCTTGCCAGAGCTTTGGCTTCATGGCTATGACCTGGAACGAGCTGAGGAGTGGGCTGCGCCGCTGGGGGAGGGTGGCTTCGCCCAGATGGCTGCTCTGGCGCAGAAGCACTCTCTTCATCTGGCCGGTTCTGTCTTGGAGCGCCATGCCGGCGGGATCTCCAATACCGCTGCTCTCTACGGGCCCAGCGGCACCCTTCTGGGGAGCTACCGGAAGGTTCACCTCTTCCGGCCAATGCGGGAGCATCGCTACCTGGCCCCCGGTGACCGGGCTGTCCTCTGCCCCACCCCTTGGGGACCGACGGGGTTGGCCATCTGCTACGACCTTCGCTTTCCGGAACTCTTCCGTGTGATGGCCGTGGCCGGGGCCGTTCTCTTCTTGATCCCAGCTCAGTGGCCGGTACGCCGCATTGAGGCCTGGACGCTCTTGGCCCGGGGTCGGGCGGTGGAGAACGAGCTGTTCGTCGCCACCTGCAACCGGGTGGGCGTCGAGGGAGATGTAGAGTTTCCTGGTCGCTCCGCCGTGATTGATCCGTGGGGGCGCGAGCTGGTGGAGGGCGATGGTCGAGAGGGGCTTCTGATTTCCCGTGCAGACCTACGGGAGATCAAGAAGGCCCGTCGCTACTTGACAGTCTATCAGGATCGGCGCCCGCAGGCGTATCGCGTGGATGGGGAGGGAAGAGGTGAATAGCCTCTCAGTTGCGCTCGGGCAGAACGTAGTCCTTCAAATTGCTATTTCAATCGCCCGCGAGGCAGGAACGCTCGTGCGATCTAGCTTTGGGCACGTGCGTCGGGTTGAGTTCAAGGGAGCGGTTGACCCTGTCACTGAGGTAGATACACAGGCAGAGGACCTGATCCGGATCCGCCTGCGAGCCGCCTTCCCCTCTCACCGAATCCTCGCTGAGGAGGCCGGCGGGGGCGAGTGGCGCCGGCCCGGACCTCCGATCTGGCTGGTTGATCCATTGGACGGCACCAACAACTTCGCCCACAGCTTTCCCCATGTCGGCATCTCTCTGGCACTCGTGAATGATGGAGAGCCAATGGTAGGGGTGATCTATGATCCCCTGAGAGATGAGACCTTTGCTGCCGCAGCTGGAAGCGGAGCTGCTTTGAACGGCGAAGCCATCCATGTCTCAGGCGCGGACTGCCTGGAGGATGCGTTTCTAGCCACCGGATTCCCCTACAATCGCCGGACCGCACCCGACAACAACATAGAGCGGCTGGATCACTTCTTGCGTCGTAGTCAGGGGGTGCGTCGGGCGGGGGCCGCCACGCTCGATTTAGCCTACGTCGCGTGTGGTCGGTTTGATGGCTTCTGGGAGATTCGCCTGAAGCCGTGGGACGTGGCGGCAGGGGTGCTCCTGGTGCGAGAGGCGGGGGGGCAGGTCACTGACTTCGCTGGCAGCCCCGATTGTCTCTCCGGAGCCGAGATCGTGGGCTCGAACGGTCGCATACACGGCCAGATGCTGGAGGTCATCACGAAGGGAGCGGCTGCTCCTCGACCGGATTCGTAGGGAGACTGACGGAGCGAGGCTCACAAGCCGCCCCAAGATGGCCAGACGACCGCCAGTGTGAAGACGATGAGGGACTGGCCAGCGATGTAGAGGATCCACACCACGTCCCCGACCAGCAGCCAGTCGTTGTCCCGAAAGAGTCGGTTGCCGAGTATGGCGTCGGAGGCCAGGAATAGGAACGCGCCCAGGGCAAGGAGAGTGAAGCGAGGCTGCTGGAGTGCCAGCGCTACCGCGCCGCCGGCCATCGCTCCCAGAAGCATGGCGTAGCCCAGTGAACCATACCCCAGTATGGGATCCCCACCCGGGGTGTGGATGAGTACCCGCCACAGCAATCCAGCCAATATGAGTCCCCCGCCAATTCCCCCGGCCCAGATACGCCCATCCGCCAGGGCCAGGGCCTGGCCCGCCCGAGCGTAGGCGACGATGTAGATGATGTGTGCTGTGCCAAAGACTATCATTCCAGGCACAGGGTGCATGGGCAAGGGAATGACTCGGGCCATCAGCAGATCCCCCACGAAGGAGCAGAGCATACCCCAGAAGATCAGTGCCGCATATGGTGAGAGGTGATGGTTCTTGGACAATCGCCACCACAACAGGGCTGCCAGCACGAGGGCGGCCGAGTTAGCCATTCTGGTCCACGTGGGGCTGCGGTGGATGCGGTCCTGGTCGAGTTGGCCGAAGATGAGGCCGATCAGGTAGACTCCCAGACCCAGGCAGGGAAGGGCGCATGCCCAGGCAGAGAGAGAGTTGAGCTGTCTCCACATCTTCCCTCTCCTATCGTTCCCCCCGAAGACCGGAGCGAAGTAGCTGCCAGTAGGCTGCGATCCGGCGAGCGCGCAGAGGCCGCTTGTGACCGAGCAGCCACTTGCTCCCCTCCAATCCCAACTGCCAGACGTAGTTGCCCAGCAGGAACCACCGCAGAATCTCCGAGGCCAACGGCCCGTGAAACTTGCGGAAGTAGCGCACCTTGCTGGTCTGGAAGTGGATGTGGCGGGCCGGCACAACCTGTTCGCTGCTCTTGCCCCCGTAGTGGATGATCTTGGCAGTGGGGAGATAGACCACTCGCCAGCCCGCCTCTCGGAACCTCCGGCACCAGTCCAATTCCTCTGAGTACATGAAGAAACCCTCATCCATTGGTCCTACCTGCTCGATGGCCTCGCGGCGAGCCATAATCGCCGCTCCGCACAGCCAGTCTACATCCTGCACCTCGTCGTCGGGTTCACCTTGGACATAGTAGCGTTCCAACACGCGGCGAGGAGCGTAAGGCTGCAGCCAGGTAGATTCGAAGAAGGCGGTGGCCAGCGTGGGAAAGCGGCGGCGGGAGGATTGGACGGAGCCATCGGGGTTGAGCAGCTGAGGACCCACCATCCCTACGTCGGGATGTGCATCGGCGAAGGTGACCATCCTCGCCAGGGCACCTCCCACCACTTCCGTGTCCGGGTTTAGAAACAGGACGTACCTGCCCTGGGCGATGGCTAGCCCCTGGTTGTTGGCGGCCGCGAAGCCTGGGTTCTCTGCGTTGGCAATCAGGTGCACTCGGGGGAATTCCACCCGCACCATATCGGCGCTGCCATCGGTCGAGCCGTTGTCGACAACGATGACCTCAGATCTCAGGTCCCGGCTCGCACGTGCACGTTCCTCTCTGCCGGTGGGATCACCGTTCAGGAGGATAGAGTCCAGGCACTCCCGAAGCAGATCGCGGACGTTCCAGTTGACGATAACCATGGAGAGGTCCACCATCGTCAGAGGTGAGAATTCAGAAGCGGCGACGCACGGTGAAGTCGGCCAGATCTAGCAGCGCCGTCCGGTGGGGATCGTCGGCCAGCCCATTCAGCGCTGTCCTAGCTCTATCTGCGTGCCCCTGGGCGATCCGGAGCGCGCTCTGGATTGCAGGAGATGAAGCTACAATACGCACCGCATCGCGCACCTGCTCCGCAGGAGGGGCCAGCGCCTGCCGGACCACTGGATGATCTGGCTCATCCTCAAGGAAGAGCAGGAGTGGCAAGGTCACCAGCCCTTGCCGCAGGTCACTTCCCACCGGCTTGCCGAGCGTCTCTTCGTCCGCCACGAAGTCCAGGACGTCATCTACGATCTGGAACGCCAGCCCCAGCTGCTCGCCATAGGTCCGCAGCGCTTTCACGGCTCCTGTGGTAGCGCCGCCGAGGATGGCGCCAGCCTCGGCGGAGAGGGCCATGAGAGAGGCGGTCTTGGCGTAGATGCGGCGCTCGTATTCCTGACGAGTGGCCCGGCCGTGCCGTCCGTCGAACATCTGCCGTACCTCACCGTTGCAGATGACCATCAGGGTCTCGGCAAAGCGCTGGATCAACCGGATGTTCTCAGTCTGGGAGACCAGGTGGGCTGCGCGGGCGAAGACGTAGTCTCCGGTCAACACTGTAGCGCCAGGCGGCCAGTTGACGTTCAACGTCTCCACCCCGCGCCGCATCAAAGAGCCGTCGATCAGATCATCGTGGATCAGCGTGGCGGTGTGGAGCATCTCTGCGGCGGCGGCCGCGAAGATCGCCTGGCCCGCATCCGCTCCGCAGAGACGAGAGGAGAGGAGCACCAACGCCGGTCGAAGGCGTTTCCCGCCCCCACCGATCAAGTGGTCCAGCGCCACGCGAACGGCTTCGTGCTGCTCTGGGGGCCGTTCCTGCAGGAGAGCTTCCACACGCTTCAGGTCTTCGTGAATAAGGTTCAGAAAAGGTAAATGGTTCAACAGTATTCCTCAAATCCTCACTGCCGACACTCTTCAAGGAGTGTACAGGGCTAACCTCAGGCCTGGGTACCGGATACTTTGGAGAAGCCAGGGCAAGGAGCATGGCACTCCCGTTCTTGGAGCTCTCCAGGATGCCAAAGGCCTCACTCTCCGGTCAAGATCAAGGTCGGATCTCTCAGATCACAAGATTCCAAAGAGCCGACCGACATTCTTGGTGGTCGCCTCGGCCACCACCTCTGGCGGCACGTCTCGGGCCCGGGCCACTGCCTCTGCGACGTACCGCACGTAGGCAGGCTCGTTCCTTTGTCCTCGGAATGGTTCTGGCGTGAGGTAGGGACAGTCGGTCTCCACCAGCAGCCGCTCCAGCGGTACCGCCGCTGCTACCGCCCGCAGCTGGCGTGCCTTCGGGAAGGTGGCCGGGCCGGAGATGCCGATGTAGAAGCCAAGCTCGAGCACCTCTTCTAGCCGTCCGGGCCCCGCCGAGTAGGTGTGTAGGACGCCGATCCCATTCCATTGGCGGAGTCTGCTCAGAACGTCCTGGTGAGCGTCGCGACTGTGAACCACCACAGGCAACTCCACCTCCGCTGCCAGCTCCAATTGGTCCGCGAAAGCTCCCCGCTGCACCTCCCTCGGTGAGCGATCGCGATAGTAGTCCAAGCCGATCTCGCCGACGGCGATCACCTTTGGATGACCGCTCAGCCCGCGCAGTTCGTCCAGTACTACCGGGGTCACCGTCTTGGCGTCGTGGGGATGGACCCCCACAGCAGCGTATATGAAATCGTATTCCTCCGCCAGCGCCACCGCCGCTCGACTGGAGGCCAGGTCGGCCCCCACGTTGAGAATCGCGACGATGTCTGCCTCGCGTGCCCGGCCGATCACCGCCTCCCGGTCAGCGTCGAAGTGGTGGAAGTCCAAGTGGGCGTGGGAGTCTACAAGGCGCATCTTCATAGGGTTCAGTGGCTTGCCATTGACTCTGCGACTCCTGAGGCTGCGACGTGAGAACCGTCGAATGCGATGATGGGACACAACTTGCCCGTGACCAGCCCCGAAGCGTATGACTCCAGGTGCAGGCAGGCTATTCTGCCAAACCCGCCAGCTGCAGCCCCTCGTCCAGCAGGGGCTTGACCCTGCTCTCGTCCGTCGTCTCGCAGTAGATCCGGATGACTGGCTCGGTGCCGGAGAAGCGGATCAGGAGCCAGCCTCCGCCCCCGAGGACGTACTTGTACCCATCAAGGGTGACGATGTCGGTGACTGGCAAGCCCGCCAGAGTCTTGGGACGTGCCGCGTCCAGCCGACTTTTCGCCTGCGGCCGCTTCTCCGAGGGAAAGCGGATGTCTATCCGATCGTAGTAGTACGAGGCACCTAGCTTCTCGTAGAGATGGGCGATCAGCTGGGCGGGACTCTTGCCCGTGCGCACCATCAGATCCAGGAAGTAGAGGTTGCCCAGGATGCCGTCTCGCTCTGGGACGCTGCCGTGGAAGGCGTAGCCGCCGCTTTCCTCCCCACCGATCATAGCGTCGGTCTCCAGCATCTTGGGGCCCACGTACTTGAAACCTACGCCGGTTTGGTGGACCGGTACGTCGTACATCTCCCCCAGCCTCTCCAACATCGACGTGGTGGAGATGGTCTTGACGATTGGCCCGCGCTCACCGCGCACCTCCAGCAGGTAGTAGGCCAGGAGAGCATAGACCTGCAGCTGGTTGATGAAGCGGCCGTTCTCGTCGCCGATGCCCATTCGGTCGGCGTCGCCGTCCATGATCAGACACGCGTCTGCCCCTAGTTCCACCGTCTTCCCCAATGCCACATCCACGTTTGGGGGGATGGGCTCCGGTCGGATCATCTCTGGGAAGAGGGGATTGGGCACGTTGTGGATCTCGGTGACTCGCGTGCTGCCGCCCTCCAGGATACGAGGGAACCAGCCGATGCCGTTCCCCCACATCGGCTCGATCAGGAGGTGCAATTCGGCTTCCCTTATGCGCTCGATGTCAACCAGTCGGCTGATGTGAGTGACGTATGCGGAAGCGGGATCCCACACCCGGATGAGCCTCTGCCCCAGAGCCTCGTCAAAGTCCATTCGCTTCACTTGTTCAATGGGCGGGATGGCCGCTTCGATCTCACGCAGCCCCCCCGGGGCCACCGCCGCCCCATGCTCGTCGCGCACCTTGAAGCCATTATCCCAGGGCGGATTGTGGCTGGCGGTGATGTTGATCCCGCCAGCAGCCCCTCGCTCCACGACGGAGTACGAGATGACGGGCGTAGGGGTCGGGCCTTCAGTCAGCCAGATCTTGAAGTTGTTGGCGGCCATCACCTCGGCGGCGGCGATGGCGGCGTGGCGCGAGGCGAAACGCCGGTCGTGGCCCACCACTACGTCTGCTCCGGACTGGCCGTCGGCGGCCAGGTAACGGGCGAAGCCATGCGCGCAGCGGCGCACGTTGTCAAATGTATACTCCTCGGCGATACGCCCTCGCCAGCCGTCGGTCCCAAAGTGGATCTCCGTCATAGAGTGTCCCTCTTTCCTCCTCAGTTCAGCTCACCAGCGAATTCCGTGCCGCGTTCAGTCAGTTCAGGGCTTAAAGGTCGTGCTCCTGCTTCAGCAACTGCATATCACTATCTACCATCATCTGCACCAGTCTCCGGAACGAGACGGTGGGTACCCACCCCAGCACCCGCTTGGCCTTGCCGGCATCGCCTACCAGTAGGTCCACCTCCGCGGGGCGCATGAAGCGGGGGTCCTGCACCACGTGCTCCTCCCAATCCAACTCCAGGTACCCAAAAGCCTCCTTGCACATCTCGCGGATGGAATGGGTCTCCTCGGTGGCGATGACGTAGTTGTCCGGCTCGGACTGCTGAAGCATAAGCCACATCGCTCGCACGTAGTCGCCAGCGAAACCGATATCACGCGAGGCGTCCAGGTTGCCCAATCGGAGTTCATCCGCCAGGCCGAGCTTGATCTTGGCGACGCCATGGGTGATCTTCCGAAGGACGAACTCCAGTCCTCGACGTGGGCTCGTGTGGTTGAAGAGGATGCCGGAAGTGGCGTGCAGGCCGTAGGACTCTCGATAATTGACGGTGATCCAGTGACCGTAGACCTTAGCCACGCCATAGGGGCTGCGGGGATAGAAGGGAGTCTCCTCATCCTGAGGGACCTGCCGCACCTTCCCGAACATCTCACTGCTGGATGCCTGGTAGAAGCGTACACCCTTGTCTGCTGTGCGGATAGCCTCCAGAATGCGGGTCACCCCAAGCCCGGTCACCTCACCGGTGAAGACTGGCTGCTCCCAAGAGGTGGGTACAAAGGACTGGGCTGCCAGGTTGTAGACCTCGTCTGGTCTGTGCTTCTGAAGGATGTTGATCAGGGATCCTTGGTCTAGCAGGTCGCCGGAGGCCAGGGTAATCTTATCCTGGATATGCTGGATGCGGGAGAAGTTCACTGTGCTGGTGCGGCGCACCATACCGATGACTTCGTATCCCTTCCCTAGCAGGAACTCGGCCAAATAGGAACCATCCTGGCCTGTGATACCGGTAATCAGGGCTTTGGGCATCTCTATTCATCCTCCCAGAAAGTGCTCAAGTTTGCAGGTGCACGACCCCCGTCCGCCGCTTCTGTGCTCACTCACCTCCTTGATTCCTCCAGTACTCCAATGTGTCCCGCAGCGTCTGCTCGAACGGGATCTCCGGCTGCCAGCCGGTGCAGCGGCGGAATTTCTCCGCGCTCCCGTAGATCACCGGCGCATCAACCGGGCGATAGCGATCGGGATCTACCTCCACTCGGATCTCTGCTGTAGAGAGGGAGAGCAGAGTCTCCAGCAGCCCGCGCACTGAGTGAGCCCGACCGGAGGCCAGGTTGTAGACCTCGCCGGGCTCGGCGCGGGTCGCTGCCAGGTAGTAGGCGCGGACCATGTCCCGCACGTCGGTGAAATCGCGTGCTGCATCCAGATTTCCCACCCGCACGACTGGCTCCTGCAGACCGGCCTCCACGCGGGCGATCTGGCTGGCGAAGGCCGGCACGACGAAGCGGGGTGGGCGCCCTGGTCCGGTGTGGTTGAACGGGCGCAGTCTGACTGTCTCGACCCCATGGGCGAGGTAGTACTGGAGCCCCAGAAAGTCCTGCGTCATCTTGCTGATCGCGTAAGGGTTGACTGGGCGCAAGGGGCTCTCCTCCGTCAGAGGCAGTTCCTCCTGGCGGGGGTAGCCGTACTCCTCGCTTGAGCCGATCACCAGCACCCGGGTCGGTCGGCCCGACCGGCGTACTCCCTCCAAGACGTTCAGTTGGCAGTGGATGTTGTTCTCCAACGTATCCCACGGGTCGGCGAAGGATGAAGGAGGGGAAGACTGAGCTGCCAGGTGGAAGATCACGCCTGGGTCGAAGGACTCTACAAGGTCTGCCACCTGCCGGAGGTCCCGCAGGTCGGCATAAGCTAAGCGCAGACGCGGGCTGCTTTTGGGATCTTCCTTCAGCTCAGGGTAGACCGTGCCCAGGAGTTCCCAGTCGGTGTGTTCCAGCAAATAGGTGGAGAGGTATCCACCCACGAATCCTCCTGCTCCGGTGATCAATGCTCGCACGGTGTATCCTCCTAGCTGGTGTGGCCCGGATTATACCCCACTCCAGATGTGGTGGCAAACTTTCGACCGTGGGGACTTGCGTAGTGGTTGATCATTGGCGAGAGCAGGTCACGTGATGGGGATGAGGTTGAGGTAAGGTAGCGTCTTTCTTGATTCCCCCGTGCTTGGTTCAAGTGTTCATGTCTGGTCAGAAACGCAAAAGGGGCCGGACCTTCGGCCCCTTACCCAATGCTACACGTTTGAGATCTCTGCTAACTCAACAGCTTTGGGTTTGCCTACAATTGCTCTGCTGCCAAAGCGGTCAGTCGGGCAAAGGTCTCCCCGTCTCGAACCGCGATATCTGCCAAGATCTTTCGGTCTAGCTCGACTCCAGCCTTCTTCAAGCCGTGGACGAACCGACTGTAGGAGAGATCATTCTGTCGCGCTGCTGCGTTGATGCGGGTGATCCACAGGCGCCTGAGATCCCGGCGGCGCTGCCGCCGATCCCGATAGGCATACCATTGCGCCTTCATCCAAGCCTCGTTGGCCCGACGCCAGAGGTGATGACGCGTGCCGTAGTACCCCTTGGTCTGGCGGATGATCTTCTTGTGGCGGTACCGGGTCCGGCTTCCCCCTTTTACTCTCATTGACCTACTTTCCTCTTCCTTGGTACAGTCGAAGCGCTGGGATCTGGATCTTCGGGCTCGGTCTACCTCTTTGGGGCGAGGATCATCAGCATCGTGCGCCCCTCCATGTTCGGCCTCTTCTCGACAGTGGCCACATCCGACAGCTGCTCCGCTACTTCCTGCAAATGCTCTCGACCTAGCTCCGGGTAGGTAATCTCCCGGCCACGGAAGCGCACTCGGACTTTGACCTTCATCCCGTCTTCCAGCCAGCCACGAGCTTGTTTGACCTTGATATTGCGGTGATGCTCGCTGGTCTTGGGCCGGAACCGGATCTCCTTGATCTCAGTCTGCTTCTGAGTCCGGCGTGCCTCTCGCTTCTTCTTGGATTGCTCGTAGATAAATTTCCCGTAGTCCATCACGCGGACTACGGGTGGGTCGGCCGTGGGAGAGATCTCCACCAAGTCCAACTTCGCCTCTCGGGCTTGATCCAGCGCCTCACGCAGAGAAACGACGCCTAGATGTTCTCCAGCCGTGTCAATCAATCGCACTTTGGACGCGCGGATCTGGCTGTTGACCCGGTAATGCGAGCGCAGGTCGTTGCTGGACCTTCTTCCCCCGATTTTCGAATTACCTCCCTGTCTTTAGTGAAAACCGCCCCTACCAGGGCGTATCAACGCAGCATGATGATAGCACAAACAAGATAAGGTGTCAAATTGAAGTCTGACCCACTCCTCTATCGCGGATACCGTTCGAGCAGGAGCGAGCTTCCAGGACAGACACTGATCGTGGAGACGATGGAGAAGCACGCTTTCACAGTGCCCGTATGAGGAGCAAGCCGATCAAGCTGGCGACGAGTCCCAGATGAAGAAGCAAGTTCACCTGGGCCATCCAACCGATGATTGGCCAAGGTGGCAACAGCTGGAGAACGAGGTTGAGAATAATCAGCCCGATGCCGACCAACGTCGGCAGACCTGGCAAGCGAGCCAGAAAGTCGCTTGCTCGCTTAAGCCATTCCCCTGCCATTGCCATCTCCCATCATATTTGCCGTAGTGTTCCCCATTTCTGCGCATTGTAGCATGACTTGCCTGCGAGGTCAATCGAACTGCGGGACGGACGGCGGCTTCGATGCGATCACTCCAGTTCAGGGGCATTCTGGGGCTTAGGCGTCAGATGGGACATCCATCTGCGGCGGATCGGAAAGCTTGCCTGCAATGAGGGGGTTAGTCCGATGTGTTCCCCATTCTAATAAGGGAGTGAGGCCGCCGCGCTCACAGGTAGCCGCGATCACGCAACCAGGCCAGGGTATCCCGGCAGGTCTCGCGGAAGGGACGTGGGTCGGGTAGCCCCAGGTCCTTGTGGGCGCGTGAGGAATCAAGTGGCTGCCAATGGCGGATCGCCTGCATTTGCCCGGCGGCCGGCACTCCCAGCCACCTACCGAGGCGCCCGATCTGCTCGACTAGACCTACGGGGATGGCCCGTTGTGGTGGGGGGACCTCCGCCACCTCCGCCATCGTAGTGAGTATCTCGCGGATGGCAAGGTTGTGTCCACCGACGATGTACCGCTGGCCGGTTTCGCCCCGCTCCGCAGCCAGCACATGTCCCATCGCCAAGTCTCGTCCGTCTACGATGTTCAACTCCCCTGCCACGTACCACCGCAGAAAGCGGTGCGCGACCATCACCAGGATGCTCGACGTAGTTGGCTTGATGTCTCCTGGGCCGATGACTGCGCTGGGGATCACCACCACCACCGGAAGCCCTTGGGCAGACGCACGCAGGGCCTCCTGTTCCATCGCCCACTTCACCTCGAAGTAGGGAAGACCGACCGTGCCGGGTAGGTACAGATCCCCCTCGTCGGCAAGCCGATCTGGCTCGGCGGGGCGCCCGATCGTGGAGGGGCTGCTGGTGTAGATGATGCGCTCCGTCCCCACGGTGGCTGCTGCCGCGAGTAGGTTGCGCATCTGGACGACTCCGTGATGCACCGCCTCCCGGGAGCTGAGGTTCCGTGTGGGATAATAGGCCGCTGCGTGGAAGACGAGGGGGCAGTCCCGCAGCGCTGCGCTCAGGGAGGCCGGATCGTCCAGGTCGGCCTCCATCCACTCGAGTTGGTCGCGCACGTCGTCTAGCGCCCCCACCGCGCGGGGCCTGCGGCGGATACCTCGCACCTCCCAACTCCGTGCCAGCGCCGCCCGCACGATCTGCCCACCGATGAACCCGGTCGCCCCGAGGATGCAGCAGCGAGGAGTCGTCAAGGTCTTCACCGTGTAGGGAGTTGAAAGTTGGCTCCCAAGATCACGGTGATGTCTGTCTCCGCTTGAGGATCGGAGATGGTCACCACCGACGCCGGCGGGAGATCCAAGAGCTGGGCTATGGTCTCGGCGGTGAATGTCTTGTCGGTATAGACGTATATGAGTGATTCGGTGTAGTCAAATCGATCCGCATTGGAGGGATGTACCTCTTGGATGCCGTGCTCCTGGAGATAGGCGGCAGCCTCTTGGGCCAGTCCACTCACGCCCGCGCCGTTTCGCACTTCTACCGTGGCTGCCTCCGCCGCCAGCCGAGCGGTTGGGTCCTCCTCTCCGGTCGCCGGGTCGCTTGTGAAGACCTCGCCTCGAAGTTCTCGCATGCAGTCGCGCACGGGTACGAGCACCTGCTGGCCATTTGGAGTTTCCCAGAACATTGTGCATTCTTCGTCGATCACCGCCGCGTGGATGTTCTCTCGAGGGACGTCGGTGGCCAGCCTGGCCAGGGCGACGATCTCCGTCAGCGTCAGATCGGTCTGAACCGAGTCAGATAGCGTCTCCCACATCTGCGGTGCACGAGGGATCAGCTGCAGTAACAGATTGTAGTTGCTCACCTTCTCCAGTATCGTTCTCAGCACCTGCTGCTGGCGCTCAGCTCGGTCGAAATCCCCGCCGTTGGTATGGCGAGTCCGGGCGTACTTCAGGGCAAGTTCCCCATCCATGGTCACCCATCCAGCGGGGATGTGGAGGGGATCATACCCGTAGGGATCCTCGGGGTCGCTGGATGGATAGAAGGGATCGTTGATTTCCTCTCTCACGTGGATGTCAATCCCACCGATCAGGTCGACCAGTTCCACGAAAGCAGAGAAGTTCAGTCTCACGTAGTAGTGGATCGGCACACCCAGGTTGTACTCGACGGTGTCCATCGCCACGGCTGGGCCGCCGCCAGGACAGCGGAAGATATCCCCCAGGTAGTGGGCGGTATTGATGCGTCCCTCACTGTAGCTTGCGGGAATGCAGTCGTCGGGATCCGGGATTGGCACCCACAGGTCGCGAGGTATGGAAAGCATACCGCCGGACTTGGTGAGAGGGTCGATGGTCAGAATAATCATGGTGTCGGTCCGCCAGGGTCCCTCTTCGTTCTGCCGCTCGTCCACTCCCAGAACCAATACATTCACCCGGTCGGTGCCTTGCCAAGGCTGCCAAGCCACGCTCGGCCTGGCGTCGGTTGTCCCCTCCTCTGACCGCCCTGGAAGGTTCGGGAAGGCTCCAGAGCCCCCGGCCCAGGCCCGAACCTGCTGGAAGAGAACGTAGCCGATCCAGGTGGAGACAGCCAGGAAGAGCAAGCCCAGGACAATGACGAAGATGGTTTGAGCTCGGCTGCGCGACGGCCTATTTCGATTCGCTACCCGTGGCATAGGCTTCCCTTGCTCCTTCTGTGCTTCACAATGGAACGCCGCCTCGCGGCGGGCGTTGCGATTATAGCACGATTGGCAGCGAGGGGCAACAGCCGCAGAGGGGAGATATCTGGTCTGAGACAAGGCGCTGAAGTCGACCCGAAAGCCTGTCGTTCTCCCGCGCACGGCACTCTTCTCTCTTGTGTCGCGTGCATCTGGCAATGCGTGGATAGTGAGGAGACTTGAACGGCCAGGCTCATCCAAATCCTCTTCCTCCCAGCCTGTCTACTGGTTCTGATGGGGGCGTCGACGCCAGAACGAGGGCTGGAGCCGTGAGGGGGCCCGCCAACAGGCTACTTGCGGGACGGTGCCTGAGGATCTGATCTGACGCCGCGGCTACTATGACCGCCGGCAGTCCTTGAGTGGTGCAATTCGCCGCCTGGCCGGTTGTGTGCTAAAATGAGTGGAATCGTTTCCATCACAAACCAGACGGAGGAAGGCTTTGCCATGGACTTCGAACCCACCGAGGAACATCAGATGATCCGCAGGATGGTGCGAGACTTCGCTGAAAAGGAGATCGCTCCTCGCGCCGAGGAGATAGACGAGACCGACGAGTTCCCTGACGACCTCTTCCGTCGGATGGGAGAACTGGGCATCCTTGGGCTACCCTTCCCGGAGAAGTACGGCGGCCCCGGCGGCGAGTATACAAGCCTGATCATCGCGCTGGAGGAGATCGCGCGTGTCTCCGGCTCCGTGGCCATCACTCTGGATGCCCATACCTCGCTTTGCTGTGAACCCATCTATCTCTTCGGCACCGAGGAGCAGAGGCAGAAGTACCTTGTTCCTTTGGCGCGCGGCGAGAAGATCGGTGGTTTCGGTCTGACCGAACCGCAGGCCGGCTCCGACGCTGGCGCCACCCGCACCCGGGCCGTTCGCGATGGCGACGAATGGGTTATCAACGGGCAGAAGATCTTCATCACCAACGGCTCTGTCGCCGATCTTGTGGTCATCACGGCTAAGACTGATCCCGAGGCGGGAACGCGGGGCATTTCTTCTTTTATTGTCGAGAAGGGGACCCCTGGTTTCCAGCCAGGACGGGATGAGATGAAGATGGGCCTTAAGGGCTCGGTGACCTCAGAGCTCTTCTTCGAGGACTGCCGTGTCCCAGCGGAGAACCTCCTGGGGGAAGAGAATGATGGCTTCAAGCACTTCCTGACCACGCTGGATGCGGGGCGCGTGGCGATTTCCGCCATGGCGGTGGGTCTGGCCCAGGGCGCCTACGAGCGTGCCCTGGCGTACGCCAAGGAGCGGGTTCAATTTGGCCAACCCATCGCTGACTTCCAGGCCATCCAATGGATGCTGGCGGACATGGCCACGGAGATCGACGCCGCTCGGCTGTTGGTCCAGCGGGCCGCTTGGCTCAAGGAGCAGGGGGAGCGGTTCACAAAGGAGGCCTCGATGGCCAAGCTCTTCGCCAGCGAGACCTCGGAGCGGGTCTGCCGGAAGGCGATTCAGATCCACGGCGGATATGGCTACGTCCGCGAGTATGAGGTGGAGCGGATGTACCGCGACCAGCGCCTCTGCGCTATCGGTGAGGGAACCAACGAGATCCAGCGGCTGGTCATCTCACGCCATATCCTCCGCGACTAGACGGAGGTAGGGAGCCTATCTGAGAGTGCTATCTGCCCTGGTCTTGGGCCAAGGCGGATGGTCTCGGATAGGCTCTTGTCATTCCAGGGGGCCTAGCTCGACGAAATCTCCCATTGGCTCGCCTGCCCCGTCAACGAGCGGCACGCCAGAGAGGTCAGGATAGGTGTACAGGCCGCTGCGGACGAAGTAAGGCGGCGGCGGTGCATCTGTGCTGATGGGGATCTCGAACCAGGCGAGCATCGTATCGCCCACGCGCCACGTGGACGCAGGCACCCCCACTCCATCCTGCTGTCCCCACCGCGTGCCGTCGCTGTCTACCAGGTGGTTGAACCAGTGCAGGCCGGCCCCGGCCGGCGGCCGGTTCGTCACACGCCAGTGGAGCGTCCATCGGACCGTGCCACCAGGCCTGGGTTCCCCTGACCAGGCGCATCCGGTCAATTCCACGCCGCAGGCCCAGCGCGCCGATTGACAGTGGGGCAGCGGGACCGGCGCCGGGTGGCGCAGCAGGATCCGATAGCGCTGCTCGCTGCCGCCCCGCAGCGGCGATGCGAATTCGACCTGTCCGCCGACCTCCGCCAGCGTCTCCGCAGCCGGCTCGGTCCCAGGGAGCGCCAGATAGACCGCCGGCGACGGAGGAAGGATCAGCCCCTCCTGCCCATCCACCAGGCGGCGGTCCGGCCCCGCCAGCACGTCGAACACGGCCGCCCAGCCGTCGTAGCGGGGGTCGGCCCCTGGCAGCAGTAGTAGTAGTTCGGCTCCCTCTGTCTCATCCACCAGTGCCTCTGCCTGCCGGACCGCCTCCTGGGCGTAGTGGATCGGGGGTCCGTATCCGCCCTGCGTATCGTGGGTATCCACGAAGGTCAGCAGGCTCTCGAACGCCCAGACCTGCCAGGCTATCAGGGCGACCAACAACAACACTCCCGTCGCCCCGACCACGAGACGCGCTCTGCGCTGCTTGATCCACGCCCATAGATCGTCCGCCGCCAGGGCGATCGCCACGTGCGGGGCTGGATAGAGCAGGATGAAGTAGTGTGGACCCAACGGGGCCGCATGACGAATCTGGAGCAGCAGCGGTACCACCAGCCAGCAGAGCAAGACCAATCGTGCTGCGGCATCCCCCTCCAGCGGACCTCGCTTTCGTATTCCCCACCGAATGAGCCAGATCGCCAGCCAAGTCAAACTGGCCCAAAACGCTGTCGTCTCCAGTAGATCCAGGGCCCACAGGGGCGGAAGGCCTGCCAGGAGGTCCTCGTGAGCCGCGCCGGCCAGATCCCAGAAGTGCCACCCCCCCACGGTCATGCCCGCCATGCTGAATGCCTGCAGGTCCACTTGACTCTCTCTACGTGCCAGATCAGGAAAAGCACGCAGGTTGGGCCAGCCGTGGCGGGCGTCGTGGAGCAGGTACGGACCCACCAGCAGGAGCACGGCAGCCAGGCCGACCAGCAAGGGAAGTGGTCGCAGTCTACGGTGGAAGATCAGCACCGTCACGCCCAGGACGAAGATGAAAGCCAGACCGCCCAGGTGGAGCCCCACCAGGCCGGCTACCGCCGCCAGCGCGCCGGTCAGCGCCCACGGCCGCCGGCGTGCCGCCCAGGCTGTAAGTGCAGCCACGAAGAGCAGCGTGAGTGATGGCTGATTCTGCGCCCACAGCTTACGACTGAAGAAGACCGCCCATGGACTGGCGGCGAAGAGGGCCGCGGCCATGAGTCCCACGCGGGGGCCAAACTCCCGCCGAGCCACCCACCAGGTTAATCCCACCGCTGCGACGCCGAGCGATCCCAAGAAGCCGGATGCTACGCGCGGGTCGGATGACAGTGCAAAGGGGATGGCTAACAGATACTCGCTAAGAGGGAGGTTGTGTGGCCCCTGCGAACTGATCGGCCCCACGGCGGGCAGATGCTCACCACGGGCAATGGCCAGAGCACCTCGGGCTACTGTTGCCTCGTCGTATTTGAACTCGATTAGGTCGAGCCGGGTGAGCCGCAATCCAGCCGCTAGCAGGAGGAGAAGGGCCAGAAGTATTCGTTCCCGCCTCCCGATGTTCTCCGCCATTCTCCTCCGACTCCGATCAGATGAGGGCCGACAGCTCTTCCGGGGATAGGCGGGCCTCCACCGGGTCAAGATGCCTACGACACCAGCGGGCCAGTTCTTGCGCAGGCCGCCACAGCCCTGCCGGATCCGAAGGGAATAACCCCCGCCGGGTTCCCAGGACTTGCAGGTTCAGCCCAGCCAGCGCTTCACGATAGGCTTCCCAGTCGGCGGTATCTGGCGTGACGACGAAATTGGCAATGGGGGTAAAGAGGATCGGCCGGCCGGCGGGCAGCGCCTCCCGCATCTGGCGCAGGAAGTAGAGGCTGTCTGTGCAGTTGAAGGGCAGCCACAGGGGGAGAAGACGTGACATCAGGGGCGCCACTGGGTTGGTCTGAGTGAACATCTCGACCAGCACACCTGCTGGATCTCGCCCCTCTTTCTCGCTCACACGCCGATGGGCCCTCAACGCCAGGCGACTGTACCACTCGGGATGGTCGCCCCGAAGCGGGAGGAAACGATAGCCGTGGTTCGCCGCAAAGTTCTCCACAATCTCCCTGAGTGGAGGTGCCGCGCCCCACTCCGATTCGACTTGCATCTCCAGATGCTGGTCCGGCAACGACCAGCCGTCAGCGGGATACCGTGGCGACTCGATCGCCGCTCCTCCCTCGAGGAACTCGCGGTCGCTCACGCCCCCCAGGCCGCCCACTTGGAAGGTGTGGCGCGGGCCCACTCTATACTGAAGCCAGGGGTAGCGGCAGTCGGTGAAGACGAGAGTGCCGCCGGGCCGGAGCCGGCGCTCGATGAAGTCCCTGTAGGCATCCGGTAGGTCGAGCAGCTTAAGGCGGACGTGGTTCACCCAGCGCACCAGGTACCGGTCGTGCAGGGGGTCGTAGTGGTTGATGGCCGCTACCATCGGTTCCCGACGCAGGATGCGTTGGATCAGGGCTGCGCCGTGCTCTGAGTAGGTTTCGATATCGTCGGGATCGGTAGGATCGCGGAAGCTGATCAGGAAATGTTGGGAGAGGAAAGGGGCATCAAGGGCCGTGGCGACGTGAGCTACGCCCCCGTTAGGCGCGCCGATAACCACAGCGTCAAAGGGACCATCCAGGTCGTCGTAGAGGGAGATTGCTCGCTGGGCCAGATCTTGAGCGGTGATGCGGTCTGCCCAGGCCTGGCTTGTGCCTCGGAAACGGGCACCCACGCCCACCAGCTGACGCACGACGCGGGGTCCGAAGAGGGCGGCAATGGAGAGAACCGCCCGCTCCCAGCTTCGCAGTCGGAATGGATCGAGGAAGTGGCCTCGCAGTGCTGCCGCCACGCTCCGCATGCAGACCGCGGAAGAGTCTGTCTGTTCGATTGGTCCCGTCACTGTGTCAGGTTCTCCCATGCCTGAGGCCAATCCAATCGGGACGCCTCACCCCAGCTTGGGGAGCCCGGGTGAAGCTTAGCATTCTCCCCTGTGTGGAGGGAGGCAATGCTGCGATTGTGCCGAGATCCTTCCGCGGCGAATCGCTGACAGAGTCCATCTGCCTTGTCGTCACTTCCCGGCTCAGTATGTATCTCTCTGGGGTCCCGCTTCAGCGAGGGGGTCCCAGCCTCAGCGGTGGTAGTGGGCGAACTGCTGAGAGCGGCCCGGCGCCCGGTGGGCTCCCTTGCCGACCCGGCTGGCGTAAGAATCGCCAGTGAAATGTGAGTTAAACGGAGGTTCGATAGCATTGATCAAAGCGTGGTGAACCATTCGATCGCGAAATGGGGCTGCTGAGATTGGCCGTCGCTTGGATTCTCTAACGTGCGAACTTGTGGAGGATCCAGGACGGCAGGTGCAGCTCGGGCTATGAATCCATTGCTTGCTCCAGTCTAGCCCGCCGCCGCAGTTGGCTTCGCAGTGTCTGGATGTCGCGCGGCACCAAGTAGGCGGCGAAGGCGAGGAGGATCGCGCAGAGCACCCACGCGGCGACGCAGATAAGCAGAATGGCATCGTGCAGAGACGAGCGCACGGCGATCAGGCCGGCCAGCCAGGGTGCCAGCGCAGCACCAGCCGATTCGATGAAGTGGTGGATCGCCATCGCCGTGCTGCGCACCTCCGGCAGGGCGACGTCGTACACGGTGGAGATGACGTTTGGCGCGGCGAAAGGGATCACCAGGGCGTTGACGGAGAGCATCGCCAGGAAGAGGGTCTGGTTCTCATTCGGAACGCTGAGGGTGAGCGGCAGTAGGAGAGCCCCGACGAGCACGGCAACTGTGGAGACAATCAACCTGCCGCGTTGGGTGCGCTTGAAGAGGAAATCCCCCGCGCTCCCGCCGACAAAATAGCCGCCAGCCAGCACCAGAACTGCTGCTCCCATGGTTATCATCACGGCATTCGCCGTGTAGCCGCGCTCTGCCTCTAGATAGCGTATGAACCAATAGGTAATGACCTCCCAGGGGAAGACGCCAAAGAACCCCTGGGCGAACAGAACGCACAGGCTGGGTTTGCGGAACAGCCCTCTGGCGAGCTGCCAGTCGAAGCGGTAGATGCTAATCTGCTCCAGGCCTGCCAGTTCTGGCTCGCTGCTGCCGCGGGGGGCTCCGCGGACGGCGGCGAAGATCAGGATGGCCAGTAGCACGCCGGCCGAGCCGGTTATGTAGAACACCTTGCGCCAGCCGATCGCAGCGCCCAACTGCAGGGCTAGAACCATTCCCATCATGTAGCCCAGAGGCATTGTGAGCTGCAGTAGCCCGTAGATCCTGCCCCGTGTCCGCGGTCCAAAGTAGTCGGCGATCAGGCTGTAGAGGCCGGGATAGCTGGAGTCATCAATCCCCGTTGAGGCGCGGGTGGCAAGGAAGGCGGGATATGTGGGCGCTATGGCGCTGAGCCAGGTGGTTGAACCCCAGATGAGCGAGGCCGCGGCCAGCAGCTTGGGCCGCGCGAAACGGTCGCAGAGATAGCCCCACAGGGGGTAGAGCACGGCTGCGACGATAAGCGCGCCGGTGAAGACCCGCCCCATCTCCTCCTCGTTGATGCCAAAGGAGTCCATGATGGGGGTGGTGAGCGACCCGATCAGCAGCTTGTCGGATTGGTGGAGGAGCATAAACACGAAGAACACGAAGACGACGAACCAACGGTAGCGAGACCTCATAGAAGTACCTCGAAGTGGTTATGGATGGATAGGGCAAACGCAGCCTCTGCTCTCAGTCCTGGCCCTCGGGGGCGCCGGCAGGGGAGCAACACCCTCAGGGATTGCATCCACTGCCTGTGGCGCCCCCGACCCGGCGGTTGGAGCTCAAGGGTGCCCTATGCTGATGGATTCTATTCGGTTGACAAGTCTGGCTCTGCCCCCACGAGCCGTGCCCACGGGCCGTGGATGCCATCGTCGGTGACGCCGTAATAGACGCGGACTTGCCCATCTTCCCGCTGGGCCAAGTCGTAGCGGGCCTGTCCGCGCCACTCCCGCTTGCGGACGAGGGCGATGTTTCCCTTCCAATCGAGTTCTTGGGGGTTCACCGGGTGGTCTTCCTTCTGAGTGATAGCGTAGTGCCACAACTTGCGCGCGGACTTACGCGTCACATTCTTGACCACATTGCCGTTGCGCAGGTCGCGCATCGAGTGATACAGCACCTCCTGTCGCTCCTCGGTGGCTGCTATCTCCACGCCTGTGCGCGGTGGTTCTATGTGGCCTCTCTTTGCCTTCCCCACTGTCTGAGCCGGCATCAGCGCTCGTCGGACTAGATTGACGATTTCGTCTCGCACTGCCAATCCCGTCTCGGACTCGCTGCGGACGTAGACTTTGTTGTCGTCGATGGCATAGGGAGGATCATCCCCCCTCGGCACTGCTACCCGCACGATCTTCTTTCCTTGCGTCTTCTGGGTATCTGTGGATATCTCCAAGGGCGGTGTGATTCGTTTGGCGACTTCTTCCTGAATGGAACTGATCGCTCGATCGGGATGGCGGACTCCAACAGGCGGTTCGTTGGGATCGGTGCTGAGGCCGACATAGATGGTGCCGCCGTTGGTGTTGGCGAAGGCACAGATCTCGCTCAAGATGGAATAGAGATGCCCGCCACGACGGCTGTAGCGCTCGTGGAAATCCTGGACGATAGAGGGCCCCTCCTCTCGTGCAGCTTGCACGTGATCGAAGGGAGCCTTGGCCGGGCGGTATGGGCGAGTGCGAGCGAAGTCGTCTCCTATGAAAAGCTCCCGGAGAGCCTCGAAACTGACTTCCGGCAGCAGCAACTCCGTGGCCCGGCCTCCTATCCCCAGGTTGCGGCGGTCGTTGGGATCACGGGTCAGCCGGTGAGCGTCGGAGCCCTGTATGCAGCGCATCGGTCGGGGGTACTCCGGTTTTGAGCCATCGAAGAAGCGGGCCGTGGTGCGCCGTCCTTTCTTCTCCAGGTCGGTCACC
>JASFWK010000016.1:0-28292 GCA_050049355.1 Anaerolineae bacterium | reverse complement strand
ACGAATTCTGCAACCAACGTCAGCCACCACGGCGCACCTACATCCGATGTGTCGCGTGACAACTCGTTAGCGCACCCTCTACCGGGTAAATGCTTGACAGGCGCCGCGAATTGTGCTATAATTATAATGCATTAGTTCAATATCTAAATGTGACGGATATGGAACTCAAGGTAGATCCAGACAGCAAGGTCCCCATATACGGCCAGATCGAGGAGCAGATACGGGCGATGATAGCCGCGGGTCAGCTCCGACCGGGCGATCAGTTGCCCACCATTCGGCGACTGGCGGCTGACCTACGGGTGAACTACAACACCGTTGCTCACGCCTACATGGAGTTGGACCGAGATGAGGTAATCACCACGCGGCGGGGGCGAGGCACTTTCGTCGCTGGGGTCCCCGACGAGGAGGAGATGGCCCGTATGCGTGAGGAGAATCTACGCGACATCCTGCGTGCCTCCTTGGATGAGGCCCGCCATCTCGGCTACACCCCCGGCGAGGTTGCTGCTGCCTTCCAGCGCGAAATGGCGGTCTGGCTTCAGGGGGTTGATCAGCAAGCAAAGGAGGAGTAGCGATGGTTATCAAGCCGGCAACTCAATCCCGGCGTAGGGAGCGGCAGTCGGCGCTCGACCAGGTGCAGATGAGTGTGAGCACCTCCACCATGAAGGGCTTCAATGGCCTGGCTCTCTTGATCCTCCTGGTCTCGACGGCTCTCTCCGTGGTGCTCGCCATTGCCCTCGTGCAGTTGGATGTGCACTTTGGTTGGATCGTGGGCGAACTCGTTCTTCTGAACCTGTTTGGCATCTACGTCCTGATCGCCTTTCGCCTCGCCAACCAGTGGGAGAAGGCGATTGTTCTGCGGTTAGGGAACTTCGTCGGTCTTAAGGGCCCTGGCCCATTCTGGATTATTCCTGTCATAGACACCATCCCCGCGATTGTGGACCAACGGGTGATGGTCACTCCCTTCACCGCCGAGCGCACACTGACCAAGGACACCGTGCCTGTGGACGTGGACGCGGTCCTCTTCTGGGTGGTCTGGGACGCAGAGAAGGCGGCTTTGGAGGTGGAGGATTATCGGGCGGCCATCTCCTGGGCGGCGCAGACGGCGCTGCGGGAGATCATCGGTCAGATGGATCTGGCAGACATCCTTGTGGGGCGGGCGAAGATGGACGCGGAACTCCAGCACATCATCGACGAGCGGACCACTCCATGGGGCGTGACCGTCCAATCGGTGGAGATTCGCGACATCGTCATTCCCGAGGCGCTGGAAGACGCGATGAGTCGCCGGGCCCAGGCGGAGCGGGAGCGGCAGGCGCGGGTGATCCTGGGCGAGAGCGAGGAGCAGATCGCCGACTCCTTCGCTCAGGCCTCCAAGGCCTACCATGACAATCCCACCGCCCTTCACCTGCGGGCGATGAATATGCTGTTCGAGGGTCTGCAGGAGCGAGGTGCGATGATCATCGTCCCCTCCAGCGCGGTAGAGACGATGAACCTGGGCGGGGTGATGGGCGTATCGGCGCTGGCGGGGATGGCGGAGCGGCTGACCCCGACCACGGACAGCGACCAGGAGTGATGTAGTGGAAGAAGAGATGTGGGCGGCGGACGAGATTGAGGCCACCGTTTCGGGGCTCTTTACCACCCGCCATCGTCTCCGGGCAGCGACGGGGAGCTTGGGTGAGTTCACACTTCCTGCCCTCCGCTCGGATGGGATCTTCCGCACGCGCGAGGGACGCGAACTGGAGGTGCGGCGGACCAGTTGGTGGCGGGGAGAGTACGAGCTTAGAGAGGGCGAGGCCGTGTTGGGCACGGCCCGTGCGCGCGGTGCTTTCCGCCGCGAAATCGTCGTCGAGTTCGACGGTCGGGAGTACACGCTGAGGGCCGCCGGCTTCTGGGCCCGACGCTGGCAGCTGCTCGATGAAGGGGGTACCTGCGTCCTTGAGATCGAGCCTCAGGGGGTCTTCCGCCGGGGCGCCTACCTCACAATTCACGGTCCTGTGAACGCCGATCTGCTCGTCTTTGCATACTACTTGGTCCACATGCGGTGGCAGGAGCAGTCAGCAGCCGCTGGGGCTGCCGCTGCTGCGAGCTAGGAGACGCACCGGCTGGCTGATGCAGTGGACCCCACTTCGAACCGAGAACCCTGTGGGGCCTGATTGGGTCCGTCTACTCATCGCTCTGGCTGGGCGTATCGAGCCGGGATCAAGGAAAGGGGCTGGCCCAGAAACTCGGCGGGATGTGAGGGGCCTGCTCCTTGCTTTCACTCCTGTGGAGCACTCGTTTTCGCTTCGATCCTCACCGTAAGGAGACACCAATGCTGGCTCAGATGCTCATCGTGGAGATTGTCCTCCTGCTTGTCCTCCCGGTAGGCCTATGGTTCTTGCTGAGACGACAACCGGAGGTTACCTGGAAGGTGATTGGGGCGGGGGTTCTCGCCTTTGTCGCCTCTCAGGCTGTGCATATCCCTCTGGTGGCTGGCTACCAGTGGCTCAGGAGCGAGGTCGCCATCTGGCCCTTTGCGGCGGATTCCATTGGCGAGCTCTTGGCCCACGCAGCCTTCGTGGGGCTGGCGGCGGGAATCAGCGAGGAGGGGGCTCGGTACGTCGTGCTGCGCTACTGGCTGCGGAAGGCCCGCACCTGGATCAAGGGGATCGCCTTTGGCGCAGGCCACGGCGGGGTAGAGGCGGTCCTGGTGGGCTTGCTGGTGCTGGCTGGCTTTGTCAGCATGGTTGCCATGCGCGAAGCAAACCTGACGGCTTTGGAGCTTTCCGGCGCAGAGCTGGAGGAGGCTCAGGCTCAGATCGAGGCCTATTGGTCCGCCCCTTGGTACCTGCCGCTTCTGGGGGGGCTGGAGCGCGTGTTCGGTATGAGCCTCCAGATCGCGCTGAGTCTGCTCGTGGTGCGCGCTCTCGCTCGTGGGAATCTAGGCTGGCTGGCGGCGGCCGTCCTCGGCCACGCTGTGGCGGACGGGCTGCCGGCGGGGTTGATGGCGGCTGGCTGGTCGGCGGTTGCCGTGGAAGGGGTGGTCTTCCTCTTCGCCCTTGGGGCGGTGGCGGTGATCCTGAGCCTGCGGAGTGTTTCACGTGAAACATTGAACGCCGGCTAGCCACCTCTGGCGGTGGGGCTCAAGCGGCTCATCTCTCCATCTCTTGCGGGATTGTCCGTTCTGTGGCATAATCTCTCCTGGCGGTCTCCTGGGGGGCTCTCGGAGCGTCCGCGTACAGCCGGGAGGCCCTTCTGTTGTTCGCTGATTTCGCTGGTGAAGGATGATTCGCCGACCCGACCTATCCGTCCTGCTGCTGATCCCGCTATTCCTTGCTGCCTGTACCTCCATTTCCTTCTCGGGTCACAGGTGTTCCCGCGGTCGGGAGAATCTCCCCGGTGCGGGAGCCCGGCTTTCAATCGATCCCATCTTCTGCGGTGGCCGTTTGGGAGACGGGCGAGGTCTCCCCTGGCGCGGTCGCTCGTGGGGAGGTAGAAGGTTGCGTCCAGCGCCGAGGTCCCTGGCAGACCCACCGGCGACATAGTTACTCCCCCGCCTTCAGCCCAGAAGTGTCCTATCCCTATTCCGGTCTGGGCGGACGGGGTGGCCTTGCTGCCAACGATAAGGAGCCCCGTATGGTCAAGGATCACATTCTCTCCATTGACGTGGGCACCCAGTCGGTCCGTGCCTTGCTCTTCGACCCGCGCGGAGAGTTGGTGCACAGGATTCGGGTGCCCATCGAGCCCTATTTCTCCAAGCAGCCCGGCTGGGCGGAGCAGAAGCCCGATTTCTTCTGGGAGAAGCTCTGCACTGCCTGCCACCGACTGTGGCAGGAGGGTCCCGTTCCCAAGGATGCGGTGGCAGGGGTGGCCCTCACCACGCAGCGGGCCACCGTGGTCAATGTGGACGAGCACGGGCAGCCTCTGCGGCCTGCTATCGTGTGGCTCGATCAGCGCCGCACGGAAGGGCTTCCGCCCGTCGGTGGTCTGTGGGGGCTGGCCTTTCGACTGCTTGGAATGAGGGATACAGTGGCCTACCTGCAGGCGGAGGCGGAGGCCAACTGGATTCGCACCCATCAGCCCCAAATCTGGGCGCGGACCCACAAGTATCTCTTTCTCTCTGGCTACCTGACCTACAGGTTGGTGGGGCGGTTCGTCGATTCGGTGGGCTCCCAGGTGGGGTATGTCCCCTTCGACTACAAGCGGCTGACCTGGTCGAGGAAGTACGATTGGAAGTGGCGGGCGGTGCCAATGGACGAGCGGATGCTGCCTGATTTGATCCCCCCGGCGCAGTGCCTGGGCGAGATCACACCTCAGGCAGGGGAAGCGACCGGCATACCGGCTGGGCTGCCGCTCATCGCCGCCGCCGCCGACAAGGCGTGCGAGGTGTTGGGGGCGGGGTGCGTGGAATCCCATATTGCCTGCCTCTCCTACGGCACAACCGCGACCGTCAACACCACCAGCCGCCGCTACGTAGAGGTCATTCCCCTCATCCCGCCGTACCCCAGCGCCATCCCGGGCGCCTACAACCTGGAGATCCAGATCTACCGCGGCTATTGGATGGTGCGGTGGTTCAAGCAGGAGTTCGGCCTGCGCGAGAGGCAGCTGGCCCGTGAGCAGGGCTGTGCTCCAGAGGATCTCTTCGACGACCTGGTGGAGAAGGTGCCGCCCGGCTCGATGGGGTTGACGCTGCAGCCCTACTGGTCGCCGGGTCTCAAGAGTCCCGGGCCCGAGGCGAAAGGTGCCATCATCGGCTTTGGCGACGTGCACACCCGTGCCCACATCTACCGTGCCATCTTGGAGGGGCTAGCCTATGCCCTGCGTGAGGGGCTGGAGCGGACCCAGAAGCGGTTGAAGGTTCAGGCGACCGAGGTGCGGGTCTCCGGCGGCGGGTCGCAGTCGGACGCGGCGATGCAGATCACTGCGGACGTCTTTGGCCTTCCCGCCAGTCGCCCCCACATCTACGAGACCTCTGGGCTGGGGGCGGCGATTGTCGCGGCAGTGGGGCTCGGGCTCCATCCGGACTTTGGGAGAGCGGTTGAGGAGATGACACGGATGCGTCGTACCTTTCTCCCTCGACCCGATGCGCGACAGGTCTATGAGAGGCTCTACCGGCGGGTCTACAAGCGGATGTACCACCGGCTGCGGCCACTGTACAAGGAGATCCGTCGCATCACTGGCTATCCTCCCAGATGAACTCTGATGACTTGATGTTCGTATGTTCTCTGGGCGATCTCTAGAGTTGGCCCTGGTGAGGAAGGGGAATTCACCGCAGAGTGCGCAGGGGCGCTGGGTCTTCTGAGGATTCTCGGGTGCTTCGCAGATTTCAGCGGCACGCTTGCGCTCGGTTCTAGTTCTGCCTCGATGGACTCTGCGCTCCGCGGTGCGCCTGTCTTCTCAGTGGACTCGAAGTTCTGCCCCGTTGTACTGGCTTCTTCAGGTTCGGTGAAATGGGTGGGCTCTTCACTCTCGCTCACCCACACCACGTGGAGGCGTGACTGATGAGACGTCTTCTGTTTCTGTCGCTGTGGAGTCTTCTGACAGCTTTGATATTGGTGGGATGTGAGGGGGAGATGGTGCCGTCGGCACAGCCGACGCCTCTCCCCACGCCGACCTCGCCGTCGGCTGATGTGTCCATTCCTGCTCGCATAAGAGCGCGGGGCTACCTGCTCGTCGGCGTGCGCTACGACCTCTCCCCTTTCTGCTATGTGACGGAGGAGGGCGGTCTGGCCGGCTTCGAGGTGGACCTGGGGCGAGAGCTGGCACAGCGTTGGTTGGGGGATCCCGAGGCGGTGCGCTTCCGCCAGGTCCGTTCGGACACGGCCGTGGAGCATCTACAGGCGAGGGATGTGGACCTGGTGCTGGCGGCGCTGATCCACACCGAGCGGCGGGAGGAGCAGGTGGACTTTGGCCCTGCCTATTTCCTGGACGGGCAGGCGCTGCTGGTGCGGGCTGCCGACGTGCCGACGATCACGGCGCCGGCCGATCTGGGGGGACGCTTGGTGGGGGTGGTCTCCGGCGCGGAAGCGGAGGAGACGCTGGCGGAGACGGTTGAGTTCACCCCCACAATCCAACCCTACACCAACTTCGATCAAGCCGTGACGGCGCTTGTTGGAGGAGATGTGGATGCTGTGGCTGATCTGCGCAGACGGCTTGTGCGAGGCCTGAGAAGCCAGCCGGACACCGCCATCGTGGGCCAGTACACTTCGGCGGCGGTGGCACCCGCCTTTGTCCACGGCGAGCCGGGACTGGCTGATCTGGTGGCTCTCACCCTCCAGGAGATGTTCGTGGATGGTGCTTACGACGAGCTCTACGCCCGCTGGTTCCCGGGCGACACGCTCCCGGCGCCCGAAGTTTGGCCGGGCACGTCGACGCTCTCGCTCGAGGAAGCGGAAGATACCCCCTCCGTCTCAGGGACGCTGGAGGCCGTTCAGACCGGCGGGTGGCTGCGCGTGGCGATGGTCGATGGACAGTCCCCTTTCGCCTATCTGACCGAGGCCGGGGAACCGGCTGGCTATGAGGTCCATCTGGTGCGAATGCTGGCCGACCGCTGGCTGGGGGATGGGACTGCGGTGAACTTCCTTCCGGTGACATTTGAGGAGGGGCTGCGGATGCTGGTGGAGGGGGAAGCGGATCTGCTCATCGGTGCCCTTCCTCATACGCGCGAGATGGAGCTGCAGGCGGACTTCAGCCTGACCACCTACGTAGCCGGGGAGGGGATGATGGTGCGGGCGGGCGCCCCTGTGGGTGGAATTGCCGGTCTCGACGGGCAGGCGGTGGCGGCAGTGGCCGATACCGGGAGCGCCGACGTGCTGCAGCAGGTGAGCCGGGAGGCGGGCGTATCTGTGGTGGTCTTTCCCAAAGCCAGCCTGGACGAAGCTGTAGCGGCGCTGGAAGCGGGGGAGGTGGTGGCCGTAGTGGGAGACCGCGCCGATCTTTTGGGGCCAGCCTACACGACGCCCGGCCTCGGCGTTACCGCTGACCGGCTGACCCGCGTGCCGCTCGCGTTGGCGCTGCCGCCGGGCGACTCGGCTTTCCGTGATCTCGTCAACCTGACGCTGCGGGCGATGGCCCGGGATGGGCTGTTCCCAGCGGTATACGGCGAATGGTTCGACGACGATCCGCCGCAAATGGATCCCTGGGCAGGGGAGCCAGTCGGGCCTCTGCGGTTGGGGACCCCCTCGCCGTAGCGCGGTGGACGGCGCAAGACGGCTCCTGCATATGTCTGGCTCCGCCTGGACGTGCTCATAAGGTTGACGGGGTTGCGTTGACGGCGCGCGTCGCGACGAGGTCTCCCCAGCCCCATCACCGGCCTTCAAACATCGGGCCGGAGATGTCAGCTTCGTTGTTGTAGCCGCGACTCTCCCAGTATCCCCGATAGTCAGCGTCGGCGGAGAGCTCGATCTCCGTCACCCACCTCACCCACTTGTATCCCCACTTGGACTCGGCGACCACCTGAAAGGGAAACCCGCGCTCTGGGGGGAGCGTGACGGTGTTCATCTTGTAGGCCAGCAGGATGTCGTTCTCGCGGATGAAGTCGAGTGGTAGGGAAGAGGTGTATCCGTCGGCGGCGTGGAAGATTACGATGAGTGCCTCATCGTCGACACCGGCCTCCTCTAGAAGATCCTCCAGCAGAATGCCCTCCCAGAGGATCGTAGCATCCCACCCCTCGACGCAGTGGAGTGTGACGACCTTGTTGTAGTGCTCCCGATCGAGCACCTGGTCGTAGGTGAGGGAGAGTGGATTCTCCACTAGGCCGGTGATGCGCAGGCGGTACTCCTCCAGCGATATCTCCTGAGGTCCGGCGATAGAGTTCTCTCGGAAGTCGTTGATCGAAGAGAGTTGCTCTCCTTGATACTCGCGGATCTCGACAGCCTCCAGCTCCGTGGGATCACTCCCCGCTCCAGCGCAGGCCGTCAAGAAGGCGCCACCCAAGATCAGCGCCACCAAGACGTAATTCGCTCTTCTCGTCACTTTCTACCTCCCTGTTTGGAGGCGACCCATCGCGCCCAAACGGCAAGGCTGACGTGTGTCAGCGTCAGAATGAGAAGGGGGATCTCCGTCCATTGGTGCAGCTTGTGGGAGACGGGCTTGCTCAGGACTCCAAACGTCATACCGGTCACGATGCGAAACTGGGTGATCCCGTATCCAGTCAGCATGGTGAAGACCAGCAAGGCCATCGCCGCCCAGCCACACGCCCGGCCGATCCTTCTCAGCCTTTGTCCTTCCTTAAACCAGCTCAACATAGGTATCCTCTAACTCCGCCCACAAACGGATGCGACATTATATCATATTGCTATGATAAAATCAATATCCTTTTACTAAATCACTGTTAGAAGGCCCGTACGGTTTCAGGCTTGTTGGCTGTGCTTGTGGGGCCGCGTTTGACCGGCCAACGGCGTTCGGGTAATCGAAGCGGGCCGGTCTTCAACCTGGCCCGCTTCGTGCTTCTAGGCCGATTCTGTGGATGAGAGGTTCTGCTACTCTCAGACCTCTTCTATCACACGGCGGCCTGTCTCGAATGCATCTCGCAGGGCTGTTGGATGTTCCTCGATCTCCGCTTTGGCGTCCACGTTGTGGTAGAGGAGTTCGCCCCAGTAGTCTGCCTCCTGCACGCTGAAGAAGCTCTTGACTGTGCGTACTGCTCCCTCGAAACCCGGCTTGCGATCTCCTCCAACGCTGATGAACACGCCGCGTCTTCTGGCGCGACCGCTGGAGGTGGGAGGCAGTGGAACCTTGACCACAAACTTGCGTGCCCATTGGCACTGACTGCGATCGATCAGAGCTTTGACCTGCGCGGGCAGGTTCCAGAAGAAGAGTGGCGCGGCGAGGGCGATGACGTCGGCGGCGAGGAGTTTCTCGTACACGGCCTGAAAGTCGTCCTGGACGACGCACACACCATCATCCCAGCAGTCGTCGCAGGCGATGCAGCCGGCGATATTGAGCTGCGCGGCCACGATCTTCTCTACGTCGGCGCCTGCCGCTTCCGCTCCAGCCAAGAACTGATCCAGCAGGATCTCCGTGTTGCCCCTGCGCCGAGGGCTCCCGGCGATGCCCAGCACGCGCGTCATCTCTGGGTTTCCCCGTTCATCAATCTACGAACTCAATCACTTCGCCGCCGGGGATGCGGCGCCACTTTCCGGAGTTGATGTCATAGACCTGTCTGGACTTGATCCGCGCGCCGTCGGGGTAGCCGCGCACCTCCCAGTAGCCGGGGATCGAATGGTCCTCCAGAGTGATGGCGACCACGCTCTTTGCTGACTTGTATCCCCACAGATATGGGCAGAAGATACGCACAGGACCGCCGTAGTCGGAATCCAGCGGCTCGCCGTCGAATTCATAGGCCAGCAGTGTGCGTTCCTTCAGCGCTACGTCCAGTGGGATAGACGTCGCATAGACCTTGCGATACGAGATGAACTGCACGTGGGTTGCTTCGGGCTTCGGCTTGGCAAGCGCCAATAGATCTTCGAGGCGCACGCCGCCCCAATTGCCTCGCACACTCCAACCCGAAACCGACGTCAACCGGGCATCGGCAACTGATTTCGGGAGCGCAAGAATCTCATCGTAGGTCACGCTGACCGGCCTCTCGACCAGCCCGCCCAGTTCGATCCGCCATCCTTTGGCCTCCAAGGGGCCAGGGTGCCCCTCAGCCCAGAAGATGGGGGTATCCATCTCTTTCAGTCTTCCCACATCTGCCCCCTTCCACGCTCTGGAGCCCTGCTTGCCGGCTGAGCCACTCAGCACAGCGTCGAGACCAAGAACAGCGATTTGAACCGCCGAGGCTTGATCTCGATACGATCGAGCGAAGCTCGATCACTCGATCAGCGCCTCGGCTCGGCGCTAGGCCAAACTGTCCGGTAGCTAGAACCTGCCTTTGACGCCTCCGAGCCTGTCTCTTCTTGCTCTGACAATCCGATGGGCTGGCGGTGCGCTCTCGGACGCCGCCCCACTCAAGGTGCGGCGACGTGCTCGGTTATGGGGAACTGGCCTCCTCCGTCAGGGCTGACCGCACCTCGATTCCGCCTTCGAGCATCTTGTGGATCGGACAATAGTGGGAGACTCTGTAGAGCCGTTTGCGCTCCTGGGGTGTGAGGCTGCCGACCACCACGATCTCTTTTTCGATCTGCTCTTTGTACTCCTGGATCTCTTCGCACTCCTCGCAGTCGTCTGTGAAGATGCGGTCATATTCCAGACGCAGTTCCACGTCCTGTAGGTCGAGCCCGTGATGCTGGGCATAGGTGTGCATGACTATGGCCGTGCACGAGCCGAGGCTTGCCAGCAGCATCCCGTAGGCTGTCAGCTGCCGAAAGTCCTCGATGGGATGAAGCTGATCCTCGTCGGAATGGGGATCCGAGGCCAAGATTTCCGTCTCAAACTGACTGTTCTGACGGACGATGACTCTCTCTCCCATAGATGGCTCTCCTTCAAGTCCTCAAGCCACCGCGGTCGGGCATCTGGCGATGGTCACGTCGATGGTGCTCTCCGCGCCGATGCTGAGACCTCCGTCTCAAGCCGGCAGGGTTAGGGCAATCTGTCACTTGCGCTGGCGGGCGATGTGTGCCTTCATCCACCTGGCATGCTGCATTTCATCGAGCAGGTGCTCCTCCAGCATATCCAGGGTCTCCTCATCGTCCATAATCTCGGCAATCTGGGTGGCATAGTCCTTGATGGCCTGCTGTTCCTCAGCCAACTCCAGACGCAGCATCTCCTCTGTTGAGGTCTGTGCACTGGCTGCCGCAGCTGCCCGCCCCATGGCAGTCTCCCCGCCTCCCGGCTCAACGGGCGTCCCGCCCAGGGCTCTGATGCGCTCGACCAGGTCGCGCGCGTGGCGCTGCTCCACAACCATGATGGCGCGCACCCCCTGAGCGATGATGTCGTCGGTGATAGCCTCGGCGTGGAGGGCGTACATCTCCACTGCGCTCAACTCGGCACGCAAGTCATTATTCAAAGCCTCGATGATCTCGGAGCGATCCATTTTGTCCTCCTAGGGCGAGCTCTCTAGGCCCCTTCTCTGACCAGCAGGATCGGAACGCGCGAACGGCGCTGCACCTTGGCCGTGATGTTGCCCTGCAGCCAACGACCGACTGCAGAGCGGCGCTGATTGGGCAGAACGATGAGGTCGCAATCGGATTCGACCGCGTATTCCACAATGGCTTCACCCTCCGCCCTGTCGCTGATGATCACAATTGGCTCCGCGTTCACCCCCTGATCCTGGAGCCGCCGTGCCAGCTCTGCCAGATACGCCTCTGCGTCCGCTTTCCTTCGAGCTCCGCTGGAGCCTTCCTCGACTTGAACGCGTTTGAAGAAGTACTCCTCCGAGGGAACGACCGTAACCACACGCAGCAAGGTCATCTCGGCCCCCAGTTTGGAGACGAGGGTCGAAGCGTGCCGCATGTGAACCTCGGCTCCTCCGACCTTCTCCATCGGAACCAATACGCGCTTGTACATTTCGGCCTCCTTCTCTCGTCCCACCTGCCCGTTTGCTCCGGGTTCGGTCCTCTCCGTTTCAATGAGCAGTCAGCCGATCCTGGGGCTCTAGGGGGTTCGGAGAAGCCACACTTCTCGGTCGAGTCGGTCTCTGTTGGCCCTATGAAAGGGCGCAAGCGCCGAGACCGAAGACGATGTCAGCGTCAGAATGGGGCGAACCCCATGGCCAGTTCGAATTGCTTACCGAGGAAATCGTACTCCTGCTCCAGGATGCGCTGGTGGTTCCGCTCCCATTCAGCCAATTCCTCGAACATCGCTTTCCCGACCGCGTTGTCGGTCTCCTCAGCGGCGCGGGTGTAGAAGGTGACGGCGTCTCTCTCGAGGAGGTAGGCCATACGCAGGGCCGAGAGCTCATAGGTGTACTGACGGACGTCCCTGGCGATCCGTTCCCGGGAGAAGATAGGGATCCCTTCGGAGGGGAGGTCGGCGGCAGGCCACTCTTGATCCGCGCCGGCCTGCCACTCCCCCTGACGTTCCAACCCCTCCAGACGCTCGTTCAGGATGCGCTCATGAGCGAGCTCATCTTGAGCCAGGCTGGCGAACATCTCCCTGCCCTTGGGGTCTTGGGTCTTCCTCGCGGCCTCCCGGTAGAATTGGCGGCCCTCTCGCTCTGTCTGGATAGCGATCTTCAGCGCGTTGACGGCCGCTGTAATCTCTGGATTCATACTCCACGTCTCCATCTATCAGGGCCAGCTGGTTGACCGGATGCCCAGTCTCACCGGAGGGCCCTCTCAGAGATCCTCCATCCCCTCTCGTCAGTCGCTAGCGTGAGCAAAAATCGGTGTTGAATCAAGCGTTATCTGCAATTGAGTGTCGTCTGTCTCAAGTATCTGTGTCTCGGGCCCCGCGGCGGTGGTCGGGGTCCGTGTGACGAGTACACGTCGGGTGCCAGTAGGCAGATCTATGGAAGTGGTGGGCGGTGTGTTGCCCGGCAGGTGCAGCTGCCCGTCGTCATACCAAAGCACCCACATCGGACCGGTGGATCTCTCAAAGCGATAGGCCCACACGCCCGCTCCAAGGTCAAGCTTCTCCACGGCGGTGAATCCGCCAATCTTGTCAATGACGAGCTGCAGCGCGTAGAAGGCGGGGCGTGGGGGGCCCGGTTGACGCACGCGGGTGATGGTGCCGAGGTCGCCCTGGCGTGGGCCGCCGGCGTGGCGGTTGGTGAGGGACGTATCCATCATTCCCATGAATGCCGAAGCTCCCAGCGAGCGGACCAGGCCGGTATTCACCACGGCTGCGTTGCCGACGGACCAATCTTCGAGGTTGCCGATGTTGATGCCAGCCACTCCCTCGCCGGCTGCGACGACTATCTTTTTGACCAGCCCCCGTGCCATCTCCGCCTGCAGCCAGGCAGTCGCTTCGTCGTGGTCGACTGCGGCCGGATCGGCCACGGACTGCAGGAGAGTGAGGGCGGCATCGCGGGTTTCGAGCGTTGCCGGGGCGAAGGGGCGCGGCGGGACAAGGCCGAAGGGATCAGCGTACCCGATGAGTGCCGACATACTGAACGCGTCCCCGATCCAGATCGGCCTTTCGCCGCAGCCGTTTGCCTCCAGCGCGGTTCGCAGCCAGGCGACCGTCGGCGGAATCTCAGAGTAGTCACCCAGGCTGTGAAAGTCTACTATGTCATAGGCGTCGCATGCGGCCAGCAGGGTCTGGATGTCGGACAGGCTGTAGCTTAGAATCGGCGTCTGTCGGAATCGGCGTTCGACCTCTTCCGCTTCGGGCGCGCCGTCGAATACGTCGGTCAGCAGGAGTGCCACGAGCAGCACCTCGGCATCGGGGTCAGCGGCGTGGATCTGGGGGTAGGCGATGCGCAGCAGGCGCACGTAGTCTTGACCGTCTCCGCTTGGCCAGAAGCCTGTGTACTCTCGCTCGATGCCGTAGTGGTGGATCGGGAAGAGGAGGCCAGGTGCGTCGTCCACGCCGTCGCCGTCATATCGCTCGGCAACGCTGCGGACAAAGGCGCTGTAGTCGTCCAAGTGTTCTTCGCGGGGAAAGGAGTCACCCTTGTCCAGACCGCTCGGGGGTCTTGTGGCGGCCCAGGGCGATTCGGCGGACAGAAGCAGTTGGATGCCGGTGAAGCCTGCCGCCTGGTAATCGGCGATGACCGCGTCCAGTGGAGCCCAGTCGTACCGGCCGGGCTGCGGCTCAATGTTGCCCCACACTCCGTAGGCCGGCATCGGTTTGGCGTACCTCACGCCCGTCGGCGCGTACGCCTCGGCCAACCCTGGCACGGCGTACTCAATGGCGACGACGAACTTGTCTCCCCCTGACCGGGTGAGGGCTGTGACAGGGGTAGCTGTCGGCGCTCCAGCCGTCGACGGTGGGCTGGTAGCGGGCGCGGCTTGTCCGCAGGCGAGGGTAGATACACCCAGAGCCACGATGGCATACACGAGGGGTTTTCTCATAGAATCCTCTGCTCGGGAACCCGCGGCTTGTGGGGCTGGCTTTCCCTCTCTCTCACCAGAAGCGTTCGAAGCGCTCCTGCTTGGCCTTGCAGATGGGACAGACGCCCGGAGGCCTCTCGCGGGCGCAGAGGTAGCCGCACACGCGGCAGCGCCAGACCGGCAGCGCGGGTTCCTCCCCCCTCGGCTGGTCAGGCACATAGGAGGGAGCGTCCTGCGGGCGCTGGCCCTCAGGCGGGCGCCGTTCTGGAATAGGCTTCACCTCTCGCCTACCCTGTACGACCTCGTCGGAGACGTAAAGAGCGCAGTAGCAGGCTCCCCAGTCGAGCAGGTCGGCGTCACGGTAGTCGCAGGGGCAGATGATATCCAGGTCCTCCTGTTTTTCCCCCGTCGCAAGGCGGCATGGACAGGCCTGGTAGCCGTATCGCTCCTTGTTGATCAGCAGCCCCTCCACCAAGCCCCGTGTGAACTCTCGGTTGGGGTTGAGGTGATACCCAGAGGCCTCTGCTTCTCGATCCAGCTGTTCGTAGAGGGCGTCTATCTTCTCGCGAGGGATAGTACTCTCTTCGTTCATAGTCCGAGCACCTCCGCGATCTCGTCGGGCTTGTAGCCGATCACGCATCGAGAGTCATCAACGACTATGGTGGGAAAGGACGTGGCGGGGTTCCACCGTCGAACCTCCCGCAGGATCTCCTCCCGCTCCTGGCCTTGGATCAGATCCACGTACGCATAGTCGAAATCCACGCCGTGATCCTCAAGGAACTTGCGGGTCCGCTTGCACCAGATACAGGTGGAGATTCCATAGAAGACGATCTCGTGTTCATTGCGGGAACCACGAACGCTGCCTCGTGCCTTGGGCATTCTCTGACTCCTTGTCAAGTTTGTGGCTGCGCTACCTTCTAGCGCTTCTGGGCGATCTGCGGGTCGACGTTGCCGGGCCCACCGCACTCGGGAGTGTAACAGGTGGCATCGATGAAAGCGCACTTCTGCTCGCAGCTGGGACATTCCTCCGGCGGGGTGACCGACTGAAGCGTATAGCCGCAGTTCGAGCACTTCCACCACCCCTGATTCTCTGCCATCGAACCCTCCTTACCGCCGATGATTCTTTCTCTTGACGGGCTGTGCGGGATGAGGTCAAATGAAGAGCGTGATGCTCGAATTCCGCGCTTCCTGAATGTAGGTGCCCACCGCACCATAACGGTCGATGAGGTCATCCCGCAGATCCTCGCGACGAATGCCCATGATCTCCATCGTCATCTCACAGGCGATGATCTTGCCGCCTAGCTCCTTAAACTCCTGAAGCAGTCTCTCCAGGGAGGCGACGTTGGCCTTCTTCATCCGCCGTCTGACCATCCATCTGCCCAGGCCCAGGAGGTTCATCTTGGAGAGGGGGCCTTTCTCCAGCCCGCCCTTCTGCAGCCGCTGGAGTCCCCAGAACGTGAAGTAGATAGAGGCCTCCATCCCCATCGCCAGGGCGCCGTCGGCGATGATCAGAGCGCTGTACATCTTATCCATATCGCCGCTGTGCAGGATGATTGTCACTCGCTCAGTATCCTTCTCGCGTTGCTCCATCCCGTTTCCTCTTCTTTCTCAATTCAGGAGTCCGGTGGACGGTCAGCCTATCTCGTTGATGAATTGCCTGACCTGGTAGTCCCACTCACGCGTCTCCAGTTCCACCTCGGTCCGCCTCTCGCCTTCACTGACCGTCAAACTGACGTGGCCGCCGCCACCTTTGAAGGAAGCACAGCATGGATCTCTTTCTACCAACTCTAGCCCTAGGCCGTCTTCACCGAAGAAGGCTGCGGCTTTTTCAAGGATCATCTCCGGACTCAGCTTCGTGCTAACGCCGTAGCGTGCCACTCTCTTCCTCCCCTGACTGGTCGCTTGGACGCCCTGCTCATCGCTGAATGCGAATCGTCCAGTCGGTATCCGTCCCTTCGACGTCAAGGAGCTCCAATCCCAGTGCCTTAACGGCCATGGGGATCTCTTCTTTGGAGGCAGGGTGAGTTCCTACCACCACCACCAGGTCCCCCGGTTCAGCACGGCGCAACGCCTTTCGTGTCTCCACAAGGGGTACGGGACAAGTCTCGTTCCGGCAGTCTACCCTAATCTCGGCCATCTTCTACCTCCTAGCCGGCAAACTCGACCGCCACCGCCTCTACATCCCACAGGGGCTCGATCTTCTCCACGATCTCCTCGCGAATGTTGGCGGCGAACTGATGATCGGCTGGCAGATCGACCACCACCCGCACCGTCCCTTCGGCGATCTCTATCTCCCTGACCAGCTCGGTTCGCACCAGGTCGAGCCCGACCATCGGATTCATTACTCGCTTCAGTCGTCTGCGCACCGTCTCGACCGTCGTGGGCTCACGCTCCTTGATCAGGCCGTGGCGCTCCTCGTAGTTCTGGATCGCCCCCCGCAGCCCGTCTACCGCCAGCACCGAGCAGTGGGTCTTCACCGGAGGCAGGCCACCGAGCGCCTCGGCGGCTTCCTTCCACGTGATCTTCTTGGCCTCCTCCAGGGTCTTGCCCTTGGCCAACTCGGTGATGATGGAGCCGGTGGCGATGTTAGAGGCGCAGCCGTAGGATTCGAACTTGATATCGGCGATGCGGTGAGTTTCAGGATCGACCTTCAGGTAGACGGAGACCATGTCCCCGCAGGCAGGGCTTCCCTCGACTGACTTGGCATCGGCGTCTTCTATCCGCCCCACGTTGCGGGGGTTGCGGAAGTGTTCCATTACGATCTCGCTATAGGGTACGGGCATGCGTTCACTCCTCGGGTTTCTCGCGGTGCTCTGTTCTGCTAAGCTCCGCGCTTTCCTAGTTCCTTATCCAACATGACCAGCGCCTCGGGTGTGTCCCCGACCATTCTCAGCTTCTCAAGAATTTCGCTGGCGCTGTTCTCCTCCTCGACTTGCTCCTCGATGAACCAGTGCAGCATGATCTGGGTAGGATAGTCCTCCTCCTCGACCGCAAGCTTATAAAGCTGGTTGATCATGGCTGTCACCTTGCGCTCGTGTTCGAGGGTCTGCTCAAAGAGTTCGAGCGGCGACTCGAACTCAGCCGGCGGCTTATCAATGGCGTGCAGTTCGACGCGCCCACCACGCTCGTTGATGAAGTCGAAGAACTTCATCGCATGGCTGACCTCTTCCTGGCTCTGAAGGCGCATCCAGCGGGCAAAGCCGCGAAGGTTGGCATCTTCACTGTAGGCCGCCATCGAGAGATACAGGTAGCCGGAATAGAGTTCGTTCTTGATCTGCTCATTGATCGCGTCTTGGATCGCTTTGCTCAGCATGACACTTTCCTCCTTGATCTATGGAAAGGCCTTCTGTCTGGAATCCGAATCTACTCATCCTTCCCCAGCGGGCTGATCCGCCGAAGCTCCTTCACCACATCGGTGATCGCCTCAACCACCGCGTCCACATCCTCCTCCTTGTTGTAGCGGCCGAAGGTGAAGCGAACGGACCCATGGGCCCGCTCGTGATTCCCGCCTATCCCCAGGATGACGTGGCTAGCCTCCAGAGAACGGCTGAAGCAAGCGGAGCCAGTGCTGACGGCGAAGCCCCGCATGTCCAGGTGCAACAGCAGTGACTCCCCCTCCACGAAACGGAAGGAGATGTTGGCGTTGTTGGGCAGTCGGTGGACGGGGTGGCCGTTGAGGCGGGTATGGGGGATCTCCAGGAGCTGCTCGATCAACCGCTCGCGCATGGCTTGCAGGCGGGCCGTCTCCTCGGGCGTGACCAGTTCCACTGCCTTGGCGAAACCGACTGCGCCAGGGATGTTCTCCACGCCAGGGCGCAGGTCGAACTCCTGAAAGCCACCATCCATCCACTTGTGTACGGGGGTCCCCTTGCGCACGTACAACCCGCCGATCCCCTTCGGTCCGTGAATAGTATGGCCGGCGACGGTCACCAGGTCCACCGGGATCTCCCGCACGTCCAGCGGGACGCGAATGAAGCTGTGGGTGGCGTCGGTGTGAAAGAGGACCTCCTTCTCTTGGCAGATCTCGCTGATGGCCTCCAAGTCCTGAAGCGTTCCGATCTCCTGATTGGCTGCCTGGATGGAGACCAGGATTGTCTCGGGAGTGATGGACTCGCGCAGGTGATTCAGGTCCACGCGACCCGTCTCATCCACGCGCACGTGCGTCACCTGGAAACCCTGTCGCTCCAACGAACGGGCGCTGTGCAGAACTGGGAAGTCCTCGATGGGAGTGGTCACAATGTGACGACCCTTCTTCTCCGCCAATGCGAGAGCCACTCCTTTGAGAGCCAGGTTGCTGGATTCTGTGCTGCCAGAGGTGAAGAGGAACTCCTCTGGCCTGGCACCCAGGGCGGCCGCGATCTGCGCGCGAGCGATGTCCAGCGCGTCTCGCGCGTCCATACCCAGGGAATAGCCGAACTGAGAGGTGGCGACGGCGTAGGTGTCGAAGAAGTAGCGCTTCATCGCCTCCAGCACACGCTCATCCAGCCGCGTCGCGGCGGCGTTGTCCAAGTAGATCCTGGTCTCAAACATTCAGCGCCCTCCAACCTCTCTGTCTGCATTGGATGCAGTGCGGCTTCTGTTGATGGCACCCCCTATGGGGAAAGTATTGTACCACACTTGAATAATAAAGTCAACCATCTTCTATTAAATCTGTGTTAGAGGACTGGCGCGCTTGGTTAACCGTGTGGCAGGCCTTGGTAAGTCAGTTCTCGAGGGCTGGACGCGCTCGCCGGGCGGGGTTTTCTCAGCTTCGAGCGATGTGGGCACCTACTCTTCACTCAACTTCCCCGGGACGATGTAGCGCTCCTTTCTGTATGGGCGCACCTGGTGGCCTACCTGCTCCTTAAGAATATTCCCGGAGACGTGCATCAGCGTATCGTTGAAGTCCGGATCTTTGCCCATGCTGGCCAGGCAGGGGTAGTGATGATGGAGCAGCCCTGCCTGCTGCTCGGCCTCGTTTGCCGAGACCCCCACCAGCCCCTTGGCTACGTGACGGGCGCAGCCGCAGAAGGCGTCACGCACTACCTCTACCTCGGTGATGGTCTGTGTTTCTGGATCCACAGCGATCCGAAACTCCGGCCGGCCGAAGTAGTGGGCGAACTCGGCGATGAGCGGATCGTCGTACGCCATTCGATGCCGCTTGACGTTGTAGTGGGTCTTGGTCAGCGAGCAGAGCGGCTTCGGCGTGACGCAGGCTACGTGCAGTTCCGCGAGCCACCCTTGCAGTTGGCGCGCCAGGCCCCGAGGCAGCCACTCCTCCCGGTCCACCGGTGCGATGACCGCTCTTGCGCCGGTCATCTTGACAATCTCGGGGATCAACTCCGCCACGCCCTTGTGCTCGCCGAAGGAGAGGATCAGGTCGGCCGGCGGAAGCGATTCCGGTAAGTGGTCCTCGGGATAGTCTATTACGGGCGGATAGAACGCTGGGGCGTGCCATGCCTCGATCTCCCATTCGGGCGGGGCATGAGCACGAATGTTGTCTAGATGCCGTTGGCCGTACTCGCCGGTGATGATCGCCAATATGCGCATGTTGCCCCTCACGAGGTAGAGCTGGTCGCCGACGGCTCGGCCGGTGTGAAGCAGCAGTAGCCGATCTCGTCGCAGCGGGCCTTGATCTCCTCCCACACGGCCGGTTCTGTTACGACCTCGACCGCCGTGGGGTAGAGGATGTTATCTTCCTTGAAGATGTGGTCTCGCAGGTGGAGCACCAGGTAGGGGGCCAGTTCGTTCAAACGGGCTCTGAAGTCCGACAGGGGCATCCTCGTGGCGGACCGGGCTAGCTCCAGGAGCGCGTGCTTCCTCTGACGGAGCTCGTCGTGCTCCAGGCGCATGATCCGCGGCGGCCCGGTCACACCGCGCTCTTCCACCCTGGGGAAGAGTGCCTCCTCTTCGCGCTGATGATGGGATTCGGCTTCTACCAGGTGGGTAGCGATCTGCTCCAGCTGCTCGACCTGCTCGGCGGTCAACTGCTCTGTTTGCTGGACGGCCTGGTTTACCTCCTCCAGCTGTGCCAGTGTTTCAAGAATCACCTCATGCTCGGCCATCAGCGTGTTCACCGGGTGACCCTTGGGCAGGGACGCGCGGAAGCGGTGGACTTCTTCGGATAGCACGCGCAGGTGGACCTCGCACAGGTGGCGCAGCTCCTGAGGGTCCACGCCCTCCTGGATCAGCTGCTGCTCGGCCAGGGAGAGCTCTTGTGGCGTGATCTCGCGCACGATACCCTCCGCCTCCTTCTTGACCTGCTCGGGATCTTCGCCGCCGGTGAGACGGCGCAGGACCTCTGTCAGTTCCTCCACTCGATTCGCAGTCATTCTCCCACCTCCATCGAATTTATCAGGCACCACCTGTGGACATCCAAGGATTCGCTTCCTGCCATCGGTAGTCGAAGCTTGAGACGTAATCCATAACCTCAGGGCTCAGGTCCGCGCGCTGTTGTCACCAGATTGGGGCTGGTTTCCGGATCGAAGGGTGTTCCCCCCATATCCCCCCAACAAGTGAGTTCGTCGAAACCGGCGGCGTCTAGTGCCTCGATCAGTTTCGCTTGCGTCAGCGGCCACAACGGGGTGCTGGTGACCTGCTGGCTCCAATCGCCTCCGCCCTCCCGCCGCAGTGTCACCACGTTGAAAGCCAACCGGCCATCGGGCCCAAAGTCGTAGAAGCGGAGGAAGAGCCAGTCCAGTTCCCCCTCCTGGTGGGCTTGCGGCTCCATCCATCGCTCGTGACGGGTCAACACGCGGTCGAAGTTGCGGTTCTGGATCATGAGCAGACCGCCCGGCCGCAGGCAGGCGGCGAAGTCGTCCAGCGCCGCCGCCAGGTCGGCTGAGGTCAGCACGTGAGGCAGTGAGTTGCCCAGGCAGAGCACGGCGTCGAAGCCAGTGCCCACCTTCGCACTCAGCTCTCCGAAGCCGGCTGCCTCAAAGCGCACCTCTACCGCCGCGTCGGCAGCGTTGGCCTGCGCACGCTCGACCATCCCCTGGCTCAGATCGGCCCCCACCACATCGTACCCTCGCTGTGCCAGCGCGATGGCGTGCATCCCCGTGCCGCAGGCGGCGTCCAAGACCCGGCGGGTTTCCATTGTCTCCAGTTCCTGCTCAATGAAAGGCAGCTCAGCTGCGAGCCGGCTCGGCCAGTCGACGAAGCGATCGTAGTCGGCGCTGAAGCTCTCGTACATCACAGCTCACCTATGTCCTCTACTATCGGACTTTCCTACCCGTGAATGAGCGCCGGCAGGCAGCGGCTGCAGACCCACAGGCTCTCTCCTTGGTAGCGAATGGGCACAAGTGGAGCGTCAGCCTCGCCTGTCTCGCAGCGGAAGCATCGCTGCGTGACATAAACTCGGCCTCGTTCGTGCATCTGTGCTTCGGCCTTTTCCTCGTTGAAGGCGGGAGCCTCCCGCTCCTCAATGCTCAGAGCACCGGTCGGGCAGATTGGCAGGCAAAACCCGGCTCCGTCGCACAACGTTTCGTCTACTACCTTCGCTTTTCCATCCACAAGGAGAATCGCGCCCTCCGCACACGGCGTCACGCAGGCGCCGCAGCCGTTGCAGAGATCCTCATCGATCTGCACGATCTGTCGTATTGCCATAGAAACCTCTCTACCTATCCTTGGCTCCCCAAACGATCTCGTAGGTACACGTAATCGCTTCCCGCGGGCAAACCGCGTCGCACAGCGCGCAGTAGCTGCAGTCGAAGGGTCGGGCGATGAACGGCCCTTCGGGCTCCATCTCCAGGGCGCCCGCGGGGCACCTTTCGATGCATGTGCCACACTGGTTGCATAGAAGCAGGTTGATCTCGGGTAGTACCCAGTTCTTCACAGACATTGCGGCTGATACCTCAATGCACGGCTGAGTGGTGTGTTGAGGTAGCCTCTACTCTCTTGACTTCAGGGATCTGTTCCTTCAGTATCCGCTCGATACCCATCTTCAACGTCATGATCGCCCCTGGGCATCCGCGGCAGGCGCCCGCGAGTCTTACGAGGACGACGCCCTCGTCGTTCACGTCTATCAACTCGATGTCTCCCCCGTCAGCCTGGAGGCGGGGCCTTATCGAACTCAGGGAGCTTTCGACCTTCTCCCTCAGCGTGTTCTGATCTATACTCATCTGTCCGATCTCCTATTCGCTTCAAGTAGGCTTCGAGTCTGTCAGTTCCGGGCCTCTACGAACTCTGTACACGATCCCGACTACCACTTCACCACCATCATACCAGAAAGGTGGCTGGTCGTCTGTGACAAAAGTCACAGGGCTTGCGCGGTGACTCCAGAAGAGGCGGGTCCGCTGTTGGGGGACGTGCCGATGCCTGAGAGTTGGTTGTTCCGCAACCTCTCAGGCGAGCCGGGTGGCCTGAGCGTTCCTCTGCATTGGCAAACCCACAAGGAAGCGACCGCCTTTCTGTACGTTGGTGACAGAAAGGCGGTCGCTCGTCTGTGACGGAAGTCACACATTCTTGGCTTCGGGGCTTGCCCCCAGACCGCGAGTGATCAGGGATCGCGGAGCCACACGTGGTGGTTCCGGCGCCCCAGCGCCGTAGGTTTCGGAACTATTCCTCGTACTGGATGACTTCGACGGGGCACACGTCGGCTGCGTCCATCACGCAGTCTTCGAGATCATCGGGCACCTCTCCCTCACCGGGACCGCCCGCTCTGTATTCCTCAACGATCTGAGTGAACAGGTCGTCGGGGTTCTCCTCGAAGACCTCAGCGCACTCTGCGTAGCAGCTCCCGCAGCTGATGCACTCTTCGCGGTCTACCGTTACCTTCATTCTGGACTACCTCCTTGGAAATGGTTCTTGGGTTGCATCCGACCTGTGGTCGGCTCTCAAACGGTCTTGCCCCTAGAGCAGCGCGGATTATAGCACAAAGGTGATGGCTTGTCCAAATGACTTTCAGTGTTCAGCCTCATCCTCCAACCCCTGGCGGTCGAGCAGCACAATGCGTTGTCGCTCCATCCGTATCAAGTCGGCATCGGCGAGCGCCCGCAGCGTACGCCCCACCATCTCGCGGACCGTGCCCAGCCGGGCGGCGATCTGCTCCTGTGTCCAGCGACGGGTAACCGTACCTTTCTCGGCGTGCTCCAGCAGAAAGCGCGCCAGCCGTCCTCGGACCGTGTGCAGCGAGAGATCCTCCACCAAGTTGGTCAGATGATCCAGCCGGTCGGCAAAATCGCGCAGGATGGCCAGCGCTAGTTCAGGGGACTCGACCACCAGCCGGCGGAGGTCTTCGCGGGTGATGGCGTAGACGGTGACCGGGGTGAGAGCCTGAACTGTCGCGTGATTGACGCCGTGGGGTTGAAGGGAAGGGACCGTGTTGAAGGCCTGGCCCGGTCCCAGTTGAACGAGCACTTGCTCGCGACCATCCGGAGAGATTCGGCAGACACGGACGTAGCCCTCAGCGATGAAGTAAGCCCCATGGCAGGGATCGCCTTCGATGATGATGGTCTCGTCGGGGGCGTAGGTGCGGCGGATAACCGCACTGGCGACGCGTGTCAGCGCAGCATCGGAGAGCTCGGAGAGGAGGGGAATCCCCCGCAGTGCTTGGGCTGTAGCCTCCATGGCGAGGTCATTCTAAGCGATGAGTGCAGCTGCGTCAAGCTATGCTGAGGCCGGTCGCGATATCGGCGATCAACCGCCAGTCACGATGTGAACCGGCGTGTTGCCCCGAGGGTCGGTCAGTATTCGCTCTCTCGGGTCAGTGAGGGCTGGCGTCTCCTGCATATTGGGAATGATGACAACTCTCAGCGTTTGGGGAAGTGAGGGGGCTACTCGACGACTACCACCACACCGACATCGGCCCACTGATAGAGGGTCTCTCCCTCCTGGATGCCCAGGATGATGCAGCCGTAGGAGGCTGGCGAGCCCAGCAATCCTCCCCACAACCGCTGACCGCTGGAGAGGATGGGCAGGGCGTGAATGCCGTTGTAGACATCGCCACCGGCCCGATAGATGGCCAGGAAGTGCGGCATCCATAGGTCCCACTGACCGGCGTAGGCGTTCTCCTCCTTGCTCAGGATCTGAAAGATGCCGGTGTAGGTGGGCGAACTCGAGATGCCTGTCGACACGGGCCAGTCGTAGAGCAGCTCGCCCTCCTCGTAGACGCGCATCCTCTGCTCGCCAGTGCTGATGACGATGCGCTTGCCGCGCACCGGGATGTGCGGCGTCAGCACGTCCTGGGAGGGGATCGTCAACTGCTGACCGATGTGCAGCCAGTTGAGATCAACATCGGGGTTGGCCTCGGCGATTAGCCCGGCGGGCATGCCGAACTGTGCGGCGATCGTGTTGAGCCTGTCGCCCCCCTGGACCGTATAGGTGCGCGTGGGGTGGGTCAGGTAGAGCTGAACCGTGCCGCCTCCGGTCTCAAAGGTATGCAGTACCTGTTCTGTGGCCTCATCAAGCCGGAAGCCTCGGCCCTCTCCCAACTCTGCAGCCAGGTCGGCCACCGTCTCCCGCACGGCTTCCTCGTCCCCGCGGAGGGTCAGGCCGGTTCCATCCTCTGTCTGCTCCACACGTAGCCAGCTTGCCAGCGTCTCCCGCGCTAGTGTCCAGGTGAACGTCTCGTCCGTCAAGAGATCGTAGGTGGAGAGCTCGATCCCATTGGCCAGCATCTGCTCGGCCTGGGTCTGAGCTGGGCTGGCGTCGGAGATGTTAGGGGGAACACTCTCGAAGGCAAGGGCAAGCTGCCCGTCGCTTCCCACGTGGTTGGCGATGGTGGTCAGCTTGGCCAAGGTGGCGTCGACATCCAACGCCCGACCTGGCCGGCCAGGCACGGCGACGAGTTGACTCCCCTCCAGGCGGAGTGTCGCGTTGGTCGGGAGCACGGCCATCTCCGGAGCCAGCCGCTCCAGCGCAGCCCGCGCGGACTCGGGATCTATCACGAAGACGGGGGCGACTTCGCGTCGGCCCAGCCACAGGCGAGGGAGGATCCACGCGCTCTGATCGGCGCGCCCCACGGCGAAGGCGCCCTGGATCGTGGCGTCCACGTTGGGGTGCAGTCCCAATTCTGGCCACGGAACCCGCCACTGCCGCTCCCCATCGCTCAGGATGAGCGCGCCGGTCTCGTAATCTCTGAAGGTTTCTGTGAGCCGAGTTGCTGCTTCGTCTGGCGTGAGTCCTCCCAGGTCGGCGTTTAGGACGTAGACGTTGGGGTATATGCAGTCGCCGTAGGCGCTCTGAGCTATGCTCAGGATCACCCAGCCTGAGAAGAGACCAGTGGCCGCAAGTGCCAACAGCAGAGAGGCGGCGAAGATTATCAGTAGAAAGGTGCGAATCTGTATGGTGGACCTCATACCCATTATCCAACAAGAAACCGTGTATGGGGCTGAGCTGAACGGGACGCTCTTACCGCTCCTCCATCCGCCCGGAGGGGAGGGGTGAGGGGTGACAAAGGTTTGGAGCTTGTCTTACCCATGCCTCCGTTTCTTCACAGTAGGCCGTTTCACGGTGTCTCCAGCGGCAAGTCGCATCGCATTTTGCCGGTGCGATGGCCTGCCTTGGCAAGCCCGATGGGGCACATCACGGCCCGTAGGTCTCCGTCAAGTACTCGATCAGGATACTCTGCTCCTCCTCGTTCAACTCCGCCCCCCTGCCGACCATCCGGTCGACAGTTCGCTCCCACTCCTCGCGGGTCTTCTGTGCCCGCGTGACCCTATCGAGGGGGTGGCAGACGGTGCAGCGCTCCTGTAGGAGTGCGGCCCCGCCGTCGGTCGGAGCGGGCTCCGTGGTGGCCTCCTCCTCCACGGGTGCGCTGCACGCTCCCAACAGCCCAACTGTCACCATCAGTGCAGCCAGTGCGATCCAAACGGCTGTCCCCTTTCTCATGGCTCTCCTTTCCGTTCGGCCTGCCTGTCTGCTCGGGCTACGGTACGACCGCGCCGGAGCGGAGCAGGCTTCCTAGCCTCAAGGCGTGGCTCTTCTCCTCACGGATAATCTTGTCGACTGTCTCCCGCTCCTTTGCCGGCAGCATCTCCCGCAGGTCGTAGTAGAAGAGCAGAGTGTCCTTCTCGAAGCCCAAGGCCATGCGCAGAGCCTCTTCCTCGTCCTCCAATTCCTCAGCCACAGCAAGCGCCTTGTCCGGCCCGCGGAAGAGTGCATTGCTCAACGCTGCCTGCATATACTGATCGTACTCCCCCCACTGAGATTCGGAGAGTGGAGGAAGCGATCCCACCCGATCTGACATTTCTCGAAAGACCTGATAGTGCTGCTGTTCCCAATCCGCCAGTTCGCGCAGCAGATCCTTTACCAGCTGATCTTCCATCTTCTCAGCGGCGGCCTCATAGAAGGACTGGCCGCTCTGCTCGGCGCTCAGGGCCATGTTCAGCACTTCGGCTGCTGTCAGAATTGCCATTCTTCACACCTCCTTACCGGAGATAGTTCCCCCCTCGGGTTTCATGCTGCAGTGTCTTGTTCACTTGGCCCAGGTGTTCAAGCAGACCAAGTCTCTGGACAGAGGCCACACAGGGGGTATCGTCAGTGTCAGTCTATGCGCACGAATCTCTTCTGCTTTGCCCCGCAGATGGGGCATTCATCGGGCGGCTCCCCCTCGACGACGTAGCCACAGACGTCACAGACGTGGTAGGTGCAGGGTTCCTCACGCAGCATACAGCCGATCGCCCGCTTGTAGAGCGCGGCGTGTGTCTCCTCGGCATCCCGTGCCTGGCCGAAAGCCAGGGCGGCCCGCTGATCGCTCTCCTCTTCCGCCTCTTGGATGAAACTGGGGTAAGTGACGCCGCTCACAGTGGACTCTCGCTTGAAGGAGGATTCGAGATTCTCCTCCGTGCTGCGCACCACCGCCTCTCCCAGCAGCTGCAGGTGTCTGTCGGCGTGAACTCCTTCTGCGTAGGCGACGGCGCGGAAGAGCCGCGCCACGTCCGGATACCCTTCCTCGTCTGCCTTGCCGGCGAAGGCCAGCAGCCGTCGGTGGGCCTTGGCCTCACCTACGAATGCCTCATACAGATTGTGCTGTGTCCGCTCTGCCATCGTCAGCTCCCATCCAGGACGGCCAAGATAGGAACCGCGGGCCTATCCCGGCCTGCGCCCGTCTGGAGGAGGGCCACCAGTCCGATTACCTGCCTTTCATCAACTCGATGTCTTCGGCGAGGGCCTGGAGGTCTTCCTCGTGCTCGACCTCGTCGGTGAGAATCTGGACGACGATGTTGTATGTCACCGGATCGGTCTCCTTGGTGAGCTCCATCAGCTTCTGATAGACCTCGATGGCGCACTGTTCCCCCTTGATGTTCTGGTCGAGCAAGACCTCAACGTAGGCATCCTCGGGTGCTTCGTACCCGCAGTTGGTCATCTCGTACCAGTCCTTGGGTGCGAGGGGCGGTGTGCCGCCCAGTTGGATGATCCTCAACGCAAGCATATCCGAATGCCTGAGTTCATCTGCGGCATGCTGGACGAGCTCGGCGATCACCGCTTCCTTCATTGGACCTTTGGCCAGCTTGGCGCCCATCCAGTACTGATAGTAAGCCAGCCACTCGTCCGCGAAGGCCCTGTTGAGCAGCTCTACCAGTTCGTCCACGTCCATACCGACGATCTCTCTTCCTCTCGTTCCCATTTCTCACCTCCCCGGCACCTGTGCCTCGTGCCAGTCTCAATACAACCACACCATTACCTAGTAGGTCTCAAGCAGCTCCACAACCTCTTTGTGGCCCATGCTTATCTTCTGGGAGATCAGTCGTTCCAGTTCCCTGGCCAGAGCCCTTTCACCGATGACGATGGCACCTACCAGCGTGTCATCCTCCAGCACTACTTTCTTGTATATCCCTGCCTCGGGGTCGGAGCGTCGGATCTCTACATTCCCCTCTTCCTCTGGTATCGCTCTTCCGATCGAGGTGAGTTCGATGTCGACGATCTTGAGAGTAGTAGAGGGCACCACCTCCTCGTAGATGGCGTCGTCACCGGACATGTTCGCCGCGGCCACCAGGGCCTGGGCCCGAGCCACCGGTATGATGCCCCACGAGCGGCCCTGGAAAGAGGCAGCATCGCCGGCCGAGTAGATGTGGGGCGCGCTGGTGGCCATATGGTCATCGACCACCACACCCTTCTCCACCTTGAGACCCGCGTCGGCGGCGAGCTCGGTGTTGCTCTTCACTCCGGCGGCGATGACCACCATCTGAGCGGGGAAATCCCGCCCATCTTGCAGAACCACGCTCTCCACTCTCCCGTCTCCAACGATAGCCTTTGCGTCGGCACTGAGCCCTACCCGGATACCCAGGCGCTCCACCATACGCTGGAAGACGGTCGCCCCTTCCTCATCCAGCTGGCGCGGGCAAAGGCGGGGAAAGAACTCCAGCGCCGTGACGGAGAGGCCCAACGTCTTCAACCCCCTGGCTGTCTCCAAACCCAGCAATCCGCCGCCGATCACCACAGCCTCACCGCAGCGCGCCGCGTATTCCCGGATCGCCATGGCGTCGTCGAGGGTGCGCAGAGTGAAGACTCCTTCTCGGT
>JASFWK010000152.1:0-4568 GCA_050049355.1 Anaerolineae bacterium | reverse complement strand
CCGGGGAAAGACCTGGTTACCGAGCAGCCACCCCTCTTCCTGCTCGCCGGTGTGGGCCTGGGACTTCTTTCGGACTTCAACGTCAGTGTACTGCGCGGAGCCAGCGTGGTATTGATATTGGCATCCGCCTGGCCCGTCTTCTTGATTGGGCGTGAGATATGGAGTCCGCGTGCCGGCCTTCTGGGCATGGTTCTCTACCTGCTCAACCATATGGTCTACAGCCTTGCCCGTCTGTTCCGGCCCGACCCCTGGATGACTGCCCTCTCCGTCCTCGGGCTCTGTTTCTTCGTCTTCGCCCAGATGCGGGAGAAACGCTGGTACCTCCCCTTATCTGGAGCAGTGTATGCCGCCGGAACGCTGTGCAAACTCTTTGGGGTGCTGCCGCTGGGAGGATGCCTCCTCTTCCTCATCTATCAGGCTCTGGCCGGCCGCAGGCCGCTGCGCCGCTCCCTTGAGGATGCAGCCCTGGTGGGAATTCCTTTTCTCCTGATCACTGTGGGAGGGATTCTGGCCTTCTACCCGCCAGGTTCTGCTTTCTATACCTCCGTCATCGGCCAGCATTGGCAGGTTGGTCATCAAACAGGTCTGATTCAGAGAGCAGAGAAAGGACTCATCGGGCTGGTCCATCTCCTGCGGGAGAACCTGGTCTTCATATTCGTCCTCCCGTTCCTCGCCACACTCGGACTCAGGCGCCGCCCTGGTGAGGGAATCCTGGCATGGCAAATGCCAACTGGACTCGCCTTCTTCGTCCTCTCCCGACCAATTTGGCCTCGGTACTGGCTCTACCTCGTCCCTCTCTTCTGCTTGATTCTGGGCTCCATCGCGGATGAGTTGCTGAGATGGATGGAATCGCGATGGAGCTCACGGGCAGCGATCCTGCCCATCCTAGTCGGGATCCTCCTGCTGGGCTTGGGCGTGGCCCAGTCGACCCCGATCATCCTCCGAAACGCCCGGCTTTATGAGGACCGCACGCGAGCTCTAGCCGCATACATCGCCGATCACACCGCGCCTGACGAACTCGTCCTGAGCGACTATGCAGGTCTAAACTTCCACGCCCGCCGCCCCTCAGTCTACCAGGCCTCAATCATCGCTACCGGCCGAATCAAGGGGGGATTCGTCACCAGCGCCGGTCTCATCAGAGAGATCGAAGCGAACGACGTGGCGCTGGTAGCACTGCACGTACCCGGAGGGATCAGTCCGCCCACTCATCTCATCCACCTCCAAGACTTCGAAGGGTTCTACAGCTATCTCAACCGTGACTTCTGCTTGATCGACACGTTCGATCGAGCAGGGCAGCTCTTCGAGATCTACCAGAGGTGCTCAGAACGCACAGGCTAGAGAGGTAGACTCGGTTGGGAGATTGATGGATGAGACGGCAAGCTCTGGTGATCCTGGTTCTCCTGCTGGCCTTTGGTCTGCGCATGGTTCACCTCCAGAGCCGGCCCCTCTGGTACGACGAGGCAATCGCCGTGTTCCACGCATCAGTGAGCCCCTCCGAACTTGTCCGTGGGACGGTCACGACGGTAGGAGGGAGAGGCGCAGCCAACATCCACCCCCTCTTGTACTTCCTTCTCCTCCACGGGTGGATCGGACTGGTCGGCTCGTCCCCTCTCGCGGTCCGCTTCCTCTCACTGGTATCAGGCATGCTCACTGTCGCCGTCCTCTGGAGATTGGCGGCCTGGTGCTTCGGGAGTCGAACAGGCCTCGCAGTCGGACTGCTGGCAGCGGTGAGCCCATTCCAGGTGGCCTACTCCCAGGAGACCCGGATGTACGCCCTGCTCGCACTGGCAGCGGTCACGACGGTGTGGGGACTCCTGCGCGCACTGGAGGAAGGGGGCTTCCGCTGGTGGGCGCTCTACGTCACGGCGGCCGCACTCACCCTCTATGTCCACAACCTGGGCACATTCTTCCTGCTCGCGGCGAACCTGTTGGCCGTGGCTCGTCGTCAGTGGTGGCGGCGGCTCCCGGCGCTGGCCCTGGCCAACCTGACCGTGCTGGCCCTATTCGCGCCGTGGCTGGTAGGCGTGCTGCCCAAGCAGGTAGGTTTCGTCAGACAGGGCTATTGGCTGACGCCCCCGGGAGCGGCGGAACTGATCCGCGCCGCCATGCTCCCAATCCTTACCTTCTACGAACCTCCGCCGACCTGGCTGTTGAGACCGGCGCTCTTCGTCGGCCTACTCCTTCTGACACTGCTCCTTCTGCGAACGTGGCGGACCCATTCGCGGGCCGGCTGGTTCCTGCTCCTATCCTGGACACCGATTCTCTTGCTCCTGCTTGTCTCGCTCTGGCGTCCGGTCTACCTGGAGCGTGCGTTGCTCCCTTCGGCGCTCTTCTACGCGGTAGCCATAGGGTGGCTCTTGATCCGGGGTGGGCTCCCACGTCCCGTGCGCCTCGGGCTCGCGGCCCTGCTGATCGCGACCACGGGCGGGTCGCTGGCAGCTCACTATGCCTACATCGGCTTTCCCCGCCCCCCTTTTCAGGAGGCGGTGACTTATCTGGAGGCGCGCATCGAGCCTACCGACGCCGTGGTACACACCAACAAGCTGACCTATCTCCCCATGCATTACTACGCTCCTGACCTCCCGGGCGACTTCCTGGCCGATCCGGCCGGATCCCCGCAAGATACCCTCACCCGCCCCACTCAGGAGGCACTGGGCATATTCGCCACCCCCACAATCACCGAGGCCGTTGGGGGGGCAGAGCGCGTCTGGGTAGTCTACTTCACCCGCGAAGTGGAGGAGGTGCAGGCAGCAGGAGCCGAGCATGCCGTACTCGCCTGGCTGGGGAATCGCTTCGTCCAGGCGGAGCAGGTGGGATTTGCCGACCTGGCGATAGCGCTTTACCGGCGAGAGGGCCGCTAGCATGACGAAGGTGACGCGGCGGGAGTGGATGTGGGCGGCAGCAGTGGCAGGGCTGGTAGTGGTCGCCTCGACACTTCCGGTTCTGGCAGGCTATCTGGCCCAGACCCCCCAGCAGCGCTTCAGCGGCGTGCTGCTGGATCGAATGGACTATCACAGTCACCTGGCGAAGATGTGGCAGGGATACCGGGGGGAGTGGAAGTATCGGCTGCTCTTCACGCCGGAGGACCACGAGGGGGTCTACCTCCAAACCTTCTACGTCGCCCTTGGCCACCTGGCACGCGTCTGCGGCCTGAGTCTACCTCTGACCTACCAGATCTCGCGCGTGGTGTTCGGTTTCCTGATGCTGCTGACCATCTACCGCTTCATCGCCTACACCGTCGGGGCGGTGCGCACCCGGCGAGTTGCCTTCCTGCTGGCAACGACCGCCTCCGGCCTTGGGTGGCTGACAGAGATCTTCGCCCCCACACCGCCGGGCGGCGTCTCCCCTATGGACTTCTGGCTGCTGAGCGGATTCACCTACCTGGCGGTGCTGACCTCCCCTCACTTCTGCGCCGCCACCACCTTGCTGCTGACCGTCTTCTCGCTTCTGCTCAGTGGATCTGACGGGCCATCTCTAAGGGAGGGAGCGCTCGCAGTGGCGGCCTCCCTGGGACTAGGTATCATCCACCCCTACGCGCTGCTCCTCGCCGATCTCCTCCCCCTGCTCTATTGGCTCATCGAGGCACTGCGGACTAAGCGGGTCGCTTGGCGCGGTCTGGCGACGCTGACAGCCATGGGGCTGGCGCAGGTTCCCCTGCTGATCTACGACGTGTGGGTGTTTCGCACCCAGCCCATCTTCGCCGGCTGGTCTGCCCAGAACATCACCCTCTCCCCACCGCCGCGAATCTACCTCTGCGGCTACGGGATCCCGCTGGCACTGGGAGTCGTGGGGGTGGTGACCTGGACGCGCCGGCGAGACCTTCGGCTGAGTCTTCCTCTCCTCTGGATAGGCCTGGTGGCGGTCCTGATCCACCTCCCGTGGAACCTGCAGCGCCGCTTCCTGGAAGGGGTCCAGGTGCCCCTGGGACTGCTGGCCGGGGTGGGCCTCGCGGAGGGCCTCCTACCGCAGCACGAAGAACGAGAACGCCAGACACGGTGGCGGTGGTTCGCACTCGCGCTCCTGGTAGCGCTGGCGGCGATGAGCAATATCCTCCTGACGACAGCATTGACGTCAGCAGCGGCGACCCCCGCCTCGCCCCTCTTCTGGTCGAGAGATCTACTGGACGCAGTCGATTGGCTGGGGGAGAACACGTGGCACAACGAGACAGTGCTCGCAGGACCAGAGACCGGGAGCCTGATCGTGGGCCGAACCGGCCACCGGGTGGTGATCGGACACGGGATGGAAACGGTGGACTACGAGACGAAGCTGTCGGAAGTGACTCGCTTCTTCAGCGATTCCACATCGGACGGTGAGCGGCTGAGCCTGCTGAGGGAATGGGAGGTAGCCTACATCCTTCACGGGTCGGAGGAGCGTATCTTGGGCGCTTTCGACCCCGCTGCGGCCCCCTGGTTGACGGCGGTCTTCAGCAATGGGGAAGTGGGTGTCTACAGGCCAGCACCGGAGGGATGATATGAAGCGCATCCAGCGGGACCTTCTGGTGCTCTTCCTCCTATCCCTGACGACGCGCCTGATCGTGGCCACCTTCATCCAGCAGCCTGGCTACATGG